>CAYZHV010000186.1:0-8058 GCA_964478055.1 uncultured Spirochaetaceae bacterium | reverse complement strand
CGAGCCGCCAAGGACGACGACGAGGAAGAAGACGCGGAAGAGCCGATGTAGAGGCGACCGGGCTTCGCGACGGGCCGCGGAGTTTGATCGGGGATCCTTAGGATAGCTGGTGGATTCCGCAAACTAATGACAGAAAAGCTGAAACAGGCTGTAGCGTGGACGGGCGCTTCCAGAGTTGGGAGCGCCCGTTTTGTTTCACGTGAAACATTGAGTTGCCACCTCCGGAACCAGTGACCTCGGGCGTCAGAACTTAGGTTCCCGGGTAACTTTGCTTACTGTCCACAACCGAAAGTTTCGACCCCGGAACGAGGGGGCCCGAACCCCCGGGTGCCGGAGAAGCTCCTCGGGCAGAGGGGCCCCTTGGCTGTTTCACGTGAAACAATTGATCCCACACACAGCTCGCCGGGAAGCGGATCTCCGCGGCAACGCGTGACCAGGAGGTCGGGACGAAGTCGACGCGACCCTGTACAATATCAACATGCCTTTGAGAGAGCCGACTGGACGGTCAAAAGAGGAACTCCTCATAAAGCGCTCCAGGTTCATCTGTGAGGCACAGCGGATCGAAGACGATAACCACGCCCGGGCCCTCCTTTCGGAGAAGCGGGAGGAGCATCCTAAGGCGGCGCACGTGGTCTACACCTTCTCTCACGGGGATGAAAAGAACCGGCAGTTCGGCATGAGTGACGACGGGGAACCGCGAAACACCGCGGGCCGCCCGGCTCTGGAGGTCCTGCGCGGAAGCGACGTGACGAACGTGCTGGTAACCATCGTTCGATACTTCGGAGGCACGAAGCTCGGAACTGGCGGGCTCGTCCACGCCTACAGCGAGGGAGCCAAACTCGCCCTGGAGAGCCTTCCGACCCGGGAGTTGGTCAACGAGGCGGAAGGTATCCTGGAAGTCCCTTATCACCTCTTGGACGGGGTGAAGAGTGTTCTGGAGGAGAGTGGCGCGAGAACTCTGGATGAGTCCTATGCGGAAACAGTTACGATTCGCCTGGGAGTACGAGAAGAAAGCCGGGAGCGGCTCGAGAAAGCGCTCAGAGACGCTTCTCGAGGTTCCTTGGGGGTTAACTGGGTTTAACGGAAGAGGAGGCTTCTCAGGGTCTTATGAGGCCGGGATCTCGGAGATTTCCTTGAGCCGCCGGCGATATCGGTTCTTGAGATCGATCTTCTCGGTTTCCGTAACAAAGGCGCCGTCGATGGCGATCATGTTCAGCTTTTCGAGATCGTCCACGGTGAGGTCGAAGTAGTTCACCGCCTTAACGTAATCCTCAGAGAGATCCGTGTCCTGGATCGTCGGATCGTCGGAGTTGATCGTTACGGGCACACCGTTTTTAAAGAGCCGTCCCAGGGGATGGTTCTTCTCATCCGCCCAGGACCCGGTCTGGTAGTTCGAAGTGATGCACTGCTCCAGGACAATACCTTCATCCTTGAGAACCTGCTGCAGCTTGGGATCGTCTATGGAGCTTGTGCCGTGTCCGATGCGCTGGGCGTGTAGATCGCGAATAGAGGTCCAGATCTGGTGTGAAGGGGTGACCTCGCCGGCGTGGATTGTCGCCTTGTAGATGCCGTCCTTCTTGACGTGGTCAAAGAACTCGACGAAGTCCTCTGGGGGATAGTTCGTTTCGTCTCCCGCGAGGTCGACGCCGACGATCTCATCCTGCTTGAGGCTCTTTATCTCCTCGTAGAGGTCGATCATCTCCTTCGGGGTCTGCTTCATTCTGTTGAAGGTGATGAGAAAGCGAAGGTAGATTCCTGCCTCCGCGGCGGCTTCGTTGGCCGCCCGTATGACAAGCTTGGTGATAATCCTCCGATCAAAGTCGTTCTGAAGGGCGAAGTGCTCCGGGGAGAAGCGAAGCTCAATGTAAAAGATCCCGTCGTTTACCATGTCCAGGACGGAGGCGTGGGTGATGTCATAGACGTCGTCGAGGGTCCGGTACCAGTCGACACGAAACTTGGAGAGGAATTTGAGAAAGTCCGGCTCCGAGTCTTTGGGAAACTGAACCGCCTTCTTGAACTCTCCCATCTCTTCCGGGAGATCCAGGCCGTTCCTCATTGCCATCTTGTGCAGTGTATTAAGTTCAAAGGTACCTTCGAGGTGCCGGTGTAGTTCCACTTTAGGAAACGCCCGCAACGTTGCCTCGTCGGTGATCCGCTGAGAACCAGCCACATTAAACCCCTTCATCGCGACCTACGGTTTTACTCTAACAGAAAGCGCACACATTGCAATGCGGGCTTTCAAAGAATCTACTACGTCCGTAGTAGAATTCTCGGACTTTTTGAAACTCATGGTTAGAAAAAACGCAAAAACGGGCGCCAAGGATACCCCTGCGCCCGCCATCTCGTCTACGCCTCCCCCTAGAGGATGTGATCCAAGAATCGTTTTGTTCGTTCCTCTTTCGGATTGGTGAAGAGTTCTGAGGGCGCGCCACTCTCTATCACCTCGCCATTGTCCATGAATATGACCTTGTCCGCCGCGGCCTGGGCAAAGCCCATCTCGTGGGAGACAACGAGCATTGTCATCCCCTCCTTGGCAAGGTCGAGCATGACGTCGAGAACTTCCTTGATCATCTCCGGATCGAGAGCAGAGGTGGGCTCGTCGAAGAGCATCACCTTCGGTTGCATGGCAAGGGCCCGGGCAATGGCTACCCGCTGCTGCTGACCCCCGGAGAGTTGGTCCGGATAGTTCTTCTCCTTGTCCTGCAGGCCGACCCGGGCGAGGAGCTTTCTGCCTCGCGCGTACGCCTCCTCCTTGGAGAGCTTTCGGATCTTCCTCGGACCGATGGCGATGTTGTCCAGGGCGGTGAGATGGGGAAAGAGGTTGAACTGCTGAAAGACCATACCGACCTCTTCCCGGATACCGCGGATATTTGCGCGGGGATCGGTGACGCGCTCCTCATCGATCCAGATATCGCCTTCGGTAGCTCGTTCGAGACGGTTCACGCATCGGAGGAGGGTGCTCTTTCCGCTGCCGGAGGGGCCGATTACGAGCACCACTTCTCCTTGAGCCACGTTGAATGTGGCGTTGCGTACGGCCTCCACAGTGCCAAAGTGCTTGGACACGTTCTCTATGCGAACGCGGTTTTGCGAGTTAGTTGCTTGTTGTGCCACTTCGATCCAGCCTCTCTTCCATGACGGCTACCAACTTGGAGAAGAACAGTGTCAAAACCAGATAGCAAAGAGCCACCACGGTGTAGGTTTCAAAATATCTGAAGGAGACCGATGCGTACTCCCGGCCCCGCCTCAACAGGTCGCTCACCGCAAGGATGGAAACCAAGGAGGAGTCCTTGAGAAGGGCGATGAACTCGTTTCCGATAGGCGGAAGGATAACACGAAATGTCTGCGGGAGAATAATCAATCGCAGCGCTTGTCGTCGACTCATGCCCAGGGCGAGAGCCGCCTCCATTTGACCCTTCGGAATCGACTGAATACCCGCTCTGAAGATCTCGCCCATATACGCGCCATAACAGACCGACATGGCGATAATCGCCGCGCTGATCCGGGGAACTTGCACGAACTTGCCAAGGGCGTAGTAGATGTAGAAGAGCTGAACGAGCAACGGGATTCCTCGTATCACCTCCACGTAGATCGTGGCGATACGGTTGACCAGGATGATTTTCGATATTCTCCCGAGTCCGGTGATGAGACCGATTACCAGGGCGAGAAGAATCGAGGCGACGGTCACCTGAAAGGTCCGAAGAATCCCGTCCGGGAGGAAGCGAATGATCTCCCCGTAGGGACTCGGTGAGATGACCGGAAGTAGTACGAGGAGCCCAATTGCGCCGATAAACGAGATCCGCCAGGCGGAGAAGATCGACTTCTCCGCCCGGTCGGGAATCAACGCTCCGTCTGAAACGGTTATGTTGTTCTGCTTTTCAGCCACGGTAGCAGCGTCCCACGGGAGCTATCGGAGCCACTTGTCTTGCAGATCCTCGATCGTGCCGTTCTCTTTCACGATCTCGAGACCCTCGTTGATCATCGAGAGAACCTCATCGTTCCCCTCATTCACCGCGATACCGTAGAGCTCCTCCGTAAACGGCTCGCTTCCGATCTTGAGGGTTTCGGCGTAGTTCTCATTCTGTAGCGCGTAGTCCGCGGCTATCGGGGTGTCCGCCACAACCCCGTCGATCCGGCCGTTGGCCAGGTCTTCGATGGCGAGGCCGATCTCATCGTAGGTGCGCAGCTCAAGTCCCGCGTCCTGCACCAGGATGGCACCGGTGGTACCGATCTGAGCTCCGATAACCGCACCGCTCATCTCCGAGGCGAGATCTGTTATGCCTTCGGGCCCGTCGGCCGGAACAACGAGTACCTGCCCGGCGTTGAGATAGGGCTCGGAGAAGTCCATTGTCTCGTCCCGCTCCTCGGTAATGGTCACCGAAGAAATAACTGCGTCATAGTCGCCGCTACCGAGACCGGCAAAGATACCGTCCCAGGCTGTGTTCTGAAACTCAACCTCGAATCCCGCGGCATCGGCAATCGCGTTCATCAGGTCGATGTCGAAACCGACGAGCTCCTGATCTTCGTTGATGAACTCCATCGGGGGCCAGGTGGCGTCGGTACCCACGGTGATAACATTGTCATCGCCTTCAGCCTGGCCGCCTGCGAAAAGACTTCCCCCTGCGATAAGCAAAACAAGCAAAATCGCACTCAGTCGCTTCATAGTAGATCCTCCTACTTTCTGGTTCTGTGATTCCATAATGTAGTAATGAATATGCGTTACGGTGTCAACGGATGCATAAATATTGAAAAGCAATCGGCATGACAATAGAGGCGCTATCGAGTATACTCAGTAACTCGCATGGGACATACGATCGTAATTGCCAATCAGAAGGGTGGCGTCGGCAAAACCACCACTGCAGCAAATCTCGGGGCCGCCCTGGCAGAAAAGGGGAAATCCGTCCTCCTTGTTGACTTTGACGCCCAGGCAAATCTCTCGAGTAGCGTAGGCGCCGACCGTAAGCAAAAAGGCATTTACGAGCTTCTCAGCGGAGAACTCTCTCCCTCGGAAGTGACTCAGGAGACCACGGTCTCGAACCTGCGCATTATTCCCTCCGGGCCCGATCTCACCGGCGCAAATATAGAGCTCGTCACCGAGGAGCGGCGGGAATTCTTTCTAAAAGAAGCTCTGGCGGACCTCTCGTCGGAGTACGATTACGTCTTCATCGACTGTCCTCCTTCCTTGGGCCTCCTCACCCTGAACGGACTGGTGGCCGCGGAGTCAGTCATTATTCCCCTTCAGACTGAGTACTTCGCCCTGGAGGGACTCACCCAACTCCTGCAGAGCATTAAGCGGGTGCAGCAGCAGTACAACCGCGATCTCGACATCTTCGGCATTCTCTTCACCATGTACGACTCTCGCACCCGTCTCGCGAATGACGTGGTCCAGGAGGTCATCGGCTACTTCGGGAAACGAGTGTTTCGCACAATCATTCCCCGAAATATCCGGCTCTCCGAGGCGCCTTCCCACGGGATACCCGTGACCCAGTACGACGCGAACTGTGTCGGCGCCCGGAGCTATGTGAAGCTCGCTGAAGAGGTTCTTGCCCGTGGGTAAACGGAGACTGGGAAAAGGTATCGACGCCCTCCTCCAGGGGAGGGATCTCTCACAGCTCGAAGAGCAGGTTGCCGGGGTCGTGTCCGTACCGATCGACAAGCTGCGACCCAACCCGGACCAGCCGCGAAAAGAGTTTTCTCCCGAACACCTTGAAGAGCTCGCCCGTTCCATCTCCGAGCGCGGAATAATCCAGCCCATTCTTGCTGAAGAGCAGAGCGACGGCGACTACGTCATAGTTGCCGGGGAGCGGCGCTACCGGGCCGCGGAAATGGCGGGGCTTACGGTTGTGCCCGTTCTTCCGGGTAGCTTCTCCGAGGAGGAGAAGCTCGAGATCGCCCTGATCGAGAACATTCAGCGAGAGGATCTCAACCCGATGGAGGAGGCCCGGGCGTACCGCCGGCTCATGGACAGCGCAGGCCTGAGCCAGGAGGATCTTTCTCAACGTCTCGGTGTCAGCCGATCAGCGGTGGCCAATACCGTGCGTCTACTCAACCTGCCGGAAACAGTTCAGGAAGCAATCTACCATCGACAGCTCTCGGCGGGCCATGCCAGGACCCTCCTTGCTCTCAAGGACACCGGCGCCCAGGAGAAGCTCCTCCAGGTGATCGAGAAGGAAGGTCTCTCGGTCCGGCAGGTGGAGCGGGCGGTCTCGCTGATTGCCGACGGCGCGGAGGCTGAGCTTGCGATTCGGGCTGTGGTCGGTGGCGAAGGTGTTGCCTCGGGAGGCGCGGCGCCGGAGATCGCCGTCGAAGAGGACGAGCTCGACATCGAAAGTGGTAAAAGTGGGAAGACGGCACCGCAGAAGAGCGTGGAGATGAAGCGAATCGAGCAAGCGATGATCGAGTCCCTGGGGACCAAAGTCAACCTCAGTGGAACGAACCACCGGGGCAGGATCGAGATCTCCTACTTTTCGATGGAGGATCTGGAACGACTTGCCTCCCTCCTCGGCGCGAACCCGGAGGAGTAGCGCCGGTCAGACCGAGCGCAGCGGCCTCGACCCAGGCGCCCTTACTTCCTTCCTTTGTATACTTTTTTAGACAGTAACTCGCTCTCGCTATCGACAAAGCGCCGGTGCATCCGGGCAGCTTTTGTAATGCCTATGCGATGGGTGGCGATAATCCGCTCCTCGGGCATGGGCTCCCGGGGGAGGAGCAACCGTACTGGTCCGTCGAGAAGTGAGGATCTATCCTCATCGATGGTTACTCCGAGTGCCTGGGCTAGCTTCCCCGGACCATCTGCAAGACCCTGACCCGGACGCCTGGACACTTTTTGCGTGGTCCCCGCTTTCCCACGGCGACGTGCCATTTCTTTGACACCCCATTCGGGCTCGATCGCGCGCAGGAGGACCGCCTCGCCCACACCTGCCGGACCGGTTACTACGTTCAGGCAGTAGTGAACACCGTAGATTAGATAGACGTAGAGGGTTCCTCCGGTCTGGAACATGGAGCTGTTCCGTTCCCTGGGGCCGGAAAAGGAGTGCGAGGCCGGGTCGTCGGCGGTGTACGCTTCAGTTTCGACTATTCGCCCTCCCGTCATCACACCACCAATCTCCGAAATCAGGTACGTCCCGAGAAGCGCCTGGGCTACCTCGACGGCACCCCTGGAGAAAAAAGTGGCTTTCGGCGGATGTAGATCCTCGAGGCGCATCAGAGATCGTGGACAACCCAGACGTTAGGCTCCACGTACTCGCCCCGGCCCGCCTCGATGTCCACCGAGAGCGGCACGAGTCCGCCGGGAATCGTGTACTCGCCGCTTCCGGGGAACTCCTGCTCCGTCCACCGGCTCCACTGCTGTAGCGTTCCGCCGATCGTCATGGAGCGTGAGGCGACCCGTATCACTCGCCCAGCAGCTCGAAGATGAACCCGGAGCCAGGGATCGAAGGGCTCACCATCCTGGCGAGTCCATGCGGCGTAGGAAGCCGTCGGAATCAAGGGGAATTCGCTTTTTCGGGTCGGGCGAACCGGCGCAATCAGTCGTTGCAGACCCTCCGCCCGAGCAATGCGCTTCATTTGATCTAGCAGAGCTGTGGCCAAACCTTTGCCTCGATGATCAGAAACTACGGTCGCCGAGAGCGCGCAGAGCGTGTCCGGATCGGCGCCGTTCCGCTTGTCTTCGTGACCCTTTGCCAGAGCCCAGTCCCACCCTTCCGCGGGGAGATCCGAGACCTCCCGGTCGAGACGCAGGGGTATGGTGTTTCCGATAGCGACGATCTCGCCTTCTTCGACCAGCACGAACTGGTACTCCCGAAACTCCGAAAAGAGTTCGTTCCAACCGTAGGCCCCTTCTCCCTCGATCACAAAATCGGGCCATTCCTGCTCCATCAACCGGTCCTGTTCATCGATCAGGTCCGGCCGTTCCGCCAAAGTGTAGCTTTCGAACTTCATGCTTCCCCTCTTATACACTCCTCCGCGGTCGTTGACAAAGGACCATGCCCTCGCTATAGTCTCTCTCTGCATACTGGAGAGATGTCCGAGCGGTTTAAGGAGGCGGTCTTGAAAACCGTT
>CAYZHV010000185.1:0-8069 GCA_964478055.1 uncultured Spirochaetaceae bacterium | reverse complement strand
GATTCGCTGGCGCTTCTCCACCACACCCTGGCCGTTACACTCGTTGCACGGATTCTCCAGGGTGAAACCGGTACCGCCGCAGGTGGGACAAACCGTCGCCATGGAAAAAAATCCGGAGCTTCGCCGAACCTGCCCCATTCCCTCGCAGGTGGGACAGGTCTTCTTACCCGAGCCCGGCTCGGCGCCGGAGCCGCCGCAGTGCTCGCAGGATACCCGACGGCGGTAAACGATCTCCTTCTTGGCTCCGAATACCGCCTCCTCAAAGGTTATCTCGAGGTCGTAGCGAAGATCCGCACCGCGCTGGGCTCCGCTCCGTCCCCCGGCGCCGCCGCGGCCTCGTCTGCCGCCGCCACCGAAGAACTGGTCGAAAATCCCTCCGAAGTCCCCAAAGATGTCCTCGAAGTCGCGAAATACGTTGGAAAAATCCTGAGGCCCACCGCCACCGGCGGCACCCTCGACGCCGGCGAAGCCAAACTGGTCGTACGCCTTTCGCTTCTGTTCGTCAGCGAGGATCTCGTACGCCTCCGTAGCTTCCTTGAAGCGCTTCTCAGCCTCCTCATCCCCGGGGTTGCGGTCCGGATGGTTCTTTACCGCAATTTTGCGATAGGCGCGCTTTATGTCTTCCTTTGAGGCGTCCCGGGGGACGCCCAGGACCTCATAGTAGTCTCGTTTTGCCACCGGGACGCTCCCCTACTTCAAGCCTACTGCTTCTCGTTCTCGTCGTCGTCCACGACCTCGTAGTCCGCGTCCTGAACGTTTTCCTCGCCGCCGGCTGCGCCGCCTTCGGCTCCGGCTCCGGGGCCTCCCGCTTCGGCTCCGCCTTCCTGCTGCTCCGCAGCCTGCTGTTTGTACACCTCTTCCGCCAGCTTGTAGGAAGCCTGCTTCAGGGCCTCGATCTTCTCCTTGATGGAGTCGAGGTCGTTGCTGTCCATCACGCCGCGAAGGTCGGAGATGGCGCTGTTGATAGCCTCCCGATCGGCATCGGTTATCTTGTCGCCGTAGTCCTTCAGGGACTTCTCGGTGGAATAGATGAGGCTGTCCGCCTCGTTCTTCGCCTCCACGGACTCCCGAGCCTTCTTGTCTTCCTCAGCGTGGGCTTCGGCGTCCTTGACCATCTTGTTGATCTCATCCTCGTTGAGACCGGAAGATGCCTCGATGCGGATTTTCTGCTCCTTGCCGGTGCCGAGATCCTTAGCGGAAACGTGGAGAATGCCGTTCGCGTCGATGTCAAAAGTGACCTCGATCTGCGGCACACCTCGAGGGGCCGGGGGTATACCGACCAGGTCGAATCGTCCGAGTGTCCTGTTCTGACTCGCCATCTCCCGCTCACCCTGAAGTACGTGAATGGAGACTGCCGTCTGATTATCCTGAGCAGTGGAGAAATGCTGGCTCCTGCTCGTAGGAATGGTGGTGTTTCGCTCGATTAGCTTGGTGAATACACCTCCGAGGGTCTCGATACCGAGGGAGAGGGGCGTTACGTCGAGAAGGAGCACGTCCTTTACGTCGCCGCCGAGAATGCCGCCCTGTACCGCGGCCCCCACGGCCACAACCTCGTCCGGGTTGACTCCCTTGTGGGGATCCCTGCCGAAGAGGTCCTTGACCAGCCGCTGTACCGCGGGAATCCGGGTGGAACCACCAACAAGAATGACTTCGTCGATTTCTCCGGCACTCACGCCGGCATCCTTGAGCGCCTGCTGACAGGGCCCCTTAGTCTTCTCCACGAGATCCGCGACCATTTGCTCGAACTTCGCCCGATTGAGAGTGTACTGCAAGTGCTTGGGACCACTGGAGTCAGCGGTGATAAAGGGAAGGTTGATCTCCGTGGACTGGGTGCTCGAGAGCTCCTTCTTCGCCTTCTCCGAAGCCTCTTTCAGCCGCTGCAGCGCCATCCGGTCCTGGCTCAGATCGATGCCGTGGTCGCTCTTGAAGCTCTGCACGAGCCAGTCGATCACACGCTGGTCGAAGTCGTCGCCACCGAGGTGAGTATCACCGTTTGTGGCCTTTACCTCGAAGACTCCGTCCCCGATTTCGAGAATCGATATATCGAAGGTGCCGCCACCGAGGTCGTAAACCGCGATCCGCTCCTCCTTCTGCTCTTTACCGAAGCCGTAGGCGAGGGCCGCCGCGGTGGGCTCGTTTACGATGCGCTCGACTTCGAGCCCGGCGATTCGTCCGGCGTCCTTGGTCGCCTGGCGCTGGGAGTCGTTGAAGTAGGCAGGAACCGTTATGACCGCCTTGGTAACCGTCTCACCGAGATAGTCCTCGGCGGTCTCTTTCATCTTCTGCAAGATAGCCGCGGAAATCTCCGGGGGAGCGTACTCCTTGTCCTCCACCTTGATTCGGACGCCGTCGCTCGGGTCCTTGGTCACCCCGTAAGGGACCATCTTGATCTCACCTTCCACCTCGGAGTACCTGCGCCCCATGAAGCGCTTAATGGAGTAAATGGTGTGGTCGGGATTGGTAACCATCTGGTTCTTCGCCGGTTGCCCGACGAGGCGCTCGAGATTATCCCCTTTCTGAACAAAAGCAACCATCGAGGGAGTGGTGCGGTTGCCCTCGGCATTCTGAATTACAGCAGGCTCGCCGCCTTCCATTACGGCGACGCAGGAGTTGGTAGTACCAAGGTCGATACCAATAATCTTACTCATCCTCTATTTCTCCTTCACGATCAACTAGACGCGGAATCATTATCACCCTCTGCGGGTGCGGGCATTGCGACTTTTACCTTCGCGGATCTGAGCACGCGGTCGTGCAACATATAACCTTTCTGGAATTCCTCAGCTACTTTGGCCGAGTCTGCACCCGGGGCGGGCTCGGAGGCGACGGCCTCATGCTTCTGCGGGTCAAACTCCTCGCCCTCCGAGTCGAAGCGCTGAAGTCCCCATTTGCGTTCAAGCATTGAGGTGAACTGCTTCTCGATCATCACAATTCCGTCGTGGAACGCATCGAAGTCACGGGACTCCTCCGCGGATTTTATGGCTCTTTCAAAGTCATCAATGATAGTGATGATGTCAAGCAGAAGTTGCTGGTTCGCGTAGGTGGCGGTCTCCGCCTTTTCCCGCTGCATTCTACGCCGAAAGTTCTCGAAATCCGCCTGCTTTCGCAGGTACTGGTCTTTCAGGGAGCTGACCTCCGCGGTGAGCTCCTCGATCCTCTCTTCGAGCTCAGCGTTCCCAGCCTCGTGACTTGCCTGAGCCCCGTTGTTCTTCTGCTCTTCGGTCTGCGTCTCTTCGCTTCTATCTTCTTCGCCACCTTCCTGTGGCTCTTCTTGGGCGACCTGCTCCTCATTTAAGGACGTAGAGCTCTCGCCCTGCTCTTGCTTCTTCTTGGACATGGAAACCTCTATCATGTAGTTCGTGTGCCGTTAACATAGGCACAACGGCGGGGTCGGGTCAAGAGACTCCGTCTTCCCTATCTGCTTACGAGAACATCAGTTGCGCCGAGCCCCGGGAAGAGCTATTTCTTGGAGGCGAGCTCCAGGATGAGCTCCACCTCCCCACGGCTAACCTTGGTCGCCCGGGCGATCTCTTCGACCTTCCAACCCTGATGGGCGAGCTTGGTCACCGTATCTCGGGCGCTCATGGAGGGAGCCCCACGATCGCTGCCCTGGCCGTTGCCCGAGGCCTCACCCTTTTCCTTCCGAAGAATGGACCCGAGCAGTTTGACCTGCTCGTCCGCCTCCCGGCCCACCTCCTCGAGGCGAGTTTCGGTGCGGGCGAGCCATTCGCGCGCCTTTTGGAGCTGGTTCATCCGATTTTCGATCTCTCCGAGACTCTTCTCCAGGTTGTTGAGCTGTTTGACCGCCTGGTCCGCGCTCTTCTTGTTTGAGGCGAGAGCCTGGATGTTCCGTGAGAGCTCGCTGATCTGCTGTGGAAAGCCTTCCATCTCCGACTGAAGCTGGGCTACTTCCTGCTCGATCTCGCCTGCTTTCTGAAAGCTCTGGTCGAGCTGTTCCGTAGTGGTGTCCAGGAGGGTTCGCTTCTTCTCGATTCGCTCGAATCGGTTTTCGACCTCCTCCTCCAACTCTGAGAGACTTCGAATCTTGACCTGAATTTGCTGAAGCTGATCCTCGCTGGATGTAACCTGCTCGAGTTTCTGCTCCACGGACTGGGACATGCCGATCAGCCGCTTGTAGTCGTCTTCGAGCATGTCGATTCGGCGCTTCTCGCCCATAAAGCGGGACATCTTCTCGTTTGCCTCGGAGGAGACCTTCCGAATCTTTGCAAACTGCGCCTCTATCTCCCGGACCTCCTGCTGCTGCTGGCCTAGGCGGTCGAGATCGCTCTTGAGATCCGCCAGGGCCGCCTCGAGCTCCTCCTTGAGGGTGTCCGCCCGCTCGAAAATCTTGGTCTGCTCGATAAAGCTCTTCTGCTTCTTCTCGATCTCCTGGAGGTTGACCGAGAGCACCTGCGTCTGCTCGTCCAGCTCACCAAGGAGCTTGCTCCGCATGGAATTGAATTGCTCCCGACTCTGCTGGATAAACTCCCTCAGATCCTTGGTACGCTGCTCGGTCTCCTGGAGCACCTCCCTGGAACGACCCTCGAGCTCGTCCTTGAAGCTCTTGTACCGCCGCTCGAACTCCTGAATCGCCTCTACAGAGCGGCTGCCGATATCTTCCTCCAGCTCCGTGAGGGAGTTCCGCAGGGTAGAAAGCTCGTTTCGTAGTGTCTCCCGCTCCTCCTCGGTCTCTTCCAGAGCCTGGCGATACTCGCCTCCGATCTGATCCCGGAGGGATTGAACACTCTCGGAGAGCTGCACCCGCACATCCGCGAAGCGACCATCCATGTCGTTCTTGGAGCTCTGGAGCTCGTTGAGGACCTGGGTCTGCCAGACGGAGACGTCCGAACGGGCGTCCGCGAGCATCTGATTGAGCTCTTCCTGTCCCTGAGTGACCTCCTGCCGAACGGTGCCGATCGTCTCCTCCATCTCCCGGGTGAAGCCTCGCACCTCTTCCCGGAGCTTGGCGTCATGCTGACTGAACTCCTGTCGGAAGTTCTGGTAGGAGCGCTCCTTGAGCGCCTCGATCTCCTCCTTGGTGCTCTCCTCGTAGGCCGCGGCGGCCTGCTCGGAAGCCTCGATTCTGTTGTCGAGACTCTCCCTATAGGTCTCCACCTGAGACTGGAACTTCTCGAACTGTCCCCAAATGCGCTCCTGCATCTCGTTGAGTCGCTGTCGAACAGTGGAGGAGTACTGCTGCTCGAGCTCGTTTCGCTCGGTTCTCGCCTCCTCGCTTATTGTGGTGAGACGGTTGTCCACATCCTCTCGCCACGCCTCGATTCTCTGCTCCATGCCGTCGGAGCGCTCTCTGAGATCCTTGAAGAACTCATCCTCGAAGACTTTGAGCTTCTCGCTGACGTTGTCATAGGCGCGCTGCTTGAGCTCATCGAGGCCTTGCTCCAGGCGACTCATCTCGCCCCTTACGGCGTCCATCTGCTCCGCCGCCTGAGAGCGCTCCTGCTCCCGCTCGGCTCGGAGCTCCTCGCCGAACTTGAGAAAATCGCCCCGGATCCGCTCGGAGATGCGCTCCATGGAGGTGCGAAGGTTCGCCTCGAGGCCGTCGATGTCCCCGCCAACCTCCTCGAGGCGGTTGAACCGGTAGGTAAACTCTGACTCGTACTCTTTGAGGCGGTTTTCCAGATCTGCCAGGACCCGTTGCTCCACCTCCTGGGAGGCGCCGTTGAGGGCGGTGGTAAACTCATCACGGAAGGAGTCGAGACGACTGGTAATCGCCGAGGACTGCTCATCAAGGGCGTTCTGCCGCTCTTCCAAGGTAACTCGAGCGTTCTCGTAGAGCCCCTGAATCTCGGAGATCGCTTCCTCGAAACGGCTTCGCATCGCCTCGACCTCGCCGTTTATGGACTCTACGGTACGCTGGCCGAGCTCCTCGCCCTCTTCTTGGATACGGCGAAACTCCCCGGTGAACTGAGTCTGAAGATCCTGAATCTGCGTATTGAACTGCTCCACCGTGGAGCTTGTGAGATTCTCGCTCCGGTTTCGCAGGGTCCGGAGATTCTCTTCGAGGGTGGTTTCGGTTGTGGAGACCTGTCCCTCCATCGTCTGGAGGCGCTCTGAGAGCTCGCTCTCGTAGCGCTCGAGCTCGCTCATCTGTTCCTTGGTCTGCTCCGTCCACTCCCGGACGTTACTCTTCAGCTCGTCGAAGCGGCCGGTAACCTCCTGGCTGACCTGGGAAAGAAGAGAGTCCGCCCGAGAGAGACTCTCCTCCTCCACGGAGTGAAAGCGCTCGTCAATCCGTTCCCGCAGCTGCTGCAGCGCCGAGGTCTCCAGCGCCTCACCCCGCCGGGCGGCCTCCTGGAGATGGGAGTCGTACTCCTCCTGCAGCGCTTCCAAGCGGTCCTGGTACTCGGCTATGGAGTTGCGAAGCTCTTCCTCGATCTGCGTCTTCGCCGACCTCAGTTCCTCCTCGGTGCGGTTCGAGAGCGTCTCCGCATCCTCCTGCATGGAGGCGACCTTTTCGGTGAACTCCTGAACCCGGACATCCGCGGCGTCCACGGAGGAGAGCACATCGCCCACCCGGGCCTCAGTTTTCTGGAAGATCTCCTCCTCGAGCTGGTCCAGTCGCTGGTTGTTCTGTGTTTCAAAGCCGCTTACAAGGGCGGGTATGGAGCGTTCCACTTCCTCGAGCTTACCGTGGAGCGCCTTGATTCGTTTGCCGACTTTGTCAACGTAGTCGGACTCGCTATGGAGGCGATTGATGTTTTCTTCGGTGCGGCGGGTCATTTCAACGAGGTCGTTCAGGGTCTGGTCGTAGGTGTCGATCCGATCCCGGATCTCGTTGAGCTTTTCCGCCCGTTGCTCCAGCTGCTCCTCGATTTCCTGATTGCGCTTCAGGACCTCCATGGCAGCTTTCTGATGTACGTCGACCTCGATACCGATGTCACGGAGGTTGGTGATCTTTTCCTGTACCACCTCGTCCATTTCGGCGTGAGCGCGGTCGACGAACCGCTTCACTTTTTCCAACGAGCGATTGTTGCGATCGAGCTGTCGGTAGACAGCAAGGATTGCCACAACCACCAGCAGGATAACTGCGTTACTTAGTGAGAATACCGGCATAGTTCCCCTCTCCAAAGGTCTCCCAGTTGACCTTGTACTAAGTATATACGGCTTCTGCTGTTATGTGTATTCCTGTTGCTGTAGAATCCACCGATGAAGCTGCTCAAAACCGGAAAATGAGAGGTCCGCCCGGGTCTCCGCCACCTTTCCTCGGACATAATGGGCGCAGAGCATGCCCACAGCCTTGCTTCCGAGGACGTCGTACCGGTAGCTGTTGCCCACGTAGAGCACCGATTCCGGGCGAACATTCATCCTTCGAGCCACCTCCTCAAAGGGCTCGGGATTCGGCTTGAGATAGCCCACATCCTCCGAGGAGAGGGCTACATCCCACCCATCATCGATGCCGAGAAGCCGGAGCTTGCGCTCAATCGGAAAGTCCGAGAGCACCCCGCACTTGAGGGAGCTCTCTTTCTGAAGGTAGGAAAGAAGCTCCGGGACTCCCGGATTGACCGGCATCCCCTCGAGTTTTTCCTCCCACTCCCGGTAAATCGCACGGTTTATGAGCTCCCGAGCCTCCCCGCGATCCATACCCAGCTCATCTGCAAGCATTTCCGCCTGCAGGGAGCAGAAGTCCTCGATCGGCCGGATCCTGCGAATCTTCTTTCGTACTTTGCTAAAGGCACCCAGAAGTCTCAGGTGCCTCAGGGCAAAGGGAAGCGAGCGAAGATACATGCGCCAGTTGTCGTACAGCGTGCCGTCCACGTCAAAGACGACCGCTTCGAAGTGTCTCATCTGCCGTTCCTACCGCTCAATCACGTAGACTACCCGACCCGGCTCTCGACTGCCAGCGCCCGGGGCCGCCTCGAAGCGCCAGCCGTTGATCGTCCTGTTTATCGCCTCCCGCAGGCCCCCTCGCGCCAGGAGAGTGAGGTCCGCAGGGACGAACTCCCGATCCACCACTTCTCCCCTCGGATTTACCCAGAAGCGTACGGTCACAATCACCTCTCCAGGCAGCCCATCTCTCCAACGAACCGCGGAAAAATCCGGCCGCGGGTCTC
>CAYZHV010000184.1:0-8113 GCA_964478055.1 uncultured Spirochaetaceae bacterium | reverse complement strand
GTCTTCCGCCGCCTGAACGTTGAAGTTGGTGGAAGCTCCGAAGGAGCGGGCAGTATACGCCTCCTCCCTGTCCGCCTCGGGCCCGATACCGAAAAAAGAACGGGGAATCTGATTTCCCGAAATCGAGTTGTCCCAACGGTACTGCTCCCTGGCGAGATAGTTGGTTGTAGCCAAGGCCCCGATGTAGGATCCGTTTGTGGTTATTATCCCATTGACCGCGACGGTATTGTTGCGAAGGCCGACCTTCTGCTCCTCGGGGACGCCCACGTCGGGCCCGTAGAAAAAGATCGCCGCTGCTCCAAACATTCCGCCGAAGTCGGGGGAATAGGCAATTATCGGCAAGGGAACGACTCCCCAGCTCTTTCGCTCCTGCGCCTCTTGGGCGTGGAGCGCTATCGAACAGACAAGTACCAGGGCAGCAAGAATCAAGGTGCGTTTCATCATGTGTCTCCGTACCAGATTGAACACCACGCCCCCCGGGCGGTGTTACTCTTCTCTAGGCGATGCTGAGTCTTCCCGGGTCCTCGGGTGTGATCATCGAAAAAATAGAGAAGAATCTCGCCGGAGACGATTGCATTCTGGACCGCTTCGGCGTATACAGGCGCTATGCTGCTTTCCCTCGGACTGACTGTGGGTGGCCTTGTTCTGCTCATTCTCGGAGCTCGATTTCTCGTGGATGGAGCATCCTCCCTGGCAAGCCGCCTCGGGGTGCATCCGGCGGCGGTAGGCCTTACGGTGGTCGCCTTTGGTACTTCTACACCAGAGCTCATTGTCAACATTTCCGCCGCCCTGGACGGCGTCTCGGCAATCGCCTTTGGCAACGTCATCGGGAGCAATACTTTCAACACCGCGGTGATTCTCGGTGTCTCCGCCCTCATCGCGCCGCTGACGATCCACAAGCGCACCACCCGCTTTGAGGTGCCCCTGGCACTCCTTGCGGTAGCCACGGTCATCGTTGCCGCCGGTGACCGGTGGTTTGGGGAAGGGAGTGTTTCCGTAATCGGAAGAAGTGAAGGCGCCCTGCTTCTTGGATTCTTTCTCGTCTTTACGAGCTACACGCTCTCCCTGCTCCGAGATGAGTCCGGAGCCGACCAGCCTGCCGGACCGAACTGGGCTCCGGGAATGGCGATTCTCGCGTCGATCCTCGGTGTTGGGCTACTATTTCTGGGTGGGGAGCTAACGGTGCGGGGAGCGGTCGAGGCTGCCCGGATTCTCGAGGTCTCGGAGCGGATCATAGCGATAACGATCATCTCCGCGGGCACATCCCTGCCTGAGCTCGTAACCTCCGTCGTCGCGGCCCGACGGGGGCAGAACGATCTCGCCGTGAGCAACGTGGTGGGATCCAACATCTTTAACGTCTTCTTTATTCTCGGTCTCTCCTCGGTGATCACCCCGGTTTCCGTGGAGCCCGGCGGTCTGATGGATCTCCTCGCGTTGCTGGGCGTATCTCTTCTGGTGTTTCTTTTCATCTTTACCAGGAAGGGACGGCGCATCGACCGCTGGGAGGGAGGAGCGCTCCTTGGGGCGTATGCGGTATATCTCGTCTTTTTGGTTGGAGGCATCTGAGGCCAGTGGTATAGCCAGCTCCCGCACTTCGGCCTATAATCGTGCAGACTTCTACTTCAGGCGGTATACGAAACTATGAAAGGTAGCGGGGGAGAGGAAGCGTCGATTCCGAAAATCAAGCTTTCCGTGCCACCGGTTCATCCGAAGCACCTGAAGCGGAGCCGGGTCGAGCAGATACTCTCGGAAGCGATGGAGATTCCGGCAAGTGTGATCCTGGTCTCCGCCCCTCCGGGTTACGGCAAGAGCTCCCTTCTGGCGGGCTGGCTCCTGGAGCATGACCTGGATCACGGCTGGCTCAGCCTGGACCAGGAGGATGATGACCCGGCGCGCTTTGTCACCTACCTCTTTCATGCGATCAAGCCTCACCTCCCGGGGGAAGAGGCACGCCCTCTGACGGCTCTCTCCACCGGTTACCATCCGGGGGGCGCGGAGAGCCTGGCGATCTCCCTCTCGAATCTGATCGCCGAACGGGCCCAGCCTCTGCTGCTGGTTCTGGACGACTACCACGTGATCGAGTCCGCCGGAATTCAGGAGATTCTCGAGGCTCTCCTACGGCTCCAGCCACCAAATCTCCACCTTGCCCTGCTCACCCGTGAAGACCCTCCCCTTTCTCTTGCGCGTCTCCGGGCTCAGGGAAGGCTCGTGGAGATAAGGATGGAGGAGCTGAGCTTCACCGGGGAGGAGACGGCGGAGCTACTGCGTCGCAGCACGGGGCTCACCATGGATGCGAAGCACATCGCGATGCTGCAGGAGAAGACCGAAGGGTGGGCTGCGGCTATTCAACTGGCCATGGTTTCTCTTGCCCGGCGAGGCGAGGCTGAGGCGCACTCCTTTGTGGAGAGCTTTTCCGGAAACGACCGGCACGTGATCGACTATCTCATGGATGAGGTGCTCCGTTTTCAGCCACCAGAGGTGATCGAGTTCCTCGACGAGACGAGCCAGCTCGACAGGTTTAACTCGGCAATATGCGACTGGGTAACCGAACGGGAAGACAGCGAGGAGCTCCTCAGGCGCCTCGAGCGCGACAATCTACTCGTTCTGAGCCTCGACGGGCGTCGCGACTGGTTTCGATACCACTACCTCTTTGCGGATTTTCTACGAACACGGCTCCCCCGGGAACGGCGCCAGGAAATCAACGAGCGGGCGGCCTCCTGGTTCGAGTCGGCGGAAATGGGGGAGGAAGCGATTCGTCACGCCCTCCGCTCGACAAGACCGGAACGGTTTCTACCGCTCCTGGTCGGCGAGGCGGAGAGACTCCTCTGGGCCGGCAGACCGGGGCAGCTCCTACAGCTTGCGGAGGGGCTTCCGTCGAAGTTGGTGAGGGAAGAGAGGACGCTCTTTGAGCTCCTCGGCTGGGCCTACTACCTACACCGGAGACCGGAGGAACTCAGAGCGCACTTGGAAAGAGTGTCCCGGGAACCGAAGACAGACGGCTCCAGGCCGGGAGTGCTCATACTCTCCGCTCTTGCGGGGGTCGGCGATCTCACTTCTCCGGGGATCGTGCGACTGGCAGAGGCAGAAGCCTCGACATCGGGCGTAGCGCAGGTACTCCGGGCTCTGGGACAGACGCTTCTCGCTTATCTTTCCGAGGATACCCAGGCGAGTCTGATCGCCGCCCAGAACGCCTTAAACCAGTGTCGCAGCCGGGCCCCTGCCTTTCTGCCCGGTTGCGTGGCGTACAACTACGGCGCCGCCCTCCTGGCAAACGGCGACGCCGCCGGTGCCCTCAACTTCCTGAGCCGAGAAGTGGAGCGAAGCAAGGGTGTGCATATCGGCGCGGAAGAGTCCATGACGCCGCTACTCACACTCCCTCTGGCGGCTGCCACGGTATCCCTGAAGCGATCGACCGGAGTGACACCGGATGACGTAAGGGAAGCACTTACCCTCTACGAGAAGGTGGACGCCTCCCACCTGCTTCTGGTGCACGGAGTGGTCCTTGCGGAGCCCTTTCTCCGGTTTCACGGTCGGGAGCGGGAGGCTAAGGAGGCGCTCCTTCGGTCTCTCCGCCCCGCTCATAGCTACCCTTTGCTCCAGCGCCAGCAGCGGGAGCTCCATCACCTCCTGGAAGAACCTGAGGCTGAGCAGGAACTCCTCGAGCCCCTCTCGGAGCGCGAGCGGGAGGTGTTGCGAGAGCTTGCCCGGGGTCTTTCCAACGCGGAGATCGCCGAGACTCTCTACATCAGCACCGGAACGGTGAAATGGCACATTAACCGCATTCTCGCCAAGCTCGATGCCCAGAGCCGCACCCAGGCGGCCGCCCGAGCCCGGGAGTTGGGTCTGGTCTAGGGTGCTCCGGGGCGCTGCGCGCCTGGGCCCGGGGACCCTTCCCTTCGGGTCACCGAAACGCTCCGCGACCGGCGGCGCCGGCTCTACCGGTTCTCTCCCGCCGGCGCCGTGGTTGGCCGCAGCTGAGAGCCGGGCCAGGTGGCGACCGGGACACGACAAACCTGTCGCGAACCTGCCTTCCTCTCTCAAAACCTATCTTTTGATAGGCGCCGCCCAACCCTCACCGGCAGTACTCTAACTTTGCAACTCGGAGGGTAGCAGGATATGACACGGGAATATGAGATCGTCGTCCGTGGTCACCTGGAGCAGAACCGGCAGGAGGGCTTCGAGGGGATGGAGATGCAGCGCCTCCCCGACGGAACGACGCTCTTGCGTGGACCGGTGCGCGACCAGGCTGCCCTTCACGCGATGATCAAGACTGTTCGCGACATGGGAATGGAGCTCTTGCGGGTAGAGCAGACCCGAGACACAGACGAAACAAACTGAGGAGAGGCATATGAAGATTAAGCCCATCGGTGAGCGTCTTCTCGTAAAGGCGAAAGAGGCGGAGACCAAGACAAAGAGTGGTCTTGTGATTCCGGATACCGCTCAGGAGAAGACAAGCGAAGCTATTGTGATGGAGGTGGGGGAGACCTCCGAGGAGTACTCCTTTAAGAAGAAGGATCACATCCTCTACGACAAGTACGCAGGCACCAAAGTAGTTGTGGACGGTGAAGAGATGCTCATTATCGGCTACGACGAAGTCCTCGCCAAGATCGAAGATTAGGGAGCGTTACAATGGCAAAGCAGTTAGCATTTAGCGAAAACGCCCGACGAGAGCTCCTCGCCGGGGTTGAAAAGATGGCACGGGCCGTCCGGGTTACACTCGGTCCCCGGGGCCGCAACGTGGTT
Source organism: uncultured Spirochaetaceae bacterium (assembly GCA_964478055.1). Classification (GTDB taxonomy): domain Bacteria; phylum Spirochaetota; class Spirochaetia; order DSM-27196; family Alkalispirochaetaceae; genus CAYZHV01. Next base: position 3,370 of record CAYZHV010000184.1, on the reverse strand, counting down.
CTCTCCAAGAAGTGGGGCTCTCCCACGGTCACTAACGACGGTGTAACCATCGCGAAGGAGATCGAGCTCGAAGAGCCCTACGAAAACATGGGAGCGAGCCTCCTCAAAGAGGTCGCCACCAAAACCAATGACATCGCCGGCGACGGCACTACCACGGCAACGGTTCTCGCCTACTCGATTGTCAAAGAGGGGCTCAAGAGCGTCGCCGCCGGGGTTAACCCCATGGGAATCAAGCGCGGCATGGACAAGGCTGTTGCCATCGCCGTGGATGAACTCAAGAAGCGTTCCAAGACGGTGAAGGACCGGGACGACATCACCCACGTCGCGGCGATTTCCGCAAATAACGATGACGAGATCGGAACTCTCATCGCCGACGCCATGGAGAAGGTGGGTAAGGACGGGGTTATCACCGTTGAGGAGTCCAAGTCTCTCGACACCACCCTGGAAGTGGTGGAGGGAATGCAGTTCGATCGCGGCTACCTCTCCCCCTACTTTGCCACGAACCGGGAGAGCATGACCGTGGAGATGGAAGACCCCTACATTCTGATCCACGAGAAGAAGATCTCCGCGATGAAGGACCTCCTTCCGATCCTCGAGAAGGTCGCTCAGCAGAGCAAGCCGATCCTCATTATTTCCGAGGATGTGGAGGGCGAGGCCCTAGCTACCCTGGTTGTCAACAATCTTCGAGGCACCCTGAAGGCGTGCGCCGTAAAGGCTCCGGGCTTTGGCGACCGACGCAAAGCGATGCTTGGGGATATTGCTACCCTCACGGGGGGCCAGGTTATCTCCGAGGAACTCGGCATGAAGCTCGAGACCACAGACCTCGCTGACCTGGGCCGGGCCAAGAGCATCAAGGTGGACAAGGAAAACACCACCATCATCGAGGGTGGCGGAAGCGATAAGGACATCAAGGGTCGGGTCGAGCAGATCAAGAATCAGATCGAGGAGACTACCTCCGACTACGATCGGGAGAAGCTCCAGGAGCGCCTGGCCAAGCTCGCCGGTGGCGTTGCGGTCATCAACATCGGTGCGGCCACCGAGGTTGAGATGAAGGAAAAGAAGCACCGGGTCGAAGACGCCCTCTCAGCAACCCGAGCCGCCGTGGACGAAGGTATCGTCGCCGGCGGTGGGATCGCCCTGGTTCGCACCCTCCCGGCACTCAATGCCGCTGACATGAGCGAGTTGGGCGACGACGAGAAGGTGGGCTTCAACATTATCAAGCGGGCCCTCCAGGAACCTATCCGACAAATCGCCACTAACGCCGGCCTCGACGGCTCCATCATTGCCGAGCGCGCTCAGAAAGAGAAAGAAGGTATCGGCTTTAACGCCCAGACGATGGAGTGGGTGGATATGGTCAAGGCGGGTATTATCGATCCCCTCAAGGTAACCCGCTCGGCCCTGCAGAACGCCTCCTCCATCGGTGGTATCCTCCTCACCACGGAGTGCGCCATCACCGATCTGCCGGAGAAGGACAAGGGCTCCGCTGGACCGGACATGGGGGACATGGACTACTAAATCTCTCTGGGCGCCCTCAGTGCGCCCAGACTAAAGCGTATTCTACGAGCCGGCTCTCAAGAGCCGGCTCGTTTTGTTTGCAAAGGGCAAGATAGCTGACCGTTAGCAACAAGCTTCTATATACCAACCAACTTGCTCCTTCCGCGCAGTTCGTGTCAGTATCCTGAGCTGATGAGCACGCAGAAGCACCTCCGCTCGATTCTCTCGCTCTTTCTCAAGGGGGTTGGGATCGGCGCGGCGAACACGGTCCCAGGGGTCAGCGGCGGTACCATCGCCGCCATAACCGGCATCTACGACAGGCTGATTCACGCTATTAGCACCTTCTTCAAAGCGTGGAAGAAAAACGCCCTCATTCTCGTTCCCGTGGGCCTCGGTGCGCTCCTGGGCATAGCCCTCTTTGCGAGTTTGGTGGAGTATCTTCTCCTAGCGGTACCTCAGGCGACGGCGTTCTTTTTTATCGGGTTAATTGTGGGGAGCCTCCCCTTTCTCCTGGGGCAGGTCGCAGGCCGCCGGTTCCGGGCGCCGCAGATTATCGCTGCGGTGATCGCGGCAGGCGTGGTAATACTGATGGGAGTGGCCGGGCGCCCGCCGATGACCGAACCGATCATCACCCTGTCGGTTACCAACAGCCTCTGGCTTCTCCTCGCCGGGGCCATAGCGGCGGCGACGATGATCATCCCCGGGGTGAGCGGCTCCTTTGTTCTGCTTCTCATCGGGATGTACCAGACCTTTATCACCGCCGTGAGCTCAGGGAATCTCCCCCTCCTGGCGGTCCTCGGGGCGGGGGCGCTCATCGGTATCGTGGCGGTCTCCAGGGTTCTGGACCTGCTCTTTGCCCGGTTCTACGCCGTCACCTACTGGGCGATTATCGGCCTCGTGGCGGGCTCGGTGGCGGGGATCTGGCCCGACGTCACCAGTAAGGAGCCCCTCTGGCTCTCGTTGGTGGCGGTAGCCGCTGGGTTCGGTCTCGCCTTTGGCCTGGGATCAAGAAAGCGGGAGGTTCCGGAGGAAGAACGTGAAAAACGGGAAGTGTGAACGAGTCGCCATCTGCGGCGGCACCCACGGCAACGAGCTCACCGGGGTCTCCCTGGTGCGAAAGTGGCAGGGTGACCCTTCGCCGCTGCGGAGGGAGAGCTTCGAGGCGGAGCCATTCTTGAGTAATCCCAAGGCGGTGGAGGAGAATCGTCGCTATATTGATCAGGACCTGAACCGCTGCTTTCTATCAGCCGACCTCGCAGACCCCACCCTCTCCGGGTACGAGCAGAACCGGGCAAAGGTGATAAACCGGCGTTTTGGTCCAAAGGGTGAGGCAGCCTACGACCTCCTTATCGATCTCCACACTACTACCGCCAATATGGGCTCCACGGTGATTATCCAGCGGGAAGACTGGTTTGCTCGGAAGATCGCCTCCTACCTGAGCGAAGCAGCTCCGGCGGTCAAGATCCTCGCCTACGCAGGAGCCGAGGATTACCCGTTTCTTGCGGAAGTGACGGATAACTCCATCGAAATCGAGGTTGGCCCGGTACCGCAGGGAGTGATCCGAGCGGATGTAGTGCAACAGACCGAGGAGCTAACCCACCGGATCCTGGATTATGTGGACGCCTATAACCGGGGCGAAGCCGAGGAGAAAGCGCGGACCTTTCGGGTTTACACCTTTGGTCCCAACCTGGATTATCTCCGCCGGGAAGACGGCACCATCTGGTCCGCAGTGCACCCGTCTCGGCAGGACCGGGACTTCGAGAAAGTCGAACCCGGGGATCCGATGTTTATTACCTTTGACGGCGAGACGGTCCCCTACGGCGGCTCTGAACCGGTCTGGCCCATCTTCGTCAACGAGGCGGCATATTACGAGAAG
>CAYZHV010000183.1:0-8139 GCA_964478055.1 uncultured Spirochaetaceae bacterium | reverse complement strand
AGATCCGGGGTCTCCTGTTTGTACGCCCGGGTGTACTCCATGCCGTACTTCTCTTCGAACCCTTCTACCTGGCCGTGTCCGAACATCGGGAGTCCGGGCATGGTGACCATGAGGGTACACACACCGAAGTACTTGTCCTCCTTGCCGAACTGTGCCACCGCCGTATCCTCGTCAGGGTTGTTCATAAAGTTTACAAACCGCTTGAGGATCTCGGGGTCGAACTCCAAGGTGTTCTTGATCGTCTGCCGGTACTTGGCGTTTTCTTCGTTCTTGAGCATGTTCATGAAGGCGCTGTTGTAAACCCGGTGCATACCGAGGGTCCTTACAAAGTAACCTTCCATCATCCAGAACGCTTCGGCCAACAGAAGGGTGTCCGGAATCTCCTCGGCAACCCGGTCAACGACCTCCCGCCAGAACTCCTTCGGAATTCGAGAATCGAACTCCTCCTGGGTTATGGCGTGATCCGACCGGGAAGGTATGGCCCCGCCGGCGCCGGGCTGGGGATACCAGAGCCGCTGAATGTGCTTCTTGGCGAGGGTCATGGCGGCGTCGAAGCGGATAACCGGAAAATTTCGCGCCACGTGTAAAATGAGCTGAACGACCGCCTCCCGTACCTCGGGATTGAGAAAGTCGAGCTGGGCGGTGTCGTTCCAGGGCATGCTGGTGCCGTCGTTGCCGTGGTAGATGTACCGTTCCCGACCGCTGCCCTCGTCCACCCGCTTGAAGACAACCGCGGCGTCGGTTCGATCGTAGTAGTGGTCCTCCAGGTAGATTCCTATCCCCTCTCGGGTGGAGAGGTTCTCTCCGGTAAAGGAGTAGGTGGGATAGGGTGAGTAGTCGGTCTGAACGTACCAGTCCGGATGCTCGTGGACCCAGTGAGAGTCGATACCGGTGTGATTGGGTACCATGTCGCTGGCCAGGCGTATTCCCCGACGCATGCAGCGTCGGCGCAGGTTCTCGAGAGCCTCCCAGCCGCCGAGCTCCGAGGCTATCTCATAGTCGTAAAGGGCGTAGGCGGAGGCGGCAGCCTCGGGGTTGCCGGTGAGCTGCTTGATTCGCCTGGAGGCGCTGGAGCGCTCCCAGAGACCGATGAGCCAGAGGGAATTGAAGCCGCGCTGCGCGATCTGATCCAGGGTCTCGTCGGGGATCTCATCAAGGCGCCGAATGGGGCGCTTGTACTGGTCGGTGAGCTGGGAGAGCCATACGAGAGTGCTCTTGGCAAGAAGCACTACTTTGGGCATCCACTCCCGATCCGGGGAGAATCGCTCCGCCTCGAGCTCTTCTCCCGCCCCGGCGGCGGCCCCGAATCGCAGCACTTCCGTGGGTCCCGGGCCTCCGGGTCCGCCGCGCTGGGTCCGCTCTTCCGTAATAAGGTCGATTCCCCGGAGAAGCCGGGCAAAGAACGCCCCGAGAAGTGAGCCCCACTTCTTCCGGACGAACTCGAGCTGTGCCTGCAGAGAGTCGGGATGCTCGATCGCAGGCTCTCGCAGGAGCTCTACCAGGCTCTGATCGTTGGGGCCGAAGCCGGGCTGTTTCGCAAAGTACTTCTCCACCTCCAGGGCGACATCCCCATACTTCGTCTCCCGCCGGAGAGCGGCGTCGCTAAAGAGATCGGCGTAGGGGGAAAAGGCTGGGTTGAGGTTTGCGAGCCAGAGCATAATGAGCTCTTCCAGAGCTATCTGGCGCCCCGGAACGGCGTCAACGTCGGCCTCGAGCTGCTCTCGCGCGGTCTTTTCTTTGCGGTAGACCGCGGTGGTTGGAAAGTCAGTGGCAAACCGCTCGAGGGTCTTCTCAAGCTCTTTCTCGCCAAAGCGCTCTCTGAGATGATTCATGAGCTCGTCGAAGACGTCATCGCCGTACTGGTCCCGGTAAAGGCCGACGAGGTAGTGAAACACCTCATCGATAAGGCCCATGGCGTAGAGGTCCCCGGCCTGAGCGTACTCTCCGGCAGCCTCCTCCCGCTTCTTGTTGATACGGTGGGCAAAACGCTGGGCGCCATGGGTGTTTGGAAACACGACGAATCCTCGAGACGAAAAGAGCTCCTCATCGAACTCGTACCGGTCCCGAGCGGCTCGGGAGACGTGAAACTCTCGCTTTTCCCCTCGAAGGCCGGGATCGCGGTAGGTAACGAGGTCTTGCAGTTCTTCCGTGAGATTTTTCATGGTAATTAGGTCTTCGATGTCGATGGGCATACGCCAGCTCCAGTTAACGTCGTTGTACGTCCCCGGAACATTCACCCGCTCTCGTTTTGGCTCCGGGTCGAGTAACTCCGGAGCGAGGGCAAAAAAGTCCTGAATCTGATAGACACAGATTCTCGGGGAACCTTGCTGGAACGCCCGATAGATTGTGCGGGCCGTGGCCGGTTCAAATCGGTCTGAAGGCTCTCCTTCGAGCTTCAGGGCGTCCCAAAAGTCGGGCCCGCCTTCTTCCTGTTCCCACCAGACTCGCATGGTCGAGGTATCATGAACGGAAGGAGCGCAGACACTAAGTTCAGTATAATCACGGGGATGGACAAACGGCTGCCCCGGCTGATCCCAGAGTCGGCTCCACCGCGGGATTGTTAGTCCCAGAATATCGAGTTTCTTCAAAGTTCGCGGAACACTTGGCGGGACCACTCCGAGGTCCTCCGCGCAGGGAAGCATATCGACCTCCTCACGCATCATTGAGAGGAGCTCCATGCCTTGAGCTTCCCAGAGCTCCTCGGAGCGCTCCTGTTTTTCCGAGACGAGCTGCTCGAAGGCGTCTCGCTCCTCCTTCGTCAGGGTCTGAAACCGGTCGCACTCCCGGTAGTTCCAGGTCGCCGCTAGTTTGTCATCCACCGTGGGGATCAGCGCGCGGTTCCGGTACTCCCTAAGAAGGGAGCTCGTCTGCTCCTCCGAGAGGGAGTACTGAAAGGCGAGCTCCGTGATCGCCCGCTCGCCGGTGATCTTCTCGGAAAAGAGATAAAGATCTTCTCCGTCCAGGCGGCGGAAGAGCTCTCCTTTTAACTTCTGCTTCTCCTCACCGACAATCTCTCGGATGCGAAACCCCTCGAGGTGAGGTTCCGCAAGCCAGCGGATACGACCGTCGTCAAAGCCGATTGCGTGGAGCTCTTCTCGACTCATCTGCTCACTGGGGTAGAAGTAGCCGGGAAGCCCGCTAAAGTGGGTCTCCGGGATCGCCCAGATTCGAAAAAAGCCGAGGACGTGGTCGATTCGAAAGGCGTGATAGAACTTCTGCGCCTGCTGGAGCCGCTCTTTCCACCAGCTGTACTTCCGGCGATGCATTTCCTCCCAGTTGTAGATCGGAAAGTCCCAGTTCTGACCGAGGTAACTGAACATGTCCGGAGGCGCCCCAGCTCTCAGCTCCTGGACAAAGATCTCCCGATTTGCCCATATGTCCACACTGTCCTCGTTCATGAGGATCGGGAGGTCGCCTTTGAGAGCTACGCCGAGGTTATCCGCCTCAGCGGCCACGCTCTGCATCTGCTGCTCCAGTCGCAGCTGGAGCCACGCCCAGAACCGGGTGCTTCGTCTGTTATCCGGGGCGTTCCAGAATCGCTCGATCGTCTCCCTGTCGGGGTTTCGAAGCGCTTCCCAGTCGGTCCAGCTCCGGTTCTCCTTGGACTGCTTTACCGTCCGGTAGACCGCGTAGGGCTCCACCCAGGGATTCTTTTCCGCCCACTGCTCGATCTCTTCCGAGGAAAGAGCCTCTTCCGGAGAGGTGTCGAAGAGGAGGGTCAGGAGCTCGAGCTTCTCCTCGTAGAGCTCCCGGTAGGCGAGAGTTGACCGCTTGTATCCGTCGGCTCCGGGAGTCTCGTATTGCTTCCGAAGGCGATCGATGCGTCGGTTGAGCTCGGTCCGGACCTCCTCCGGGGCATCCTTGTACTCCGGAAGGTCCTGGATACGCAGGTAGATAGGATGAAGGGCGAAGGCGCTCAGGGCACTGTAGGGAGAGCTCTGACCGCCGGTATCGTTAATGGGAAGAATCTGAATCAGCTCGAGACCGCACTGTTTCGCCCAGCGGGCGAGCTCGATGAGGTCGGGAATCTCTCCCACGCCGTAGGAACTCTTCGACCGCAGGGCCGAGAGCGGAACGAGAACGCCGGTGAGCCGCCGGCCGGTGTAGGGAAACTCCATAGGATTACTCCTTTGCGTGTTGCACTGTAAAGAATGACTCCACGACCCCGGCTACGACAAGCTGCCAGAGGTGGTAAAAGATGAGCGGCAGCATTGCCGAAGCGAGCTGCTCCGGGGCGCCGGCGAAGTAGAGGGTTAGCATGGGCGCGCCGAAAGCGAGGGTCTTCTGGCTGCCGGTAAAGAGAATGGCGACTCGATCCCGGCGATCCTTGGAGAGGACTCTACCGAGGAGCCCTGCAGCAAGGAGAATGACGATGTGGAGCAGGGCGAGATAGCCGATTATCGGGAGAAATCGGGTTGCCGTGGAAACGATGCCCCGGTCCGCGGTCGCCGAAGCGAGGGACAGAAAGACGATAAGAAGAATCAGCACGCTGTTGAGCGGACGTACCCGGCTTGCCCCGGGGGCGTCATAGGCAGGTCGCATGGTCTCGGCGGCGCCGGCTCCCGGGTCCTGGAGGCTCGGTGTCTCGGCTTCATCGGTCCCCCGGGACCGCTTCTCCCCGGCCTCCCGAGCCATCCTGCGCCGAAGCAGAAGAATCCGCACCACCTGGCCGATAACCGCCGGGGCGACCATGAGGCGGGCGAGACTACCGAAGATGGAGAGGGTCGCCTCTCGGCCGAGGAGCACCGCGCCGCCGGTGGCGGCGGGAGTGGTTACGCCCCCTGCTTGCACCGCGTCCGGCGCGAGGCCGATGAGCAGCGAGAGGAGCAGGGGCGAGAGAAGGATACCCAGGGCGTTGGAGAGAGCGGAGTTGAGCATGCTCAGCGGCACGTTTCCGCCGGCGACCTGGGTAAAGGCGATACAGCTCGAAATGGTCGTGGGGAGGACGGCTACCGCGGCGAGCCCTACCCAGACTGCGGGATCGGCGAGGTTGCCTCCGATGAGAAAGGCGGGCACCAGTATGAGAACTGGTACGCCGAGAAAGATGAAGAGCTGCAGGGCGAGATGGTGGTGCAGGGCAGATAGGTCCTGCAGGATCCGGCGAGTGTCGAGGCTATAGCCGGTACCGAGAAATATGAGAAAGACCGCGCTGTTCCGGAGTAGAGACCCCCAACCTGCCTGATCGATGTTCCGGCCCAGAGAAAGAGCCAGCCCCACAACCAGGAGGAGGCCGATTAGAAACCAGTGTCTACGAATAGGCATATTGATGGCGCTACTACAGATCCTTTAGTCGGTCCCGGATTCGCGCGGCCTCTTCGTAGTTTTCTTCCTCCACCGCCCGTTTTAGCTCCTCTTCCAGGCGATTTTTCTCCTCGTCTCCCTCGGGGACCTCCGCTTCCGCGTCGCCTACTTCCTCGTCTCCGACCTGGAGCTGAATTTCGTCGTCCGAGACCAGGCTGACGGCGACTCCCGCTTCGTCAACGATCGCCTCGGCGATATAGACCGGGCATTTGAGCCTGGACGCGATCCCAAGGGCGTCAGAGGGTCGGGAGTCGACGGTGAGCTTCTTTATGCCCTGCTTCAGTATGATGCGGGCGTAAAAGGTACGGTCTTTCAAATCGGTTATTTCGATTCGCTCGACCGTAACTCCGGTCTTTTCGAGAACGGAGATGAAGAGGTCGTGAGTCATCGGTCGCGGCACAGGAACGCTGGCGAGTCCAAAGAGAATCGACTGCGCCTCCAACTGCCCGATAAAGATGGGCACAGCTTGCTCGCTACCAACGGGCTTGACGAGAACTGCGTTGCCTTTATCGGTCCTGGCGACCGTCCAAATTTCCGCTTCAACCAACATAATGTTCTTCATCGCCACTACTAAATATACGTGGCCCTTTTCCTCTTTTCAACGTAACTCCGGACCAATCGATGGAGCAAGGGCCGTCAGAGCTCACTACCCTCGTAAACCCTCCGAGCAATAGGCATCCTCCGACCATTTCCAAAGGCTTTGGGTGACACTTTCAGCACCGGTGGCGCCTGCCGTCGCTTGTACTCCGAGCGGCCTACTAGATTGAGAATCTGCTCCACCACCTCCGGGTCAGCTCCCTCGGCGACGATCTCCTTCCGGGTCTTGTTTCCGATGAGATAGCTCCTGAGAATCTCGTCGAGAATCTCGTAGGGAGGCAAGCTTTCGTCGTCCCGCTGGTCCGGGCGGAGCTCCGCGCTCGGCGGTTTTGTGAGGATCGCTTCGGGTATGACTTCCTTCTCCCGATTGATGTAGCGGCAGATCTCGTAGACCTCGGTCTTGAGGAGGTCTCCGATAACCCCGAGACCTCCGGACATGTCACCGTAGAGGGTGCAGTAGCCCACGGCGAGCTCGCTCTTGTTGCCCGTTGTGAGTAGCAGGGATCCGAACTTGTTCGAGTACGCCATCAGCAGGGTTCCACGGATTCGAGCCTGAATGTTCTCCTCCGCTATGTCGTGGGCCCGTCCTTCGAAGTGCGGCTCCAGGGCGGTGAGAAACGAGCCGAAGATCTCCCTTATCTCCACGGTCCGGGCCTTCAGGCCGAGATTCTTTGCCAGGGCTTCGGCGTCGCTGACGCTTCCGGCGGAAGAGTATTGCGATGGAAGAAGAAAGACCTCAACGTTCTCAGGACCCAGGGCGTCGGCGGCGATCGTTGCAACCAGGGCGGAGTCCACGCCCCCGGAGAGACCTAGATGCACCTTCGAGAAACCGGTCTTGGCGAGGTAGTCCTTGAGTCCGAGCTTCAGGGCCTCGTAGATATCCGCCCACTGGTCCTCTGGGAGCTGCAGCGCCGGAGCGCTTGCTTCCTGGAGCTCCCGGGAGTCGAGAAGCAGCAGCTCCTCCGCAAAGCCCGCACCGAGGCGAACCAGGTTACCCTTCGCGTCGGTGGCCATGGAGTAACCGTCGAAGATGAGGCTGTCGTTGCCACCCACGGTGTTCGCGTAGAGCACCGGAACCCCGGAGCTCTTGCCGATCCGGGAAAGCAGTGAGAAACGGGTCTCGAGCTTTCCTGAGAAGAAGGGCGAAGCGGAGGGGCTCAGAATAATGGTCGCACCCTTGTCCAGAAAGTCCTGCACCGGATCGATCGGATAGCGCGTCCCCGGGGCGGGCTCTCGCTCCCACCAGATATCCTCGCAAATGGCAATACCGACCCGCTCGTCGCCGATCTCGACCACCTCCCGATTCTTCGCGGGCTCGAAGTACCGCGCCTCATCAAAGACGTCATAGGTGGGGAGAAGGGTCTTCGCCTGCCGGAAGATCACCTCGCCCCCTTTGAGGATCGCCACGCTGTTCTGCAGCGCCTTCCCGGCCATTTCCCGGTTTACGTCGACGTAGCCCAGGGCCACGGCGATATCCCCCGGGAGCTCCTGCTGAAGGAGCCGAAGGGACTTGCGGTTTTCCTCCACAAAGGCGTTGTGATCCAGTAGATCCATTGGTGGGTAACCGCAGAGACTGAGCTCCGGAAAGAGGACGAGCTCTGCCCCTTGCTCCTTGCCACGGCGGGCGAAGGAGAGGATTCGTTCCCGGTTTCCTTCAAAATCCCCAATGGTCGCGTTTATTTGGGCGATGGCTATCTTCATCTTGCTGTCCTGATTGACCCGGATATGTCGGGGTTATAGGATACCGTATCATGGAACGGACACTGCTGATAACCGGCAGGCAATCCTCCCTTACCGACGATCTCGTCCAGGAGGCTCTTGCCCGTAAGTTTGGGGTCCTCGCTACCTACGACCCCGAAGGGGAAGAGCCGGAAGTCCCGGATGGCTTCGGCGACGACCTGGTCTATATAGAGTGGAATAGGCGCTCCCCAATTTCCGCGCGAACGGTAATGCTCCAGGCGGAGAATGTGGCCGACAACCTGGAGGAGATCTACGTCGTCTATACGCCCGAGGCGGTCAGCGGCTCCTTCCATGAGACTCAGGCTTCCCGAATCGAAGAAGTCGTAGACCGCGCCCTGAAAGGGTACCTCTTTCTGTTGAGAGAAGCGGTAAGCCACGCCCTCCGACGCGGAGGTGCAGGGGTCAACATCGTTGTGCAGGATAGCGGCAGTGAGCTCCTCCCACCCCTGGAAGCGGCGGTCTCCGGTGGATTCTTGGCGGCGGCTCGCTCCCTGATGACCT
>CAYZHV010000182.1:0-8191 GCA_964478055.1 uncultured Spirochaetaceae bacterium | reverse complement strand
GACGCCTTTTCCCTATCCCATTCTGGGGTATATACTTATATACGAAGAACAACGCCGAGAGCCTTCCGGAACCGGCCTCATAACCCGGAGGTCGCAGGTTCGAGTCCTGCCCCTGCTAATAGAACCCCGATGTTCCCTCGTGGAGCATCGGGGTTCTTTTTTGGTTTGGGGGCAGGGCTCGAAACGGAGGACCGGCCCGAATACCTGGAGGGCAAGCCGACAGGATGTCGGCTTAGGCCTGGAGGCGGCCCGGAACGAAGCAACAGGATGTTGCTGAGTGGAGGGCGAGTCCTGCCCCTGCTAATGAAAAAGCCGGATCACCAAAAAGGTGAGCCGGCTTTTTTTTGCGTCGGGCAGGACTCGAACCGTAGCTGCGGCGCGATTAGTGTGCGTACCGCAGCGAAGCGAGGAACGCACACATTGCGAGCGCAAACCGGCAGGACGCCGGTTTAGCAGCGGAGGCGGCCCAGAAGGAGCCGACAGGAAGTCGGCGACTGGAGGGCGAGTCTCAATAGGGATCGTGCCTGAATCGGAAGCCATTCCGGTCTACGACCGAGAATCCCACTTCCACTTTGTCGACGTATGTGCTCAAGAGCTCGAGCACGACGTCAATCTGCTCGGACAATGAGCAGCCGAAAAGTCTGAGAAGGACTACGCCGCAGTGCGTGAGCTTCTGCCTGAACACAAGCTCCCCGAAGTCCTTGTCCGTGGTGATTAGGACGGCGCCTATGTCGGTTGCTTTGTTCAGAACGTGCTCGTCGGAGGCTGCCGGCATCGCTTCTGCAACATAAGTCACTGAATACCCGGCTTCTCTGAGGGCAGCCACTAACCCTTGATGTACTCCTTCATCAGCCAAAAGGCGCATTACGCCGTTCGTTTCCGAGGGTGTACTTCATCCAGTCTGAGCACTCTGGCGGCATATCCAATCGCTGCCAGCACCTTTTCCTTGTCCAAGGCTGGGTGAGATTCAGAAATCTCTTCTACACTCTCCCCCGCGGCTATTCTCTCTACTATTGACTGAACCGTCACCCGCGTTCCAGTAATTACGGGTTTGCCGAGCATCGTGTCCGGATTCGTAGTAATCAGGTCGTTCTGATCCATTTTCACAGCCTCTTTACGTAGTCTACAATATAGCTTCCTGTAGTACACGTCCACGGCCGCTATGACGATGGCGTTCGGGGGACTAACCCGGAGGACAACGATCACGGACAGCGAATCGTACTACGGTCCTGCCCAAGGGCAAGTGATGCGACTTGTGCAGTTCGCCCGCCGGCAAAATGGCGCGGCTAAGCTTGCCAAACATTCCCTGTCTTCGCTTATTCTGTTAGGCAAGGTGGAGAGCAATGGCGATGGTATTCGACATCCTGGAAGAGGAGAAACGCAGACTACTCAGCCTCAAAGCGCAGTACCAGCAGCAACTGTCTGAGCTACCAAAGGGGTCCCTTTCCAGGAAGAAACGGTGGAACAGAGAGTATCTCTATCTTGCCTATCGGGACTCCGGCAAGGTCAAATTCGAGTATGTCGGTCCGGTCGACTCTGAAGCCGCCCAGAAGACGCAGGCGAAGGTGCAACGGCGAAAGGATATTGAGAGGAAGCTCAGTCAGGTCGAAGAGAATCTTGCCGATGTGGAACGAGGACTACGTGGCAGACGATGAAGACCTCTTCCTGAAGGTCATTGACCAAATGGCAAAGGGTGGCGTTCTGACGGGTATCGTTCTGATAGGTAGCTGGGTGCTACCCATATATCGAATGTACTTCAACAACGTTCCTGAGATTCCCGTGTTGACAGCGACGGACGTGGATTTTCTGGTGGGGATGCCACCGAGAGTGCGACGGGAGTTTGATGTCCCCTCGGAACTGCCCAAAGGGTGGCAGCAAAAGATCCGAGACTCTGCAAGAGAACACTTCCCGAGACTCTTGGAACTGATTCCCATGAACTAAACCGTCCCTACCATCTAGAGAAACCAAGCTGGGCGACCCAGTCGATTCTGGACGAAACCTGCTCGGGTGGGCAGGACTCGAACCATACGGCACGAGACTCGCAGCGTCGTACCCCGAGGACGCCGGTTTAGCAGCGGAGGCGGCCCGGAACGAAGCAACACGATTAGGATGCGGTCCGCAGCCGCACTCCGCGGATGCGAGGAACGCGTCCAGCGCGAAGCGCAAGCTGAGTGGAGGCCGAGTCCTGCCCCTCCTACTTAGTAAAGGCCGTATCACCTACATGGTGGTGCGGCCTTTTCTTTCTTTCTTCGATGCCATAGGAGCATCTTCTTGCAACCCCGAACGTTTCATGACAGCATTACGTTGTCAGGGGGAGATCGGTGCAAGACATTCATCCTCAGTACGTCGTTGATGAGAATGCGGATCGGAAAGCAGTTATGCTCAGTATTAACGATTGGGAAAAGGTCGTAGAGGCTCTGGAGGAACTCGAAGACATACGGGCCTACGACGAGGCAAAGAGGGGCTCGCAAGACACGGTTGCATTCGAACAAGCGGTGAGCGAGATAGAAAACGGCTCAGATAAGTGAGCTACTCGATCGAGATTCTGCGGTCTGCAGAGAAGCAGTTGGCCAAGATCGCAAGCAAAGACCGAGAATGGTGCGGATTCAACATCGCCGAGAGGCCTACCGGTAAGCCTGCCAATCAGCGCGGACAGATCGCGGAATCATCGGATTCTCTTAGGCCAGCCACCAATCCTTGATGTTCGCTCTGCAAGTCCGAGAAGCAATACTTCGCTCTATCCCATTGATGCCGACCAGCTAACGGACGTACTATGGAGCATAGGAAAACCAGGAAGGCGCGAAGATGCAATCTACCTATCGGGTAAAAGCCGATGAGCTTACAGAAGACTTTGTCGAGGCGCTCAAGACGACCTACGGTGACCGGGAAATCGAAATCACTGTTCAGGAAGTCCCCGACGAAACCGAATACCTCTTACGCTCTGAGGCAAACCGAGAGCACCTGCTAACCGCAATTAGGAATGCGAGCGACCCCACGAACCGCGTCGACGTTCCCCTTGAGAGCCTCGAGGAATGACGGTCGCCTTCGAACAATCGGCCTTCGAAGACTTTCAAGCATGGGCCAAGATCGACAAGAAGACATTTGCCAAGATCGTCTCGCTTATCAAGGATACCACCCGAACTCCCTTTTCGGGATTGGGTAAACCGGAGCCGCTCAAACACGAGCTCTCAGGCTTCTGGTCCCGCCGCATCTCCGACGAGCACCGGCTCGTCTACAAGATTGAAGGCGAAACCATTCTCATCGTCTCCTGCAAGTACCATTACTAAGCCCCGAGGCTCTTCCGTCGGTTCACCCCCAGACACCGCCTGACCCTCTCTTCCCCTTGGGAGGCGAGACCGTTCGATAAAACGGCCATCCTATTTGCTCAGTTTCATGGGCTCAGTACAACAGAGCTAGGCCGATAAGCGTACGACGATCGCGGTCCTTGCAATCGACAGGCTGGCCGGCCTGTCAGCAATCCTGAACCTGTCGGCAGTCGCCCGTGAGGCTGGCATCAATGTCCAGACGCTTCAGGCCAAGATACGGCGAAGGACACCCCTCACCGGAGAAGAAACGCGACGGATCCTAGGAGTTCTACGAAGACACCATCTGGAAACGGTCGCCTAGTATGCCCGGCGAACACCACCGCAAACGTCCGGATTGGTAACCCGAAGGTCCGAGACAAGAGTAGGCATCGTCAACAGAAGGTAGTGGGTAGTGTAAAGACCTTTGTGTCATGAGAGTAGAGGCATCCTCTGGAAGCGTTGGCTGTAGTCATATGCGAGGGCGTAATAGAACCGCTCGCAGCTGCGTTGATTGCTGAAACCGGCTACTGGACACTCCTCTGGGCCGGAATATACGATTCAGCTGTGCCAACGACTCGGGACTCAGTACTGGTCGCAGTAGGCGGCAGTCCATGGTCCAAAGAGATTGTTCAAAACGCCAAAACACTCGCTGACTCCCTGGATGCCCCATGGGTCGCTCTTCACGTTCTCACGCACAGCAGGTTTACCGGCGCGATGAATCGAGAAGAAGCTCGATCTGCGCTCGAGCTTGCTGAGAATCTGGGCGCCGAGGTTGTTACCCTTCGTGGGGGAAACTCCGCACGGGACATCTTGGAGTTTGCCCGGAGCAGGGGGATAACGAAGCTCGTCCTCGGACAGCCCGCCCGGACCGGTATCCTCGCTCGTCTGCGCCGACCCTTTTTGGCAGAAACGATTCTCAAGCAAGAGCACGGGTTCGATATCTACCTCGTTCAGACTCGGCGCGCCAGTCCAAATCGGGAGAAACGTCCGTCGAGAGTTAACGCGGACAAACCGGCGTCCTCAGCTAAGGTAGGCAAGCTCCTCTGGACGGTTGTCTTTATGGCGGGGTCCCTCATCGTCTCGTCTCTGCTGGAGCGCCTCGGCGCGGCAGAGGCCAACATCATCATGGTACACCTGCTGGGGGCCTTCCTCGCCTCCTTGCGTACCGGCCCCCTGGCTGCCCTGGTCACTGTGTCCTGGGCGGTGCTTCAGTTCAACTTCTTCTTTACTCAGCCAAGGTTCACCCTGGCAGTCTACGATGTAGGCTACCTGCCGGTGTTTGCGATCATGTTTGTGGTGGGCACCGTCTCCGCCTCCTTGGCCGCTCGACTGCGACGACAGACCGAGCTCACCCGGAAACAAGAAACCCAGACCTACCAGCTTTACCTGCTGGGTCAGTCCCTGGCGGAGACAAAGAGCATGGACGAAATGCTCTCGGAAAGCTGTGATCGCCTGGAACAGATCTACGAGACCGATGTGGCGATCTTTCTCCCTGACGGCCAGGGAGAGCTGACCCAGTGTGCCCAGAGCTCGGGATACTCGGTAGACGAGGAGGACCTGGGAGCGATCCACCGGTGCTTTAGCGAGAGGAGACCGGTCAATATCGGAACTGCCACCGGCACCGGCCGCACCATCCGATACGTGCCAATACCATCGGGAGAGCACACCGTTGGCGTTGCCTCCCTTGCAAAACGAACCTCCGATATGGACCCACCCGAATCCATGCACCTGAACACTGCTCTCTCCCTGGTCGGAAGAGCGATCGACAGGGAACGGCTACTGGAAGAACAGAGGAGATCGAGCGTCGAGGCCGAAACCGAGCGGGTTAGAAGCTCCCTGCTCCGGTCGGTCTCCCATGATCTGCGCACGCCCTTAAGCGGGATTGCAGGCGCCGCAGAGGCGTTACGGTTCGGACACCCGGAGGATAAGACAATTTCCGCAGCTGCCACAGATATCGAGACCGAGGCGCAGCGTCTCTCACTACTGGTCGAAAACATCCTGAATCTGACCCGTCTCCAGGAAGATCCCACGACCCTTCGCCGAACACGGGAGAGCGCCGATGATATCATGCACGCCGTAGCAGAAGCCGCCCGAAAAAGATATCGCGGGCGAAGGTTCACCCTGAGCTTCGCTGAGGATCCCCAAATCATCGAGGTCGACCCGGTGCTAATACAACAGCTCCTGCTGAACTACATCGATAATGCAGACAAGTACAGCCCCCCAGACACCCCGATAAAGTTGTCTGCCCGAATGGACCATGGCGAACTGCGACTTATCGTACAAGATCACGGAGTCGGGGTAGAGGCTGGGACGGACAAGAGAATATTCGAGAAGTTTTTTCGCGGAGAGTCGACCGGTGATCGGGCACGGGGTAGCGGCTTGGGACTGTACATCTGTGCAACCATCGCTCGCGCCCATGGCGGGACCGCATTTGTAGAACCGGCGGAGGGAGGGGGAAGTCGATTCGGAGTCACTCTACCGGTGATAGGGACGGACCGGGAGGAAATGCGTGGCTAATCCGGCGATTCTGATAGTCGAGGATGAGTCTCCCATCGTCAACTACCTTACCACTATTCTCGAAACTCAAGACTACCGCCCTATTTCAACCGGATCAGGGCGCGGCGGTTTATCCCTGGCCGCATCCCACTCGCCAGAGCTCGTGCTCCTCGACTTGGGTCTTCCCGACATGGACGGAGTCGATTTTATCAGAGCTCTGCGTGGCTGGAGCAATTTGCCGGTTATCGTAGTTTCAGCCAGGGGCCATGAGCGGGATCAGATCGAGGCGCTCGATGCCGGGGCGGATGATTATCTGGTAAAGCCGTTCAGAGCGGGAGAGCTTCTGGCCAGGGTCCGGGCCGCGCTGCGTCGAGCCTCCCGCTCCACCGACGAGGCCGCCGGGACCGAGGCCGAACGCTACGTTTGTGGGCCCCTGACTGTCGACGCTGTGAAACGACGGGTCTGGGTCGATGAAGGGGAAATCCACCTCACACCGATAGAGTATCGCATTCTGCTGGTGTTAATGCGGTATCCCGGACGGGTTCTGACGCACAGCTTCATTCAGAGTCAGGTCTGGGGCCAGATCAACGCCGAGCAAACAGCCAACTTACGGGTATTTGTAAGCAATTTACGGCGCAAACTCCAGACCTCTTCTTCAGAGACCCCCTTGATTCGTACGGAGATCGGCGTTGGTTACCGCTTCTCAGACTGCATGTGAGCGGTTTACCACTTCCGAAAGAACCTTGGTGTGATGAGTAACAGAATGGTGTAGATCTCGAGTCGCCCGGCCACCATAACAAACGAGAGCCACACCTTGACGTAATCAGGAAAAAACCCAAAGTTCTCTGTCGGCCCCACTCCCGCAAAGCCTGGCCCGATATTTCCAATAGCCGCCAAGGTAGCCGTAAGAGACGTTTCGAGATCGGTGTTGCTACTCGCGACAACAATCGTCGAGACAAGAACCAGTGCCATGTAGAGAAAGACGAACCCTTGGGCAGCCGTCATAGTGCGGTCTTGCAGAGGTTTTTTGTTGAACCGTGGGATGATGACCGCCCTCGGGTGCCGCTGCCGTCGAAGCTCCCGAACGGAAGCTTTCATCAAGACGGTCACGTGGAACATCTTAATGCCGCCGCTGGTTGATCCGACACAGCCTCCCACAAAGAGCATGAGCAGGAGGATCCCCTGCGCCAGTCCTGGCCAGAGCACGTAGTCCGCCGTGGCAAACCCTGTGGAGGTCATCAGGGTGGCCACCTGAAAGCTCCCATATCGGAGCGTCTCGCCGAAACCACCATACGCGCCGGCGGAGAGGAGTGCCAGAGTCACGACTGAGACACTCACGACAAAGAGGGTGCCGTAGGCCTTGAGTTCGCTGTCACGCAGCACCCGCTGGAAATCCCGCAAAAACAATCGGTAATAGAGGGCAAAGTTCACCCCCGACAGAACCATAAAGATGGTCACCGTCCACTCCACCATGGGACTGTTGAAGGCAGCGATACTGGCGTTACGAGTCGAAAAACCGCCGGTAGCGAGAGTGGCAAAGCTATGGTTCACCGCGTCGAATAGGTCGAGTCCGCCCGCGACAAGGAGTAGGGTCTCAACCGCGGTCAGTCCGAGATAGATCCCCCAAAAGAGTCGGGCGGTGTGCGTAAGGCGCGGCGTGAGGCGCTCCACGTCCGGGCCCGGCGCCTCTGCCCGCATCAGCTGAAGCCCGCCGATACCAAAGAACGGCAACACGGCCACCGCGAGGACGATAATGCCCATCCCCCCGAGCCAATGCGTGAGGCTCCTCCACATGAGAATACTGCGGGGCAAGGTTTCGACGTCCGCAAATATCGTGGACCCCGTCGTCGTGAACCCGCTCGAGGATTCGAAGAGGGCGTCAACGAAACTGATCGGTTCCGGCATGAGGAGAAAGGGGATTGCTCCCACCAAGCAGGAGACGATCCACGTGGCCACGACAATCGTAGCTCCTTCCTGTACGCGAACGGTGGACTCCTCCCCTTTCCGAACCAGGAGACCACCGACGCCGAGAGCGGCACAGATGACCAAAGGGAACAAGAAAGAAAGAGGCGATTCTCCGTATGCAAAAGCAACCACTATTGGAATTAGTAGTGCGCCGGCTAATCCGAGTATGAGCGCCGCAAGGCTGCGGACAACAAGACGCGCGTGCATTACCGAAACGGTAGATCGATCCCGAAGGAGCCTCAACGCGAAAACCGCCATCTTTACGGGATCTTAATGCGAGGGGACGCATCATTAACGCCATGTTTAGATTCTGGAAGACTATCTCAAATAGCGCAGAGAGTGCCCCGGATTCTCCCGAGAACTCATTCTCCGCGCCCGAGGTTTTCAGGCAGCCGCAGGATCTCCTGGTCAACCTGAACGAAGAT
>CAYZHV010000181.1:0-8211 GCA_964478055.1 uncultured Spirochaetaceae bacterium | reverse complement strand
AGAGGGTGGAACCGGCGTTAAACCCGTACCAACCGAACCACAGGATGAAGACACCCAGCGCTGCCAAGGGCATGTTATGCCCCTGAATAGCCCGGACGGAAGTCTGTCCATTTGCCTTTACGTACTTCCCGGCCCTGGGCCCAAGGACAATCGCGCCGACCAAGGCGAGCCATCCACCGACGGAGTGGACAATTGTGGAACCGGCGAAGTCGTGGAAACCCATGCTTCCGAGCCAGCCGCCTCCCCAGACCCAGTGTCCGCTGATCGGGTATATGAGTGCGGACACGAAGACCGAATAGATCAGGTAGCCGGAGAATTTCGTCCGTTCAGCCATGGCACCGGATACAATAGTGGCAGCGGTTGCGGCAAAGACTACCTGAAACATCCAGTCCCGGAAAATGGCGGACATGCTGCCTACGCCGTAGGCTTCCATAGTCCCCTGGGTGTAATTCAGGAAGAAACCGTTACCTCCGATAAACCCGCCAATAGAGGTACCGTACATGAGGGCCCATCCGATTGCCCAGTACGCCACCGCCCCTGCGGAGAAGTCCATCAGGTTCTTCATCAGGATGTTTGAGGCGTTCTTTGCCCGGGTCAACCCGGACTCCACCATTGCAAACCCTGCCTGCATGAAGAAGACGAGAGCCCCTGCCAGCACCAGCCAGATCATGTCGAAGGCGGCGCTGTGGGCGGCGAGGGTGCTCTCAACATCCTGAGCGAAGAGGATGCCGCCCGTTCCCATTAGCATAACTGCGGTAGCAAGACGCTTTTTCATCATGCTCCTCCTACGAAAGAATTAGCGTTCTTCGAGGACAAGAGAAACAAGGAACGTGCCAAGAATAGTTCCTTCAGTGGGCGCTGGTCCGTAAGTGACTACAGGATAACGAGTTGTTGGATAAACATTTTTGTTACTACTTTACAAAAATGTTCCCAAAGCGTTGCATTGTAGCACAAAAAGCACATATGTGTAGGTATAATTGCCGGAACCTACATAAATGTAAGCTACTAATTGAAAAACAACCCCAAGGGAGAACCTTGGGGCTTACCGGAAAATTGCTCTTATCTTGCTCGAAAATGTTTCGGGTCGATCCCGTGCTTCTTGATACGAAGCCCCATCACCCTTTCGGTGATTTGCAACAACCGGGCGGCCTTGGCCATGTTGCCTTTTGTGGATTTGAGGGCGTCCATGAGGAGCTCCCGCTCTAGATTGTCCAGAGACTCCTGCAGAGATCCGTGGATCTGTGTATTGGTTGACTCCGCGGATTGCAGGCTCGGCGGGAGGTGGTGGGAGTGAATGACTCCGTCAACGCTGAGAAGGACCGCCCGCTCAATGCAGTTTTCGAGCTCTCTGACGTTGCCGGGCCAGTGGTAGTTCATCAGGAGGTCGATGGCGGGGGTGGAGATTCGCTGAACGTTGGTGTGGTTCTGCTCCGAGTACTTCTCGATAAAGTGATCCGCCAGGAGGAGGATGTCGTTCTTACGCTCCCGCAAGGGGGGTAGGTGAATCGGGAAGACGTTGAGTCGGTAGTAGAGGTCCTCGCGGAAGTCCCCGGTCTCCATGAGCTCTTCGAGGTTCCTGTTTGTGGCGGCGATGACTCGGACGTTGGTCCTGATGGTCTCGTTTCCTCCAACTCGCTCGAACTCTTTCTCCTGCAGCACCCGGAGCAGTTTTATCTGGGTTGTGGCGGATAGATCGCCGATCTCATCGAGAAAGATGGTCCCGCCGTTTGCAAGCTCGAAGCGCCCCTTCCGGGTGCTTACCGCTCCGGTGAAGGCGCCCCGCTCGTGGCCAAAGAGCTCGCTCTCGATAACCGTCTCCGGCAGAGCCGCGCAGTTGACCTTAATAAAGGGCTTTGCGGCGCGATGGCTGTTGTAGTGTATGGCGTGGGCGACGAGTTCCTTTCCGGTACCGCTCTCGCCTCGGATGAGCACGGTCGCGTCGCTCTTGGACACTTGCGCCACCATGTCGAAGACGTTCTGCATCCCCTTGGAGTTTCCGATGATGTTGGCCGGTCGAAATCGCTCTTCCAGGGCTTTGTGGAGCCGGGTGTTCTCTTCGAGGAGCTGTTCCCGCTCCTCCATGATGCTCTGCCGGATCTTTACCGCCTGCGCGATGAGGGAGGCGATAATCGAGAGGATTCGAAGGTCGTCCTGGAGCTTTGACTCGCCTTCGAACTCTCGGTCAACACTGAAAGCTCCGACGGTCTCGTTGCCCATCTTTATGGGGACGCAGATAAAGGAGATGTCCTGGTACCGCTGTCCCCTTCGGGCACCGGTCTTGTTGAGAAACTCCGGCTCTTCGGAGATACGGGGAATCACCTTCGGCTGTCCGGTCTGGACGACCTTTCCGGTAATACCCTCACCGAGCTTGTAGCGGCCTCGCTCCCGCTGAGCCGAGGAAAGGCCGTAGGCCGCCTCGATGAGGATCTCATTCCGTTGTCGGTTGAGTAGGGTTATGGTTCCTCGAAGCATGCCCAAGTGCTCAGTCACCGCCCGCAGGGTGGGCTGAATGATCTGCTTGAGGTCCATGCTCTGGTCGAGAATCTGACTAATCTCGAAAAGCAGGGAGAGTTCTTCGTACTTGCCCCGAAAGCTCTCCTCGGCTGAATGCTCGGCCAATCTGGCTAACCTCCTAGGGGAATACTACTTGAAGGTAATACGATACTCAAGTGTGGGACGGTAAAAAGAATCATACGAAAATGTCGGACCGCTTTCCGGTTTCTCAGTTTCCGCGCACAGGCCCGATTCCGGGGCACTTTAGGCGTCGAGAATGCCCTCGTAGATAATCTTTTCTTCTCCGTCCAGGCTGACGATCTGGTTGTGCTCGAACTGATCGTAGGCGTTGCGAACCTCCGCCACGGATACGATGTCGGGATTGAGCTCCTGTATTCGTTCAGTTGAAAACTCGAGTCGGTGTTCCACGATCACACCTCGGATGCTGAGAAGAAGCGGGGCAAACTGCGGAGTGAGCGCTTCGGTAAGGAGAATCTCCCTCCCGTTGAGTTTGAGCCGCTGCTTAGCCTCCTCGTAGCTCCGGGCTTTCACGATATTCCCGGAGCACCTTCCTCCGAGACCGACGGCCCCGCGGTTTAGGATGTTACCGAGAAAGTGCACCTTGACGGAGTTCATCGGTATCGGGCTGTTCAGAGGGATACCGGTGGCGCTCACGACCTTCTCACCCTTCTGAACGAAGCCGTGCTTCATTGCCAGGCTCAGGGCGTTCTGGGTCATGAGCTCCGAGTCGTTGACGTGCTCGGTCAGAAGGGGATAAATCCCCCAGTGGAGCAGGAGCTGTCGGTAGGCCACCTCGGAGATGGTGGCAGCGATTATCGTTTGGGTGGGCCGAAACTTGGAAAGCCTTCGGGGACTGTTGCCCCGCAGGGTCGGCGAGACTATCGCAGTTGCCTCCACGTCCGAGGCCACCAGGTACGCTGCCTTGGCTATGGCGTCACCGATGTCGCTGCTCGTGCGATGGAAGTAGAAGTACTGGCTGCTTCGCTCCTTGTACTCCTCGGAGCCCTCCACTGCCAGGGCGATACGGTGTAGCGTGTGAACCGAGTCTACCGGGTACTTCCCCGAGGCGGTCTCACCGGAGAGCATGACCGCGTCGGTACCGTCAAAGATCGCGTTTGCCACGTCCGTGAGCTCCGCCCGGGTCGGCCGGGGATTCTGTATCATGGAGTCCAGCATCTGCGTCGCCGTGATGACTGGCTTGTTCTGCCGATTGCACTCTTGAATAATCCGCTTCTGCGCCAGGGGAATCTGCTCCGTGGCGAGCTGTACCCCGAGGTCACCCCGGGCGACCATAATGCCTGAGGAGGCGCGAACTATCCCCTCGATGTTCTCCAGGCCCTCCTGATCCTCGATCTTGGCGATCACCCGAATCGGACTCTCATGCTCCTCTAGAATGTCCTGAACCGCCGTGATGTCCTGGGGCTTGCGCACGAAGGATGCGGCGATGAAGTCAAACCCTTCCTCCACGGCAAAGACGATATCCTTGACGTCCTTGTCCGTAATGGCGGGTAGGGAGGTGCGAACTCCCGGGACATTGACGTTTTTCCTGCTTCCGATATTTCCACCGGTACGTACCACACAGTGGATCCGTTCCCCTTCAATTTTCTTGATTTCCAGATCTATCAGGCCGTCGGCGATGTAAATGTGGCCGCCCTCGTGAACTTCGCTGGGCAGGGGCTTGTAGGAGACCGAGAGGAGCTTGTCGTTTCCCTCCACTTCGTCGGTGGTGAGGGTGATCTCGTGACCCTTGGGAAGATCGATGGTGCCGTTGTCCTTGATCTTTCCTGTGCGTATTTCCGGCCCCTTTGTGTCCAGGAGTAGAGCGACGGGAATTCCTGTGGCCGCGCTCGCTGCCCGGAGTTTTGCGATCCGCTGCCTGTGCTCCTCGTGATCGCCGTGGCTCAGATTGAAGCGGGCGATATTCATTCCCGCCTTGAGTAGCTCTTCGATGATCTCCTGTTGATCAACAGCGGGTCCGAGGGTGCAGACGATTTTGGTCTTGCGAAATTCAGCCATGTGTAACCTCACCTCTCACGGTAACAATTCGGCCGGATATGTTCCAGCGACACGGCAGCGCCGATCAGCGATTCCTACTGCTTGCGCTTATCCGCTTCCGGGATCTCTCCCGCCTTCTCCAGGGCGAATTTGGTCAATATAGGGCCAATGAGCTCGAAGAAGATACTCGTGGCGGTAATGGTGGTTATCACTGTGACGCCGATCTCGGCCCCGAGGTCTCCGAGGGGGGTAAACTCCTGCTTTACCGCCAGGGCGAGGCCGATTGCCACTCCCGCCTGGGATAGGATGCCGAGGCCGAGATACTTCTGAATGACCTTTTGTGCCCGGCCAACCGTGGCGCCGAGCCATGCTCCCGAGACGAGACCCGCGGAGCGCCCGAGGATGTAAACGAGACCGAGGAGACCGAGGGCGGGCAGGGCCGCCACATGGAGATTGCTTCCGGCGAGGACGAAAAAGAGCACAAATAGGAGCGGCATAATACCGGAGATTCCGGATCGAATGTTTTCGCTCACTCTGTGGGGGAGGGCGTTTACGGTGACGATCCCCACGACCATGTTAGAGAGAATGAGAGACATGCTCAGGAGCTCCGCGGCGCCTACCACGAGAAAGACTGCGCCTGTGGAGAGGATAAAGACGTCACTGGCGCTCCGAAGCCGACGAACCAGCACCGAAAAGAGCAAGCCAACGACCGCTCCCACCCCGATGCTAATGCCGATTTCCTTGAGGGGCTCCAGGAGCAGCTGCCCGGTTGAGTAGACGGACTCGCCGATCTGCGCCTCCACGAGCCCGATTGCGATGGCCGAGGCAAAGCCAAAAATTATTATCCCCAGGCCGTCATCAAAGCCCACAACCGAGTAGAGCGCCCGGGTGAGAGGGCCTCGAGAGCGGTACTCCTGAATGACCGCAACCGTCCCCGCCGGGGCGCTGGCTGGAGCGATCGCCCCAAAGAGAAGTCCCATGGGTAGGTTGCCGGTAAGAAGCGTTACGGCGCCGGTCACCAGAACAAAGGCGAGGAGGGACTCGGTGACAATGATAAGAATCATGCTCCACCCCTGTTTTCGCAGGGAGGAAAAGCTCAGCTCCAAGCCTATGGTGAGCGCCACAAAACCGAGGGCGATATCGGTAATAAAGGAGATACTCTCCTGCCGCGCTTCAGATAGAAGGTCCAAGAGCGAGGGCCCGAGGAGGACCCCCACAACCATGTATCCGATTATCGAGGGAAGGCGGATTTTCTTTGTCGCCTTACCTCCGTAGAGACCGAGAATAACTGTTGCTCCCAGCAAGAGGAGCAGGGGGAACTGAAGGTTCGACAGCATCGTCTAGAAGTCCAGAGAGCCCGTGGCGTAGTTGATTTCCTGTACCAGGATCAGGACGCCGGTTTCCTCAGCAATGCGATCATCGATCATATGAATACGCCTGATCAGGTCATTGACCCGGGAGCGCCGCACCACCGCGTGAATGAGTCGGACCGACTGGGTGTCCGTCTCGGTCCAGAGTGTGGCAAAGAGGGGAAAGCGGTGGAGATAACTACCTGCGCTCTGCATCTCCATGACCGCTACTGAGCCCTCGACCTCCGAGGCGATGAGCTGGAGGATCTCATCAAAGAAATCGAGCTGCTGCACGTAGAGCTGCAGAAGGCTCACGGGCCCGCTCTTTTCCTCTTCCTCCTCAAAGGAGATGCGTTTGGTAAGCTTGCGGTAGAACTCCTCGGGAGCGCTCGCGCTCAGGAGATCATCGATGTCTCCCGGCTCCCGAACCGCTTTCGAAATCGCCGCAAGAAGTTTGACATGTCGATTTCGCTGCGCCTGGGGGCCGACGATGAAGAAAATGAGTTTGGCGGGTTTCCCGTCCACCGAGTCGAAGTCTACGCCCTTTGGGACGGTAATCGCTCCCACGAGGAACTCCTCGAGCTCCTCGAAGGCGCAGTGGGGGAGGGCCACGCCCTTTTCGAATCCGGTGGAGCCTTCCTTTTCCCGATCCCGGAGCTTCTTGTAGACCGCCTCGGAGCCAATCTCCTTTGCCTCCGGGTGTTTGCCCACCAGATCACCGATCTCTTTTAGGATCTCTTTCTTGGAGGAAGCCTTGCTTCCGGTTTTGATGAGTTCTGATCGTAACAAGTCTCTAAAAGCCACAGTATCCTCTCCTCAGCTCTCGGGGCTATCTTCCTCATCTTCTTCCTGCTGGAGAAGAAACTCGTACTCCTCCGGGGAGATTATGGAGCCCGCATCCTCTCTCCCACTCTCTTCTCTGAGGATATCCCGGATTTCCTGAGAAATTTCCTGCACGTGCTCCCGTACAGCTCCGAGCTTTTCTCCCAGATCCGATAGGTGCTTGCTAAACGGGAGGGTCCCGGCAACGGTCTGTCCGAGAAACTCATCATAGTTACGCAGAGCCCGAAGCAGCATACGTAGGTACTCCTGCCGCTTAATGAGCCGGTCATTCTGCTTAAGGAAGGTGAGAAGGCGAAAGAAGACGCTATCTATGAAGAGGATGTCCTCGGTTATCTTGTCGCGAAAAACGTCGGGGTCCAGTTCCAGGTTCATACCGGACTTGAGGGACTTTACCATTGTGTGAATGTAGTAGAGATCATCCGCATAGTTCACATGCTGAGGCACCGATGCATCCTCCCGTTGACATCCCCTAGGGGCTGTGCTATGTTCCTACAGCCTCTTTACTACCGGGCAGTGTACCTTGGTCGGTAGTCAACAGTCCAGAAGGAGGAAGGATGAGAAATTACGAAGCAATGTGCGTGTTTCGTCCCGAAGACGAGCTTTTCCGCACTGGAGTTGAACAGATCCGCGAGGAGCTCAAGGGCTTCGGTGGTGAGATCCAGAAGGAAGAGGACATGGGACAACGCGCTCTAGCCTACCCAATCAAGAAGATTCAGCAGGCACACTACTACTACTACGTAGTCAAGATGGACCCTGAGCAGGCTCATCAGACCGAAAAGAAGCTCCGCATGCGCGACGAGCTCTTGCGGTTCATGATGGTCCGGCAGGACGACTAGCGTTACAGGGTAACATTATGGCGGATCTAAACGTCGTCGCTCTTACCGGACGACTTACAAGAGATGCAGAGCTCAAATATACCAACTCGGGACTGGCGATTTGCGCCTTTTCCGTGGCGGTTAATCGGCGGCGCAAGCAAGGTGACGAGTGGATAGAAGAGGCAAGTTTTTTTGACGTCACCATGTTTGGCCGGCGAGGAGAGGCGGTTCAGCGGTACCTTACCAAGGGGACCCAGGTAGCCGTCCAGGGTGAGCTCAAGCAGGATCGCTGGGAGCAGGACGGCAATCGCCGCAGCAAAGTTCAGATCATCGCCAATGACGTTCAGATGCTCGGCGGAGGCCGAGGGGACGGAGGTGGCTCCTCCGGCGGTGGTCCCTCCAGCGGCGGGAGGCCCGCAGGCGGACCCTCACAGGGAGCCGGTCCTTCCCGAAGCGGCGGTGATCAGTACGACGACGATAGCGACTATATCGACGACGTACCTTTCTAAGGATTAAGGAGTAATAGACGTGTCAGACGAACAGAACACGGAACAGCAGCAGGATACGACAGCCCAGAGCGGCGCCCGCGAGGATCGCGGGGAGCGTTCCGACCGGGGTGGATACAGCGGTGGCGGAGATCGCGGCGGTGACCGAGGCGGTTACGGCGGCGGAGATCGTGGCGGCGACCGAGGCGG
>CAYZHV010000180.1:5098-8290 GCA_964478055.1 uncultured Spirochaetaceae bacterium | reverse complement strand
TGCCGAAGATATCGAATCCGTTGGGCCGAAAGACGAGGAAGCCCTGGAGAGTGAGGCTCCGCGTCAGTCGTTCCAGCAGGATATCACCGAATCCTTGGTGGAGGAGGTGGAAGAGGCCGCCCTCCCTGACGAGGAGCTGACCAGGGCTTCCCAGTTTGATGAGGAGGAGACCCAATCGGAGGAGCTCGAGTCCGTGGATGAGCTGCCGGATATCGGTGGATTCGAAGGGGCCTTCGAAGATGGTTCTACTAAAGAAAGCGGGGACGGCTACGGTGGCGAAGAGTCTTCCCTATCAGATTACGCTTCCGGTTCCTCCTCCAGACGCTCCACCCCGGAAGGCTTTGACGCCGGCAACGATCCGGCACAGATCGCCAAGGCACTGCAGACTATGTTGAAGAGGGATTCATGAGTAATAGCTCCGGGCAAAACGCGTTGGCCGAAAAGAGCGAAGCGCAACTCTGGCGCGAATACAGAAAGACGAAAGACCCCGCCATCCGGGACCATCTCATTCGGCAGTACGCGCCCCTGGTGAAGTACGTCGCCGGCAAGGTCGCCGTGGGTATGCCCCAGAATGTGGAGTTCGATGATCTCGTGGGCTACGGCGTCTTTGGCCTCTTCGACGCTATCGAGAAGTTCGATCCGGACAAGCACGTCAAGTTCAAGACCTATGCGGTGACGAGAATTCGGGGAGCCATATTCGATGAGCTTCGTTCCCTTGACTGGGTTCCGCGCTCCGTGCGGCAGAAGACCCGGGAGCTGGAAGAGACTGTTCGCCGCCTCGAGGCCTCCCTTGGACGTTCCGCCACGGATCAGGAAATCGCCAAGGAGATGGGGGTCTCAACGAAGGAGTTCGAGAAGCTGGTCATGAAGATCAGCGGCACCTCCATTCTCTCCCTCAACGACGTCTGGTATACCGGAGAGGACAACGACAAGGTCTCCATTGCCGACAGCATCGAGTCTCCTCAAAACCGCAATCCTGACACGATCGTGGAGAAGGAGGAGATCAAGCGGGTCATTATAGAAGCAATTAACGAGCTCCCGGAGAAGGAAAAGAAGGTGCTGGTTCTCTACTACTATGAGGACCTTACTCTCAAGGAGATCGGCAAGGTGCTCGAAGTGACGGAGTCCAGAGTCTCCCAGCTCCATACGAAATCGATTATGCGACTGCGAGCAAAGCTCACGAACATCAAAAAGGGAATTATGTAGGAGTCGCGATGGTTAGCTTTGACCAGCTCCAGGCCTACATGAAGAAATCCGCCGAAGAGGATCGAAACCGGCAGTACGTCAATGTCTCCGGCGAGACCCTTCAGGACGCCCTCAGGGAGGCGGCGGTGGAGCTTTCACTCCCTATAAAAAAGATCGAGTACGAGATCCTCGAAACCGGCAGCAGCGGCGTCCTCGGAGTCGGCAAGAAGCCGTACCTCATTCTCGCCTATCCCGCTACGCAGCAGGTTGCTACCGAGAGCTTCGAGGAAGGCTTTGATATGGATCTCGGTTTTGACGACGAGTCGAAACCGAAAGATCTGGATGGCCAGGTTTTCGTGAAGCTCTCCCCTAACGGGGTCCTTCTCAAGGTTTCCCCGCCTCAGGGTAGTGGCGTCCGGGCGACTGAGCGGGACGCCATCGAGGCGCTCTCGAACCGAACGGGGGAGAAGTTCGACGCAGGCTTGGTGAAAAAAGTCGTGCAACTTGCGGACGACGAGTTTGTGAAGGTTGCCCCCTATGACTACAATCCCGCGAACGATGCATATATGAGCGTGGACTTCGCGGAAGCCGAGATGAAGGCGTACCTCAACCTCTCTCCTCCGGGAGAAGGAGGCGCGGACCCGACCGCCGACGGCATCCGGGTGTTCCTCGAAAGCAACGACGTGGTTCACGGTATCAAGGAGGAGGTTCTCCAGCGGCTCGATGAGCGGCCAGCGTATCGAGAGCCGATCCTTGTTGCCGAGGGAACCAGACCGAAGAACGGCGCCGATGCCAAAATCCAGTACAACTTTGAGACCCAGCCCGGGAAGATCCACGTCAAGGAAGTTGAAGGCCGGGTGGACTTCAAGGAGCTCAACCGGGTCCAGAATGTTGTGGAGGGACAGGTCCTTGCCAAGAAAATCCCGGCGGAGCAGGGTGAGCCCGGATACACCGTCACCGGAAAGCTCCTCCCTGCCCGAGATGGTAAGGACGTGCCGATCCCGATCGGACAGAATGTCCGCCTATCCGAGGACGGTGCCACTGCCTTTGCCGAAATAAACGGTCTGGTGCGAATTCAGTCCGGAAAGATCAACGTCGAACCGGTCTACGTCGTCGAAGGCGACGTGAACATGAAAGAGGGGAACATTAAGTTTCTCGGCACCGTGGTGGTCAAAGGGAACGTGGACGACGGTTTCGACGTGAGTGCCGCGGGGCATATCGAGGTAATGGGAAGTGTCGGACGATGTAATCTCTCCGCGGAAGGAGACATCATTGTCCATCAGGGCATAACCGGCAAGAACTCGGGCCGAATAATCTGTAGCGGCAGCCTCTGGTCAAAGTTCATCGAGAACGCCCACGTCGAGGCCGGGGAGCTCGTTGTTGTCAGTGACGGCATTATTAACAGCACCGTTTTCTCTGATAAGCGGATAGTCTGTCGCGGTAAGCGGGCCAGTATCGTGGGCGGTCACCTGAGGGCCTCGGAGGAGATCGACGCCAAGGCCCTCGGTTCCGTTGCCGGTATGGAGACCCTTCTGGAGGTGGGTTATGATCCCAAGCAGAAGGAGCGTCTCGGGGAGCTCGAGGAGCAGGACGCGGAGCTCGGGAAGCAGCTCGATGACATCGGTCTCAACATGACCACCATCGAGAAGATGCGCAAAGCAAAGAAGCAGATCCCCAAGGAGAAGCTAAAGGCGTACGCTCTCCTCAAGCAGAAGCGGGAAAAGATAAAGGGCCGTCGAGAAAAAATCAAAGAGGAGATGGAGCAAATCCAGAATTACCTGGATCAGCTCAAGATAAACGGCAGAATCAGTGCCTCCGGGACGGTCTTCCCCGGGGTCAAGGTGCGCATAAAAGAAGCGCCTCTCGATGTGCGCAACGAGTTCCACTCGGTGACCTTTGTTGCCGAGGGCGGGACCGTCTCGGTTACCAAGTACGAAGAAAGTGACGCGGATATTTCGATCAAGAGGAGAGAGTAGTGTCACTGCAGCCCATCGACCTTCAAACGCT
>CAYZHV010000180.1:0-4998 GCA_964478055.1 uncultured Spirochaetaceae bacterium | reverse complement strand
AAGCGAGAGGTTTTCCGGGAACCGTATCTGGGCAAGAACGTCGATCTCTCCGGGTGAGGCGTATGACCCTACTCGCCACATTAGCCTTCAACGCGGTCATTCTGGCCATAATCTATCTGGTCCTGAACCGGAAAGTCGAAAAGAACATCACGCCCGAGGCGTTCCTGGAAAAGGTGCGCTCGGAAATTCAGTCGGTTATCGTCGAGCTCAACGAGACTACGGACCGCAACATAACCCTTCTGGAGGAGCGAGTGCGCTCCCTTCAGACGGTAATCAAACGGGCCGATAAACAACTTACAGTGCTCCAAGGAGAGGTGGAAAAGCACAAGGAGAGCAGCGAGGTCTACACCCACTTGCGAAAAGCGGGTAAGATCGTCGCCGGCCCCGTGCAGCACGATGTGCCCGGTGGGGCCCCCAAATCCGCCTCCCCAGGCTCCGGGAGCGGCAAGACCGAGAGCCCTGAGGAGGAGATTCCCCTGGAGCAGCGGGTAATCAACCTCTACAATCAGGGAGTCGCTCCCAGCTCCATAGCAACCCGTCTCAATCGCACTATCGGAGAGGTGGAGCTCATTATTTCTCTCTACGAACGAAAGGAGTGGGCATGACCGTCGGCATTGATCTTGGCACAACGAACTCTCTCATCGCCTGCCACCTCGACGGAAGCCCGACGATCATCCCGAATGAGCGGGGAAGTCGCCTTACGCCCTCGGTGGTCTCAGCCGCGGAAAGCGGAGAGATTCTTGTAGGGGAATCGGCGAAGAATCAGGCAGTTGTGCACGCGGACCGGACGGTCTTGGCGGTAAAGCGGAGCATGGGAACGCAGCGCACCTTCTCCCTGGGAGAACGGAGTATGAGCCCTGAGGAAGTGAGCTCGGAAGTGTTGCGCACGCTCCGCCGTTCCGCGGAACGTTATCTCGGCGACGAGGTCCGGGAGGCGGTGGTTACCGTACCCGCCCACTTTACCGACGGCCAGCGTCAGGCCACCCGGGAGGCTGCCCGGCTGGCTGGGCTCCAGGTTCGGACCCTCGTCAACGAGCCCACCGCCGCGGCCCTTTCCTACGCCGAAAAGGGTGGCTCCGGTAAGCGCGTTGTGGTCTACGACCTCGGGGGCGGTACTTTCGACGTCACCTGCCTGGAGCGAGAAGAGGAAGAGTTCTTCGTTCGAAGCACCCTGGGGGACAACAATCTCGGGGGCATCGACTTTGACCGGCTCCTGGGGGAGCGAATGAGAGACTCCTTCGAGGAGCAGAGCGGACTCTCTGTCACCGGGGACCCCTTTATGGAGCAGCAGCTCTCGGAGCTCGTGGAACGGGCGAAGATCGAGCTCTCCTCCAACCCCGCGGCATCGGTGGTCCTCCCCTTTATGGGCAGCAGCGGCCGACCGATGCATCTGCGCTACGACGTTAAGCGCGAGGAGTTCGAGGAACTCATTTCCCCTCTGGTAGAGCGGACCATCTCTCTTACCCGAAAAGCGATAGAGGAGGCGGGCTTCGACGGGGTGGACGCCCTTGTCCTTTCCGGAGGCTCCAGCCGGGTTCCACTGGTGCAGCGGAGGCTCGAGGAGGTCTTTGAGGTGCCTTCCGCTCCGTTGGTGAATCCCGACGAGATCGTCGCTCTCGGTGCGGCTATCCATGCTCGGAGCCTCCAAGCCGAAGGCGGCTCGCGGCTCCACGATGTTTCGAGCTACGCCCTGGGGGTTGAGATAGACGGCGGCTCGGTAATCCATCTGATTAAGAGAAACACGCCTCTTCCGGCCCAGACGTCCCGGGTCTTTACGACCATCACGGACATGCAGGAGGTGGTGGAAGTGCACGTCGTGCAGGGGGATAGCCCCCGGGCGAAGGACGACATCTCCCTCGGCCGGTTTACCCTCTCCGGCATACAGCGGAGCAAGAAGGGTAACCCGCGAATCGAGGTCTCCTTTTCCGTGGATGAGGACGGTATGACCCAGGTGCACGCCCGGGATCTCTCTACCGGCTCCGCCGAGCGCATCAC
This sequence comes from uncultured Spirochaetaceae bacterium, assembly GCA_964478055.1. Classification (GTDB taxonomy): domain Bacteria; phylum Spirochaetota; class Spirochaetia; order DSM-27196; family Alkalispirochaetaceae; genus CAYZHV01. The sequence goes on along the minus strand of CAYZHV010000180.1, from coordinate 3,003 downwards.
GATCATTCCGGCCCTCGAGAGCGATGATCCCGGAGAAGAGGAGCGGCGTCTCGCCTCCCTCATAAGAAGGGCGGAGCAACTTCTCGAGATGGGAGCCCCCTCTCTGGAGCGGGAGTTCGCCGCCGAGGCGGCGGAGATCCTCGCCGGGGCGAGGAGGGCGAGTATGGAGGGTGGAAGCGAGCGATCGGAGTATCGCCTCGCCCTGGAAAGTCTGGTACGAGAGCTCAACACCTACTTGCAGGAGGCGGAAGAGGCCGGTGGAAGCGCCTAAGCTACAGCTCCACAACGCCTACACCATTCTCGGTCTACCCCAGGGTGCGCCCCTTTCGGAAGTTAAGCAGGCGTATCGCCGCCTCGCCCTCAGGTGCCATCCGGACCGGCCAGGCGGAAGCGTTAGAGCCTTTGAGCGAGTCGAGCGTGCCTACAATGACCTCCGTGCCGCCGCCGGGGAGAAGAAATCCGTCCCGGAATCGGAGACGAGAGAGACCGCGAGCTTTACCGAGGTTCAGCGGCTCGGTAAGCAGCTGCAGGAGAGCCGGGATCCGAGCCTTCGGCTCTTTGCCTGTCGTAGTCTGGCCAACAGCGGGCGTCGGAGCGCCTACAGTTATATCCGGGACGCTCTCTACGACCCTTCGGAGCTCGTTGTGCTCTCGGCGGTAGAAGCGGTTAGTACCCTCGGTATCCGACACGCCTACGGCGATCTCGGCTCCGTCTACAGCAGGGGGAGCGAGAGAATTCGCCTGGCGGTGCTTCGCGGCATAGAGGGAAGCAGCAACCTGGAGCGATTTCGATCGGTGGTGCTGCAGGCACTGGAAGATCCGGATCCTGAAGTGCGAAGACGGGGTCTCTCCTGTTTCGCCCGTATGCGAGGTGGCAAAGTTGGATAGGGAAGAGAGGCAGTTCTACGGGACCTTGCGGGAGACCTTGAGCACACTCAGGCGACTCGCCGCGGTCCAAGGGGACCGGGGAGCGTTGGAAAGTGCCATGGAAGAGGCCGGTGACCGGGCGGACGCCATTGCCCGGGAGGCGCGGTTTCTCCAGCTCGACGGTATCGCGGACCAGGCCGAGCGTCTCGCTCGCAGCGCCCGAGCGACCAGGGACCAGGACGCCCTTGGCAGCTTTCTGGAGACGCTCTTTTCTTTTCATGAGCATCTTCCCGAAGGAGCTCAACTGCCCGCGGAGGCCGCCGCGGAAATGCAGGGTCTCGCGCCGGCGGGCGCCGGAACTGGGCGTGCCGGCTCCGCAGGCACCGGAGTATCCAGGGGCCAATCCGGTGCTCTTCCGGGAACCAGGGTGGAGGTCAACTTCAACACCCCTCCTCAGGAGCTCTATGAGCTCGATCTCCTGGAGCGGAAGCTCGTAATCGAGGCTCTCGACCGGGGTGAGCGCATCTACTCCATTACCGCCCGGGCACGGGGAGGTGAGACCGGGGTCTTACTCGATCTTCTCTACAGGCTCGAGGAAACAATGCACGTGATTCGAGCTCTTACGCCGGAGAGTGGGGGGCGAGAGGGACGCATTGACGTCCTCTGCGCTTCTAGCCTCGGCAAAGAGGGAACCAGTCAGATCCTTGCGGAGAGCCCCCTGCAGGAGGCCAGGATAGAAGAAGTCCCTTCCGAGCGCCTGGCCCTCAGCGTGGATCGGCAGGAGCTCAAGGTATCGAGGGGGCTCCTGGCGGGCTTGCGGGACGTAGAGCTCCGCCTCGAAGGGGACGAGTACGAGCGGTACGTCCTCCTGGAAGAGGAGATGGAGCGGGAGCTCGGGGCTCTTTCGGAGGAGGAGCTTCCTCCACGGGTGGCGGAGCGAGTCGAACGACTCCGGCGGCTAACCTCGGCTTCCGCCGGGGACATAGCCCATAGGAGCACCTGGCGAGCGGTGGAGCTCGCCTACCGCCTCGCTCTCTGGATAGAGGAGGAGGGCATTCTCTCCACTCGTCTTCGGCTCTCCGTGGAGGGCGGTGACCAGGAGAAGCTCGAAAGCCCGGTGGCGCAGCTTGCGGAACGGGCGATCCGAGGAATCGGGGCGACCCTCCTCGAGCTCGCCGGGCTCTCTGGCGAGAACCCGGAACGTACGGGGGCCACTCCGGAGTTGCTCTTTGAAGTGCTCGGGGATGAAGAGCAGCTTACCATATGGCTCCTGCCGATATCTCCGGCCCTCATCTCCGGGGAACGTCTGGAAGCCGAGATAACCGAGAGCGAGGCGAGTTACGTTGTCCAGGATCTGCTGTCCGGTAGCGTGGAGGTCTCTGAGCGGCGGGGTAGCGAGGGAGTTCGTTTGACGATCCCCCGGGGCGGGCACATGATTACCGTCGTAATCGGCGAGGGTGCTCAGGGCGAAATTGCCATTCCAGCCTCCCTGATAGTCGAGGTGCAACCGCTGTTCTCCCGCCTCGTCGCCCAGTCCGCCGACGGTCGGGTCTTTATGCGGTTTAGAGGGAGTAACATACCCCTCTACACCTCCACCGGATATCCGGTGACCGGAAATGCCGTCCCCTCCGAGGGAAACGGCGTGGTCCTACGGATCAACGGCCGACAGATCGCCCTGGTACTGGAAAAACTCATCTCCGAGGAGAGCGTCATTCTCCGCACCGGCCCCCGGGACGACGTCTTCGTCGAGTCCCTTGGCCGCCGGCTACCGTTCTTTTTGCCTCTGGAGCTTTTCTAGCTCAGCCTACATCAAGCGTCTGGCTGGATCAGGGCTTTCAGAATTTCCTGTCCGTCCACCGCCGCAAAGGCGTCTTCGATGCGTGAGAGGGGATAGACGTTCTGATTAAAGCCTTGCGTGTTCACCCGCCCCTCCGTGAGCCAGCGTATCGCCTCCCTGTTCTGATCCGGAGTGGACGCGTGTACCCCGTGGACGGAGATTTCCTTGTAGTGGATAAGATTGCTATCAAGGTACCCCTTTGATTCGCTAGGGAGTCCACCGAATAGACTGACATGCCCTAAGCCCCGGGTATTCTCCATCGCCTGCGTCGGAACTGCTCCCACCGAGAAGGCAACGATC
>CAYZHV010000179.1:0-8294 GCA_964478055.1 uncultured Spirochaetaceae bacterium | reverse complement strand
CTACGTGGCGAGCGAGGCGGAGGGCATCGTCCATGTTCCGGGATTTCCGGTGGAGGCGAAGGATACCACCGGGGCGGGGGATGCCTTCGCAGGGGGATTCCTCTTTGCCCGGCTTCTGGGGGCCCCGCTAACAGACGCCTGCCGCGCGGCGAACAAGCTTGCCGCGGCGGTCGTCAAGGTGAATGGTTGCGACTACTCCCTTATTCCTCGGGAGAATCTGCTATCTGTTCTGAGAGAGATTCCGACGGCTCCTGCAAGGTCTCATCAAGAGTCTTGATAAGTCTTTCGGCTATTTGAGAGAACTCCTCCGCCTCACCCGCCGGGGGCTGTTCCTCTTTGAGCTTAAAGAGCTCGTCGATTGAGAGAATTGCGGCGAGTATCGCCTTTTTGAGGGGGTCCGTGGTGGAGACTGATGACTCTATCTCCCGAAGGCGATCGCGGTAGTACTCAACGATCCGTTCGAGATACTCGGGACTCTCATCTGTTTCTATGGTGAAGGAGGTCCCGAGGAGTTCAATTCGCATACCCTTAGAATATATCGAGCTCCCGCCCGTTTTCATCCTCCGTCGCGGAGGATTCAGAGTCGGCGGATTCTTCCGGACCGTCGTTGTCCTGGGCCACCGGAGTCTCCGGATCCGCCGGGCTCTCCTCCTCGGCTTCCACTTCCGCCGCGGCGGGCTGCTCCGCGGCGACGAAGGTGTCCTCTGGCGGCTTGGGAGCGCCGGCCTCCACCATCACGTCTTCCAGTTCGTCGAGGCGGTTGAGGGCGGAGATGATGCCTTGCTCGATCTCACCCTGTTCGTTTTTGTATTGCTCCAGAAGAGACTCGAGCTCCGAAATCCTCGCCTGATATTCATCCTGCTTGGATCGGAGCTCGTCGTTCTCCGCCTTGAGAGCGGCAATCTTTGATACGGCGTTCTGGACCTTCTGCTCCAGAAGCCGTATCTGCTCGATTTTGATCATACTTCGAGATGCTTCTTGGCGGTAGCTACCAACTCCTTGAAGGCGGCCTTGTCCTCGATGGCGAGGTTCGAAAGCGCTTTTCGGTTCATGTTTACTTCGGCCTTGTTGAGCCCGTTGATAAACCGAGAGTAGCTAATGCCCTCCTGACGACACGCCGCGGAAATACGGGCGATCCAGAGGCGACGCATATCCCGCTTCCGGTTGCGGCGATCCCGGTATTCGTACTGCAGGGACTTTCGTACCGCGTCCTTTGCGGTCCGGTAGAGCTTGCTCCGGCGTCCCCAGTACCCCTTGGCCTGATCGAGTATTTTCTTTCGACGATCTTTTCGTCTCGTTCCGTCTACTGCTCGTGGCATTGTTCCCTATACTCCTTGCGCTGCGCTATGCGTACGGAAGCTCTCGCATCGCTCGCTTCGCCTCAGCCGGGGCGAGGATGCCGGTCTTTCGCAGGTGCCGCTTCCGCTTGGTCGACTTCTTGGTGAGAATATGGCGCAACCCTTGCTTCTTGTAGAGCACCTTACCGTTTTTTGTTACCCGAAATCGCTTGGCCGCACTGCGGCGAGTCTTCATCTTGGGCATTTCGTGCTACTCCTGCTCTTGCTCCGACTCCTCGGAGTCGGTCTTTTTCTTTTTCTTTGCCCCGGGACCCGGAGAGAGGATCATCGACATGAACCTTCCTTCCATGGAGGGGCGCCGGTCGAGGTTTGCGGAGTCGCCGAGCTTGTCGACGATCTTGTCCAGTACGTCCCGACCTAGCTCGGTGTGGGCCATTTCTCGGCCACGAAACCGCACCGTAACCTTGACCTTGGAACCATCCTCGAGGAAATCACGGATGTGCTTCGTCTTGAACTCCATATCGTGTTCTTCGATCTTGGGCTGCATCCGAATCTCTTTGAGCTTCTGCTGTTTCTGCTTCTTCTTGGCTTCGCGGTTTTTCTTTTCCAGGTCGAACTTGTACTTGCCGTAATCAAGCAGCTTGCAGACCGGCGGGCGAGACTGTGGGGCAACCTCTACGAGGTCGAGGCCCTTCTCCCGAGCCATTTTGAGCGCTTCAACAGTGGGGACGATTCCCACCTGTCCGCCTTCATCGTCAATAAGCCGAACTTCTCGAACACGGATGTTCTCGTTCGTTCGTAGGTCCTTTACCGCCAAGCTTCCTCCTAATCAATGGTTCCAGGGCTGTGGTATAGGTCAAACAACATATCATTGACTCCGAAAAGAGTCAAACCTCTTGGCCCCTGAGAACGCAGCATACTTCGGTGGCGAATAGGTTTGGAAGAACCGGCGGAATCCGCTTGCCCCGGTGGAGATAAATCGTCTTTTCCACCCGCAGATCGACCTCCTTCGCCAGGGCAAAGAAATCCCGATGGGTGCAGAAGTGGATGTTCGGCGTGTTATACCACTTGTAAGGGAGGTTCTTGTTCTCCGGCATCCGGCCGAAAAGGCCGAGCTGCAGCCTGTTGAGGATGTACCCAAAGTTGGGGAAGTTAACGATTATGCGCCGACCGACCCGGGCCATCTCGCGGAGGAGCAGGTTGGGCTCCCGAATCATCTGCAGCGTCTCGTTGAGGATAACGTAGTCGTAGCTGTCGGAGGGGTAGTCCTTGAGCCCTTCATCCAGGTCTCCCTGAAACACCGAGATGCCCCGGCGGATGCACTGCTGGATCATCTCTTCTTCAATATCTACTCCCCGACCCTTGCAGCCACGCTCAGTGATGAGACGGAGAAGAAGCTCTCCGGTGCCGCAGCCGAGGTCGAGGACCGATGATCCCGGCTCTACCAGGGCGACGATTTCATCGTAGTTGAACCGCTCGTTCATCTCCTGGGCGGCCCGCCCTCCGGCGGTGGGAGTTGTCTCTCGGTTACTCGCCATGGGCGCCCTCCAGAAATGAGATAATGAGCTCCTCCTGCCGTTCGGTCTCCAGGAGAAAGGAGTCGTGACCATAGGGGCTCGAGATCTCGCTAAAGGAGACATCCTTGCCGTTTTTCATCAGAGCGTAGACTACCTCCTTCGACTGTCCGGTGGGAAAGAGCCAGTCCGAGGAGTAAGAGAGAATGAGAAACCGCGCAGTGGCTCTGGCAAAAGCGTCGTCGAGAGATCCGTACCGCTCGGAGAGGTCGAAGTAATCCATCGCTTTGGTCAGGTAGATGTAGCTGTTTGCGTCAAAGCGGTCCACGAACTTGTCTCCCTGGTGTTCGAGGTAGCTCTCCACGGCAAACTGGTCGCTAAAGGTAAAGCCGAAGCCGTCACTTTCCTGGAGCCGTCGACCGAACTTCATTCCCATGGACTCGTCCGAGAGGTAGGTGATGTGACCTACCATCCGGGCGATGGCGAGACCACGGGCCGGTGATTCTCCCCCGTAGTAGAGGCCCTCGTTCCATCGGGGGTCGGACATGATCGCGTTGCGTCCCACGGCGTTGAAGGCGATGCTCTGAGCCCCGGAGCGGGCGGTGGATGCGAGCACCAGGGCGCGCTCAACCTGCTCCGGATATGCTACCGTCCAGTCCAGGGCGTTCATCCCGCCCATGGAACCGCCGATCACCGCGTAGAGCCGGGGAATCCCGAGATGCTCGAGAAGCAGGCGCTGGACGTTGGTCATATCGCGAATGGTGATTATAGGAAAGCCCATGGCGTAGGGCTCTCCTGTCTCGGGGTTTATGCTGCCGGGGCCCGTGGTGCCCTGACACCCGCCGAGGACGTTTGAGCAGATAACAGAGTATTTCTCGGTGTCCAGGGCCCGGCCGGGGCCGATCATTTCCTCCCACCATCCGGGGTGGGCGTCCTCCGATGAGTGGAGCCCCGCGGCGTGGGCGTCTCCGGAGAAGGCGTGGAGCACAAGGATGACATTCGACTTGTGGCTGTTCATCTCACCGTACTGCTCGTAGCGTACGGTGATAGGTCCGAAGTGCCTTCCGCTGTCGAGGAGCAGCCCACCGTCTGGGAGGGTAAGATCGACGTCGTGGTACTCTACTATTCCGTTTGGCGAAGTCGCCACGGTCCCTCCTCCTTGAGTTGCCGAATAGTATGGTCATGAATGGCAGCTGTCAACCTGCCTGTTCTGAAGGCTTGTGCGTTGGCTTGTCCGTCGGCTTGTCCGGCTAGGTGCGGTGTGCTATGCTCCCCATCGCCTATGGTTCTCTACGCGATTCTCTCGGTTCCTCTTCTTATGTATTTGTACTTTGGTCTGGGCGTTCTCTCCCGGCCTCTGGAGGTTCCGATCTTCCGTCGGCCCCTGCTCAAGGGAGCAGCCTCCGCTCCGTTTATCGCTGCGCTTCTCCTTATTCTCAGCCTCACCCTGGAGAAGCAGTTCTCCCTTCAGGCGCTTTTTCGATACTACCTTTTGCGGGATGGTTTGATCATTCCCTACCTCGTGACCGGGGCTGCTCTTCTTGCGTGTCGAAAGCTCCTGCTTCGAGGAGACTGGGAGCTCTTTACGGGAATGCTGGTCTATTCGGGAATAGTCTACTCTCTGCTCGCCTTCGTGGATCTGATTCTCGGGGGCTTCTATCTCGGGCTCTATGACCTCTTTCTCAAGCCAACGCTACGGCTCTCAGGCATGACCCTGCTCACCGCGGGGGTGGTCACCGTGATCAGGCAGAACGGCGCGACTCGGTGGATCGCGGTATTCCTCATCCTTATCTTTCCTCCGGCCTACGCCTTCGCCGGAGCCTTTGAGGCGAGCGTGAGAATTCTTCCGGCTATCCTAATTACGCTCTTTATCGCACTGCTAGCGGCTGGTACAATTCGTCTAGGACCGATTCTCGGTTATGTCAGACCCAGACCCGAGTAGGAGTCCCCCGCGGCTCCTTCTACTACTCACGGTTTTCTCTCTCCTTCTCCTCGGCTGCAGTGCGGAGGTGGCTGTTATTGCTACGCCGGTCTCCGGGCAGCTTTTCACCGAAGCCCACCTAGAAGCGGCGAAGGATCGGGGAGTGGGGAAGGTGATCCTAATTCCCCCAGGGGAGCCCGCCCGCCCGGGGGTTCTGCGCCCAGGCGTGGGAGAGGAGACTGCGTTACTGTTGATGCCCGACGTTGATCCGGAGGAAGTGGCTACCGTGGAGGGAGGCAGTCGGCTATCTCTCAGTCTGGATGGAACAAACCGCGGCCCGGGAGTGCTCGCCCTGGATCGGCGCCCCGCTTTTGCCCGTCTCGGTGAGCTCGTGGGAGAATACGCGCAGAAGCTAGTTGAGACCGGCGGCGAGGATGCCGAAACGATAACTGTACGAGTCTTTGCGTTGCAGGGCTCGGAAGAGAGAGTTGAGGAGGTGCAGGCACTTCTGGAGCCTTTGAGACGGAGAGTGCCGGCAGAGGCGATCGCAGTCGAGGAGGTTGCTTCGGGGTTTTCGCTCCAAGCGGTTCAGGAGCGACTGCGGGAGGCGGGCCCTGGTGACCCGGTACTACTCTTCCTCGGCGCCGCCGGGAATGAGCTCGTCTCCCAAGCCATGAACGGGGAGCGACCGGTTGTGGGAGAGACGCTCTTTGTTCCGGTCCAGGCCGTTCCACTCGGTTCCGCGGAGGCTCTGGACTCAGGAGATGTGCTGCTTCTTGGAGTCGATCCTGTTAAGCTTTTCGAGGCGACCAAAGAGGGAGAAACTGGTCGAATCGAGGCGGAGCTCTTTCGAGTTTCCGGGCTCCTCTAAGAAGACGTGACGCGGCTTTGGCACGGGTTATCCGGTTTGACAAAGGAAAACTGGAGACATATAATTTCGAGTAACTTGAGACATGACGGTTTCAAGCTTGTAGCACGCAAAAGGAGTAAAGAATGAAGAGAGGGAGCCTGCTCTTTCTATCTCTGATACTGGTCTTCCTTGCGCTGTCAGGAACAGCATTTGGTCAACAGCGGCAGGCCACCACGAACGTTCAGTCCGTCGTCATCGAGGACTTTGACAACCCGGAAGAAAGTCGCTGGCTGGTTAGAGGAAGCAAGTTTATCGCGGAAGGTATGCCGAGAGTCGGTTGGGTGAATGCCTGGCCCGACGCCCTGTACCGGGCACAGCCGGAAGAAGAAGAGCTCATGTCCTTGGGCATCGAGGCCGCCTTTGATCGGTTAGGGTATAACTTCCTCGAGATCATTCCCGTGGATGAGGATGAGGAAGGAAACGTGGTTCCCGACGGTATCCCGATCCCCGGCCGCGTGCGGCAGCTGGACATGTGGGTCTGGGGGAGTAACCACGACTACTACGTGGAGGTACAACTCCAGGACTATCGCGGAATCGTTCACACCCTCAAGCTCGGAGACATCAACTACCGTGGCTGGAGAAATCTTCGGATGGAGATCCCGACCTGGATTCCTCAGGGTGTACGGTACGTACCTTCCTATCGTGGCTTAGAGCTCATAAAGATCGTTCTCTGGACCCGGCCCTACGAGAAGGTTGATGGATTCTTCGTCTACTTTGACGAGATCAAAGTCACCACAGACGTGTTCGAAGAGCCCTTTGACGGTGAGCAGCTTGCAAACCCGGAGCGGGTTGAAGAGCTCTGGTCCAACGCCGAGTCCGCTGGGGTGAATCAGGATGGCATGTAGGAGCAATCGAATGAAGAGAACCGTAGCAGCAATAGCAGTCGTTAGTATCGTGCTCCTGGCGGGGGCTCTTCCGCTGTTCGCCCAGGAAACCGAGCCGGACCCGGAAACGATGGGCGTCGATACGGCGCAGCAGAATCTTCAGGAGATCTCGATCACCCGATTCGAGGATCCCGGTTTCTGGGACGTGCACATCCCGATTGACGCCGGTATCATAACCCACCGTCGTCTGCAGGGTGAGCCGATGGACAAGGAGCCGATTCCCGCGGAGGAAGAAGCGGGCATCGAGGTCACCGACGAGTATGTTCTCGGTGTTAAGGCCTCCTTTTTCAAGCGTGGCGCTACCACCATCTCCATCGAGCCGAGTCGGCCGATGCAGGTGCCCGGGATCGTAAAGACCCTTTCAGTCTGGGTGGTGGGTCGTAACTTCAACCATAGACTCAACGTGGTCGTCGGCGACTACTACGGCAACCGAATGGTCTTGAACATGGGCAGACTGAACTTCAGCGGTTGGAAGCAGCTAACCGTGGCGATTCCTCCGGGAATCCGACAGAGGAGCGCCCACTACAACCAGCAGACCGGCATCCAGATCCTCGGTTTCGTTATCGAGCCGGATATGATGGAGGCCTTTGGAACCTACTACGTCTACTTTGACGACATGCGGGCGGTAACCGACCTCTTCGCCGAAGAGAGCCGGGACCCCGATGACATGGTGGATAGCTGGTAGAGCGTCTGTAGAAACAGAGAGTTAGTAGAACTGAACAGGGGTTCGTCCAATGGGCGAACCCCTTTTCTATATCTGGGGGTGTCCCAAGAAAGGGGTACTCACCGGAGAGTGAGACTCTCCTCGAGGCCGAAGAGGCTGCCTAGGTTTCGGCCAACTTGCTCGGTAAGCTCCTCCACCCCAACGCCTCGGAGCGCCGCCACGGCCTCGTAGGTGTGGCCAACATAGGCCGGGGAGTTTGGCCGGCCTCGTACCACCTGGGGCGCGAGAAAGGGTGCGTCGGTTTCCAGGAGGAGCCGATCCGCCGGCACTCGGCGACACGCCTCCTGGATCTCCTCGCTCCCGGAGGGGTAGCTGACATTTCCGGCAAAGGAGATGTGCATGCCTAGCTCCAGGGCTCTCATGGCGCTCTCCTGCCCCGAAGAGAAGCAGTGCATAATTCCGCCGGCTACCGGGGGAAGCTCTTTCAGAACACGGTAGATATCCTCGTCGGCGCCTCGATTGTGGATGACGATCGGCTTGCCGTGTCTATTTGCGAGGTCGATCTGAGCACGAAACACCTCTTCCTGGAGCTCTGCGGGAGCGTACATCTTTACCCAGTCGAGTCCCATCTCGCCTGCGCCCAGGACGTCGGGCTCGGCGAGCTCCCGGTCCATATCCCCGAGCATCTCCTGCAGGGGACGCTTGGCCGCGGATCCCGGATGTATGCCGCTGGTAAAACGGACCCGCCGGTAGGCAGAGCAGAGGTCACGCCGCTTCTGAAGAGTCCCGGGAATGATGCTTATGTCCAGAAGCCAGGAAGCGCCTCCCTTGGAGAGGACCGCAAAGGTCGCCTCCAGACCGACCTTCTTTTCCTTCATTACCTCGCTGTGGAAGTGGGAGTCCGTCATTCCGGGGATTACCTTGTTGTAGGCGTAAATGCGCTCTTCCGGGCTCTTCTTGCTCGCCATGAGCCGGAGGGTAGCACGACGCGGTGCGTGTACACCACCGCGCCTCGGCGATCGGAGCGGTGCCGGAGACCTTCTCCCGAATGCTCAATCGGCTAAAGCAAAGAAGAGGTAGCGTGGTGGGAGAAGGATGATCTG
>CAYZHV010000178.1:0-8310 GCA_964478055.1 uncultured Spirochaetaceae bacterium | reverse complement strand
GTTCGCGATGATGATCTCGGACCCCGCGTCCAGGTACGCTTGGTGCACCCGGCGAAGAATGTCCGCGTCCGTGAGAGCTGCCCGGGAGGACACGGTCCCCAGCGTCGGCATATAAGGCGGTCCTCTATCTATATTGGCCACATGGAGTCTGGATGAGGTTCCGATAGGGCTCCTGTAGGTGTGGTCTTTGGATCCAATTCGATTACCCCACTCCTTATTGGTAAACTGCTTAACAATAAGACAGTGGGCCCGTGCATTCTTGTCAACCTGATTAACAAAAACCAGTCCGAAGCCCCTGTGTCCTAGGCGGGGCAGAAGCACTTCTATCTCCGAGCTTGACAACAGTAACAACTCACCTTAAGATAACCTAAGTTAACTTAAATCACCAAAGATAACTCTTGTGCTCTCCTGAGAGCCACGACGAGCGGCTCCCGGGTGGGGCCTCTCTTAGGAGGAGATATGAGTGTCGGTATCGAGAAGCTTCAACCGGGGGATCGTGCCCGGGTCGTCAGCTACGGCGGAAGTGACAAGGAATATAGAAGAAAACTTCTTTCCATGGGACTTACCCGTGGTACGGAGCTTCGGTTTGTCAAACGGGCGCCTCTGGGAGACCCAATAGAAATCGAGGTCCGAGGGTTTGCCCTTACGCTTCGTCGCAGGGAGGCGCGGATCCTGGAACTCGAAGTGGTGGCACAGGAGGCAGAGCATGCGTTCTGAAAAACTTCGAGTCGCGGTAATCGGAAATCCAAACACCGGCAAGACCACACTCTTTAACGGGCTTACCGGCAGCCGTCAGCGGGTCGGAAACTGGCCCGGCGTGACGGTAGAAAAGAAGGAGGGGGTGGTCGCCCTTAGCGGCATCGACCGGATGCTTACTTCACCCTACGTTCCTTCTCCCGGCCACACCGAGCAACCCCTGCTGGGAGAGACCGAAACACGCCTCGGCGAAGTGGAGCTCGTCGATCTGCCGGGCATTTATACCCTATCCGCCTCCTCGGAGGATGAGATCATCGCCAGGGACTACCTGTTGAGCGGGGAGGCGGATCTGGTCATCGACATCGTCGACGCGACCAACCTCGAGCGAAATCTCTACCTCACCTTGCAGCTTATCGAGATGGGCCTCCCGATTCTGGTGGTTCTCAACAAGATGGACATGGCGAAGAAGGACGGGATCACCATCGACGTGGACCACCTTTCGAAGCACCTCGACGCGCCGGTTGTACCTATTTCCGCGGTTACTACCGAGGGCATCAGGGACTCCCGTAAGGCGCTTCAGAATGCGCTCTCGGAGAAGAAACGCTCTTCCGCCGTCGTCTCCTATCCGAAGGTGGTGGAGTCCGTCGCCGAGAGGTGGAAGCAGCGGCTCTCTCCCGCGGCCGAAGGGTTTGGCGTCCAGGCGCGCTGGCTCTCGCTGCAGCTCTTAGAGGGGAATGCGGCTCTTACCTCTCGAGTCGTCGAGGCGGATGCGCTGAACTACGACGATATCGAGGAGGCTCAGAAGAGTGTCGAGGAGGAGGCCGGCGACGAGGCGGACATTATCCTCGCCGACGCCCGCTACGGCTTTATCCACGGCGTAGCCAAGGATGTGATGAAGCGGGGCATTAACCGCAAGCGTTTTACCGAGGTGATCGACCGTTTCGCCCTGAGCAGGGTCACCGGTATTCCGATCTTTCTGGCGGTGATGTACCTGGTCTTCTGGCTCACCATTTCCGTGGGCGGTGCCTTTATCGACTTCTTCGATATCTTCTTCGGCACCATCTTCGTCGATGGCTTTGGCGAGCTCCTCGGCTCCGTCGGCTCTCCGGAGTGGCTCACGCAATTTCTCGCCGGGGGTATCGGTGCCGGTATTCAGACCGTGGCGACCTTTGTCCCGATTCTCTTTTTCATGTTCGGGCTCCTGGCACTCCTGGAGGACTCCGGCTACATGGCTCGGGCCGCCTTTGTGATGGACCGGTTTATGCGTTGGATCGGCTTGCCGGGCAAGTCCTTTATCCCGATGATGGTCGGCTTCGGCTGTACCGTTCCAGCGATCATGGGAACGAGAACCCTGGAGTCGAAGAAGGATCGGTACATGACCACCTTCATGTCTCCCTTTATGAGCTGTGGAGCCCGTCTTCCGGTCTACGCCCTCTTCGCCGCAGCCTTCTTTCCCGCCTTTGCCGGGGGCGTGGTCTTCTCGCTCTACCTGGCGGGTATTGTCCTGGCGGTGATAACCGGGCTGCTGCTCAAGCGGACACTCTTTCGCGGCGAGGTTTCTCACTTCATCATGGAGCTGCCGCCTTACCACAAGCCGCGGGTCGGACACATTCTGCGTACCGCGTGGCACCGGCTTCGCCTCTTTGTCGTCCGGGCCGGTATTACCATAACCATCGTCGTGACGATTCTCGCGGCCCTCAACTCCTTCGGCATCGACGGTTCCTTCGGACAGGAGGACACCGAGGACTCGGTGCTCTCCGCTATCGGGAAGACGATTACCCCGGTCTTTACCCCGATGGGTGTGGAGCGGGCAAACTGGCCCGCCACGGTCGGCCTCTTTACCGGGCTCTTTGCCAAGGAGGCAGTGGTAGGAACGCTCAACTCTCTCTACGCCATGGACCGAAGCGCACCGGAGGAGGCGGCGCCGGAATCCGAGGAGCCCTTCGACTTCTGGGGTGGCATCGGTGAGTCCTTTGCAACCATACCTGAGAACCTCGCCGGCGTCGGCGGTGGCCTGGTAGATCCCCTCGGGCTCGGCATGGTCGGGCAGGGCGAGGAGGCACTACTCGAAGAGCTCGAGACCGATAGCGCGGTCTTCGCCCGAATGCGAGCGCGTTTTACGAGCGTCGGCGCCTACGCCTACCTGCTCTTCGTTCTCATTTACTTTCCCTGTGTCGCGGCTCTCGGGGCGGCGGTTCGGGAGATGGGAGCGTTCTTTGGCTGGCTCTTGGCGGGCTATCTTACCGTCCTCGCCTGGTCGTTATCGACACTTCTCTACCAGTTCGCCTCGGGACCGCAGCTCCTCCCGGTGTTGATCGCCTTAGGCCTTATCGGGCTTATTATCGCGACCTTTGCGTTGATCGGCAGTCGGGAGTCTCACAAGAGGGCGATGGCCGCATGATCCTCAGTAGAGTGAAGCGCCTCCTGCAATCCGTGGAGGAGGCGTCTCCGTTGCAGGTAGCCGCGGATCTCGGCGTGGATCGCCGAATCGCCGCGGCCACCCTCGAGCATCTCTGCGCCATGGGCAAAGCGGTGCGGATGCCGGGGGCCGGTGAAGAGGCCGGCCCCAGCCCGGCGACCGGGGAGTGCCGCGAGCGGATCGGTTGCGCAAGCTGCCCGCTTGTCAGAGTCTGCGATCCACAGGCGGAGGCGGCTACACCGGTGGCCCCCGGGGCTACGCCTGCCCCCGAGGCCGCGCCGCCGGAAGAGGAGGTGCTCTACGCATGGGCAACGAATTGACCGGTATCCTCGAGGAACGTACACTGCACCTAGTGACCTCCCAACTCACCGAAACCCAAGAGTCCTACGTCGAGACGATCTACCGTCTCGAGTCGGAACGTCGCGTCGCCCGGGTCAAAGAAATTGCTGCGACTCTAAACGTCAGCTCCCCGGCGGTGACCAAGACGTTAAAGAGCCTTGCGGAACTCGGTCTCGTCGAGTACGAACCCTACGGAGTGGTTAACCTCACCGAGGAGGGACGGAGGATAGGGCGCGACCTGCTCTTGCGCTACCGTGCAACTGAGGATTTCTTGCGCTCCGTCCTTGGCGTCGCAACACCGCTGGCGGAAGAGGTAGCCGACAGCTTCGAACACCACATGCCAGCCTCGGTTCTCTGCCGTCTCGTTCAGTTTGTTGACCACTACAAGCGCAACGTTGATAACAAGTTCGCCTGGACTCACGAATGCGCCAACCTCTGTAGCCGGTACGACCGAAACGACTGTCTCTTAGAGCAAGAGGGAGAGACCATTGAATAACCAGCATCATGAACACATCTTTGCGGACTTAGCTCAGCCGTCGTAAGGTTCTTTCGCCGCCGAGCCTCGTCATCCCTCTTCTTTCGGGTAACATCGCGAATCACGGAGACGACCCCGCTAAGCCAGGATTCTTCCGGCACAATAGGCGTCGTAACGATCTCCGCCGGGAATATGGAGCCATTCTTTCTGCGCATTCTGTATTCGGTGCGAAATGTCTCGTTGGCATCCAGTGCACGCTCGCTCAGGCGGCCAAACTCAGCGTGGTTCTGGTCGTCGACGTGAAGTGTTCTAGTGCTGCGTCCTATAAGCTCATCCTGAGAGTATCCGAAGACTCTTGTCACGCTCTGATTGCAGTGCACGATTGAGCGCGTATCCGGATCTATTACGAGGATCGCTTCATCTATACTGGAGCAGACGGCGCGAAGTATGTCTGTTTGTTTGTACAAAGCGATAATGGGCTTCCTTCGTCAGTACCAAGACTGGCTCACTACTCAAAAATATCAGACCAACGGCGAAGAACATCAAGGCGAGGGGATTACCCTACGGTGCCTCCACTGACGGTGACGCCCAGGCCCTGCCAGACCCACGGCCCTAGGGTTCCCGTTCCACCAGGGGTAGCAGCCACGGCGCCACGTAACGCTCTGCCCAGAGAAGGAGGCGGTGTCGCCACTCTCGGGGCCTGCCGGTTACCCGATCAACTGCGTCGCCCCTGGGCTCCGGGCCCGGAGGATAGTCGTTTGTTCGAGCCATCCAGGAGTCCAACTTACGGAAAAGTCGAGCCTGCTCTTCTGCGTACGCTTCGTCCCAGGCGCGATTGGTGTACTCCTGGGGGTCGCGCCAGAGATCGTAGAACTCCACCGGCGGACGTGGTGTTGTGAAGTTTAGCTGCTGAACGCGGCTCAGTTCCCCCTCTGCCTGGAGTCTGAGCAAGCTTGCCCAACTCTCACTCTGAGCAACGTCCGGTGGCAGGCCGAAGGGCTGCTCTTCATAGGTATTGATTATGAGCTTGTACCTGCGGGTCCGAACCGCGCGGATATGATCCTCCGTACCGTGCCAGTTACGTTGAAAGAAGACCGCATCTCGGGTCGCCCCGCCTGCGGCGTCTTTGGTCACCGGGGCTGCGCCACTGCCGCGGAGTGCCTGGCCACGGTCAACTTGACCGTCCCGGCCTGCCGGACCGGTGAGTGCGGCCAGTATACTTCGCCCCTCCATGCTTTCCGGAGGCATCACTCCCGCCACGTCGAGGAGAGTCGGTGCGAGGTCAACAGTGCTTGTCAGATCATTCCGGCGGGTGCCCGGCTCGATCCGTTCAGGCCAGCTCCAGATGTAGGGCGTACGAACACCGGGGTCGTAGAGACTCCCCTTAGCTCGGGGAAAGGGAGGCCCATTGTCGGAGAGATAGATAGCGACGGTGTTCTCCCGGAGGCCCCGGTCCTCCAGTATGTCGAGGTAGTGTCCGATCCATGCGTCCATCCGGGAGATCTCGTCGTAGTACCGGGCTATTTCCCAGCGTGTCTGGGGCGTGTCCGCGAGGTGCGCCGGCACCCGTACCTCTTCCGGGTCATGCGGTTTGTCGATTGCGCCGTCGTAGTAAGGGCGATGGGGATCGGTGAAGCCGACCCAGAGGAAGAATGGGCGTTCTCCGGCGCGATCGAGAAACGCTTCCAGGCGGCCGAGGCGGGGAGAGTACCAGTCGAACTGCGATGCAGCGGCACGGCCGATGTGCTGCTTAAGCACGCTCCCGGTAAGGTAGCCACCGTCCCGGAGATAGCTCGGCAGGATCCGCACCTCCGGCGGAATCGGAGTGTGCAGGTCCTCCGCCCCGGTCTGATGTGGGTACAGACCGGTTAGCATGCTCGCCCGGGAGGGACTGCATTGCGGGCTCGTCACAAAGGCGTTTGTAAAAGTAACACCGCTGTCCGCGAGCCGCTGAATGTTGGGTGTTCGGACCTGACGATTGCCATAGGCGGTGGAATCGTCCCATCCCGCGTCATCTGCGACAAAGACCACGATATTCGGTCGTGTCGACTCTTCGTCGGCAACGGCGCCTTCCGCTACCAGAAGAATGAACAAAAGGCCGATGATACCAGGTAGAAGAAGAGAGCGGAGCGCCCTGGAGATTCTGCGACATCCCGGCATCGCACTCAACGTATTGTGTCGCGGCATATTAGTTTCATACTAGTCTAAGGCAGAACCACCCTCTGTGCATCCGGCCACGCTGGCCACGACCGGAGGCATCAAGACTTCGGGCTCCTCTAGGCGGTTGCCTCCTCGAGCTCCTCCTTTTTCACCCTGAGTAAACGGGCGTTTATGGCAACGATGACCGTCGATAGGGACATCAGTATTGCTCCAACCTCCGGGGAGAGAATGATACCCGCACTGTAAAGAACGCCGGCGGCCAGGGGTATCGCCACAACGTTGTAGCCCGTGGCCCAAATGAGGTTCTGCACCATCTTTCGATAGGTGGCCTGGCCGAAGAGGATGAGGGCGGTGATATCGATCGGGTTGGAATTGACCAGCACGATGTCCGCCGTTGCCGCCGCGACGTCCGTGCCTGATCCCACGGCGATGCCGATTTGTGCCTGTGCCAGGGCGGGTGAGTCGTTGACGCCGTCTCCGGTCATGGCGACGTACTCTCCCTTCGACTGTAGCTGTTTCACTTTCTCCTGTTTTTCGTCCGGCAGTACCTCCGCAAAGAAGCCGTCCATCCCGAGTTCCTTGGCTACGGCCTCGGCCGTTTCGCTGTTGTCGCCGGTGAGCATCCAGCATTTAATGCCGCGCTTGTGGAGCGCCTCGATAGCTTTGTAGGATTCCGGTCGAATCGCATCAGAGAGCGCTATGGAGCCGGCGAGGTTACCGTCGACAAGAACAAAGACTCGGGTTACTCCGCCTTTGTGATCTGCTCCTTTCGGTCGCTCGATTCCGTTCTCATCGAGATAACCCGGACTCACCACAGCTACGCTCTTGCCGGCTACCGAGCCGGTCACGCCCTTTCCTTTCACCGCCCGGAACTCATCCGCTGAGGCGACTTCCACGGATTCCGTCTTCGACCGGGCCACGATCCCCTTGCCGATCGGGTGCTCGGACTGTCCCTCCAGGGCGGCGGCGTAGGAGAGCACCTGCTGCTCCGTATGCTTCTCGTCATGGGTGTCCACACTGGTTACCTCAAAACTTCCCTTGGTGAGGGTGCCGGTCTTGTCGAAGACGACAGTGGTTATCTTGCGGGCGTTCTCGAAGGCGGTTCGGTTGCGTATGAGAAGGCCGTTTGCTGCGGACTTTGCCGTGGAGACCGACACCACCAGTGGTATCGCCAGGCCCAGGGCGTGAGGACAGGTGATGACCATAACCGTAGCCATCCGGGCTATCGAAAACTGTAGGTCTCTGCCGGCCAGCAGCCAGGCGGCGAGGGTCACCACTCCCACAGTGATCGCCACGATGGTGAGCCAGAAGGCGGCGCGGTCCGAAAGCGCCTGAGTCTTGGACTTTGCCGCCTGCGCCTCCCGGACCATGTTAATCACCTTGGAGAGGTAAGACTCATCGCCGGCGCCTTCCACTCTAAGCTCCAGGGAGCCGTCGCCGTTGATCGATCCACCGATCAGCTGGTCCTCCACACCCTTTTGAACCGGCTTGGACTCCCCGGTGAGCATGGACTCGTCGATGTAGCTTTCGCCCTTTACCACGGTGCCGTCAGAGGGGATCTTTTCTCCCGGCTTGATCACCAGGACGTCTCCCTTCTCTATCTCCGAGAGGGGCACGTCCTCCACCTCGTTGCCACGCTTCCGGTGCGCCTCGCTCGGCATTAGCTGAGCCAGCTTCTCGAGGGCGGAAGAGGCACTCAGTACCGAGGCCATCTCGATCCAGTGACCAGCAAGCATGATGGCGATCAGCGTGGCGAGCTCCCAGTAGAAGGGGGAGCCCTGGAGGCCGAAGGTAACCGCCGCACTGTAGACGTACGCTACGGTTATTGCCAGGCCGATGAGGGTCATCATCCCCGGGGCTTTCTGTTTTAGCTCACTGACGAGACCGGTGAGAAAGGGCCAACCGCCGTAGAAGAAGATAACCGTCGCCAAGCCGAAGACGAGGACCCCGTCCCCCGGAAAACCGAAGGTGAAGCCAAGAAACTGTTGAATGAGCGGCGAGAGGGCGAGAACCGGCACCGTCAGGACTACCGAGACGTAGAAGCGCTTCTTGAAGTCCCGGATCATCATTCGGTGGTGTTCGGTGTGGTCGTGGTGACCGCCTTCCTGTTTATGGCTATTGTGGTCACTCATGTGCAAACTCCTTTCGTGGGGCAAATTCGAACCTACTTCTTTCTTGGCCCGCCGACAAATAACCGTAGGTACTTGACATACTATACCCC
>CAYZHV010000177.1:0-8312 GCA_964478055.1 uncultured Spirochaetaceae bacterium | reverse complement strand
GTCTCGGCCTCTCGAACCGGCGGATTACCCTCTCCACCGTGGGGATATACCCGCAATTCAGTCGTGTCATAGACGAGACCGATGTGCACATCGCCATAAGCCTCCACTCCCCCTATCCGGAGGAGAGGCGAAGGATTTGTCCCTCGGAGATCCGAAATCCCGTGGCAAGAACGATCGAGGAGCTCAAAGAGGCGCAGGGGGACGGGCGCTTTCGGAAAGATCGGAAGCTGAGCTTCGAATACACACTACTGAAGGACTTCAACGACTCTCTCGACCACGCCCGGGCCCTCGCCTCCCTGGTCAAACAGCTCCGGTGCAGAGTAAACCTCATACCTTTTAACCCGTTTCCTGCCGCACGCTTCGAACGTTCTCCGGATGAGCGAGTTGACGCCTTTCGGCAGGAGCTCCTGGAGCGGGGCGTTCGGGCCACGGTGCGGCGCTCCCGGGGTCAGGACATCGAGGCGGCCTGCGGGTTGCTTTCCACCCGCTCCGCGGTGCGCCAAAAGGCGCGGACTACCGGTACCTGAAGGGAGCGGCGGCGAGCTACGATGCCGACCTCGTAAGACTCCAGGCTCGGCCCGGGCTCGACCACGGAGAGACTCCCTTTGACCGGCGATTTTTCCAGTACCAGCTCCGGCACCAGACCGACCCCGAGTTCCAGCCCTACCATGGCGAGGATTGCCTCATTGCCGGAGACCTCGGCGTAGATATTCGGGCGAATCGCTCGCCGCTGGAGCCACCTGTCCATGCGCTCCCGGGCGAGACCGGACTCGGGGAGAATCAACGGCACCTCGGGCCAGGGGATTGAAGAGCGTCCCATGAGCTCCGCCACGGGTCCCTCGGTAGGCGAAACGAGCCGCAGCGGCGTCGTTGTCACCCGTTGGGCTACGAGATTCCGGTGGAGCCGCGGCGGGAGCGCGGCCACGGAGACTTGCGCCCGGTCGTCCCGGACCTCCGTGACCGCCCGGGCGGCGTCGCCGGTTCGCAGGTGTATCTGAGCCTCCGGATGCTCCCGGCGAAACTCCGCGAGGAGCGGCGGGAGCACCGCGTAGCATGCGGTTACCGAGGCGTAGAGCTCGAGAACACCCCTGATTCTCCCTTCCCCCTCACCAAGCACCTCCGCTCGCGCCTCGGCGAGGCTGCTCAAGGTTGCCGTGGCGGAGGGGAGAAAGCGTTCCCCTGCGGGGGTAAGGCTCACGTGGCGGTTGTCCCGGACAAAGAGACGGGTCCCGAGCTCCTCCTCCAACCGTTGAATCGCCCGACTCAGGCCCGAGGGACTTATGTGTTTCCGCTCGCTGCTCCGCGCAAAGCTCAAGCTCTCCGCGAGGTCGCAGAAAAGCTCCAGGTCTCGTGTTTCCATGCTTCTCCTAGTCCGGCGTCATTGCATATTACGCAATAGTATATTCCGTATATTTCACTGTACGCAACGCCCATTCAGACGTACTATGAGCGCAGTCACTGTCAAGGAGCATATGGTAATGAGCGTTCGATTCGATTTTCAGACTTCCGTTTTCGAGAAAGAGAAAATTCGACTTGCTGATACGGAGGAATACATCGTCCGAGGTGGACGGGACAAATTTTCTCTCCTTCCCAAAGCCTTCGAAGGGGTAAAGCAGATAGGGGTCATCGGGTGGGGAAGTCAGGGGCCCGCGCAGGCACAGAACCTTCGGGACTCCCTGGAGGGAACCGAGATCAAGGTAGCCGTTGGCTTGCGTTCCGGGTCGAGCTCCTGGAGCAAGGCGGAAGCCGCGGGCTTCAGCGAATCCAACGGCACCCTGGGCGAGATGATGAGTGTGGTTCGGGAGAGCGATCTCGTGATTCTGCTCATTTCCGACGGCGCTCAGGCCGCTCTCTACAAGGACATTTTCGCGGAAATGAAAAAGGGAGCTACCCTTGGTCTCTCCCACGGATTTCTGCTCGGCCACATGCAGTCCCAAGGTGAGACTTGGCCTGCGGATATTAACGTCATCGGGGTCTGCCCCAAAGGGATGGGACCGTCGGTTCGACGGCTTTACGAGCAGGGAAAGACCGTTAACGGCGCGGGCATTAACACGAGCTTCGCAGTCGAGCAGGATCTGACCGGCAAAGCTACGGATTACGCCCTCGGCTGGTCCGTGGCTCTCGGGGCGCCGTTCAGCTTTATGACCACCCTGGAAATGGAGTACCGCTCGGACATCTTTGGCGAGCGAGGGATTCTCCTCGGGGCGGTCCACGGCATCGTAGAGAGTCTCTACCGCCGCTACGTCTGGCAGGGGATGAGCGAGGAGGAGGCGTTCCAGCGCTCCGTGGAATCTATTACTGGCCCCATTTCCAAGACCATCTCTCACGAGGGTATCAAGGCGGTCTACGATCGGTTCAAGGATGAGGAAAAGAAGACCTTCGAGAAAGCCTACTCCGCGACCTACCGCCCCTCCCTGGAGATTATCACCGAGATCTACGACGAGGTAGCAAGCACCAACGAGATCCGTTCCGTCGTCATGGCTACGGAGCGGCTCAAGGAGTTTCCCTTCGACACTATCGACGACACTCGAATGTGGCAGGTCGGAAAAAGCGTCCGGGCACGCCGTGTGGAAGAGGAGATTCCCCTCGATCCTTTTACCGCCGGCGTCTACATCGCCTGCATGATGGCGCAAATCGACGTCCTCACGAAGAACGGTCACTGCTACTCGGAGATCGTCAATGAGTCGGTCATCGAGGCGGTGGACTCCCTCAACCCGTACATGCACTACAAAGGGGTGAGCTACATGGTGGACAACTGCTCCACCACCGCCCGTCTCGGCTCCCGAAAATGGGCTCCCCGGTTCGACTACCTCCTGAGCCAGCTCGGCTATACGGCGGTGGACGAGAAGAAGCCGGTAAACGATGAGCTCCTAAGCGCCTTCAAGGCGCACCCGGTGCACCAGCCGGTAGTCACCCTGGCGGAGTACCGCCCGAGCGTAGACATTTCCGTACACTGACGAATAGAGCGAATACCTCCTTGGGGATTCAATAGCTTCTGGGCGCCGGAGGGTTCCGGCGCCCTTTTTTTCTTGCCAGCGCGGTATCTTTGAAGGCTAGGAGGCGCGCTATGGATGATTCGGAGCAGAAAACCGCTCTCATCGAGAAGCTCGAGCAGCTCTTACCGGACCTTGATGAGGAGGGCCTCGCCTTTCTCATACGGCAGGCGACGGTACTCAAGCACAATGCGGAAGTTGACGCCCTGGAGCGGGATCTGGCGGAGCTCGAATCGACGCCGGAGCCAAGAAGCCCCGCCGAGAAGGAGCAAAAGCCCGGGGCAGTGGAAATCGAGCAGACCGGGACTGACAGTTTCGTCATACAGGTGGGAAGGACGAGGGTCTTCTTCGGGAGAGATGAGCTGCGAGCCCTGGCCAAGATTGTCCACGCCGCGGAAGACCGGCAGTCCGGAGCGCAGCGTCTTCATAGATGGTTTAAACGAGAGCGCCTCGATTTTCTCAATGACACCGGAGTCTCCGGCCCCGGAGACCAGATCCTCGGGCGCCTACACGATCTCATTCTCCAGCGGTATAAGCCTAAGGCGTAAGGGCTCTTCAAGCTCGTTCAGCGGTGTGCTACGCTTCGGGGCACGACACCATGAGATCGCATCCAAGACATCACCGCAGAATTGCCCGTCGGCTGCTATCAATAGCGCTCTTAGCCATCTCTCTCGCCGCCTGCGCCACCCTCTCGCCGGAAAGACGAGCACCGGAACCGGTCGTACCAAGAGACGCCGAGGATCCCTGGCGGCAGGACCTTTCTGTTTTCGAGCGAGAGCTTCCACGGCGTCACTACGATCTCTTTCACGAACTGAGCCGCGAGGAGTTTCGCTCTCGGGTGGCGGAGCTTTCAGAAAAGGCGCCGGAACTCTCGGCGGCGGAGTTCGACCTGGAGCTCAGAAGGATCCTCGCCGCCGTTGGAGACAGCCACACGAACCTCTCCTGGAATCCCGAGATGGTATACCCCTTGGAGCTTCACCAGTTCGTCGAAGGTATCTTCTGCGTCGCCGCCCGGGAGCGGGAGCAGGATGTCCTCGGGATGCGACTAGTGGCAATTGACGAGCTGCCGATAGCAGAGGTAAGAGAGCGGTTCGCGGAGATAATTCCACACGAGAATGAGACGCACCTGAATAACGTCTTCTCGGTCTTTCTCCGCTCTCCGACCTTTCTTCACCTCCTGGGGGTCACCGGTAAACCCGAGGCTGGCGGCTTCACCTTCGCGGACTACCAGGGCGGCAGCTTTACGGTGGAGCTCTCCGCGGTCAGCGCGGAGAGCCGAGTCGACTACGTGCGGATCACCGAGCGCCTCAGCTACACTTCTAAGAACGCTCCCCTCTATATGCGCAACAGCCAACGTTTTTACTGGCAGGAACACGACGAGGAGCGCAGGCTCCTCTATATCGCCTATAACAGTTGCCGGGAGGACCCGGAGTACCCGATGAAGGATTTCGTCGCGGATGTGGAAGAGAAGCTTCGAAGTGAGCCGGTGGAGACGGTGGTTGTGGACCTCCGGCGAAACGGAGGCGGCAGCTCCCTGGTCTTAAAACCAATGATATCCATGCTCGCGGAGCAGCGAGAGGAGTCGGAAGACCTCGGGCTCTACGCCTTTATCGGAGCGAGAACCTTCTCCTCCGCCATACTCAACGCCATTGAGCTCCAGCAACAGGCGGAGGCGGTGCTGGTTGGTGAGCCCACCGGCGGACGGCCAAATCACTACGGAGAGGTCCGGGAGTTCGAGCTCCCGAACCTCCGTGCCCAGGTGCGTTACTCAACCAAGTACTTCCAGATGTATGAGGGCGAGCTCGCGGAGTTGGACTCGCTGCTACCGGAGATCGAAGCGCCAAACTCTTTTAGCGCTCTTCTGCAGAAGCGGGACCCCGCGATGAACGCGATTGGCTTGTGGTAAACACCCTTCTGTTCCGGGATAAAAGCCTTTAGGCCGCCGCCTTCGCCTTGTCCACCATGAGCTGGTAAATGTTGCCGAAGGCGTTCGCCCGATTCGGGGTCAGCGTCGCTTTGAGATCCGTATCCCGGGCAAAGGCCTCCACCATACCCTTAGTCTCATTGGCCACATCCGCCGGGGGCAGACCGCTCAGGGCCTCTATGAGAATCGCCAGATAGCCCCGGACGATGTGAGACTCCGAAGAGCCGCGATAGTAGATCGCACCGTCCTCGCGAATCTCATCCGCCACATAGACGTTGGAGACGCAGCCGTAGACGAAATTCTCCGGGGTTTTCTTCTCCTCCGGGAGATCTTCCATCTTCTTACCTATATCAGTGAGCATTCGATACATCTCGAGATTGTCCATCTCGCGAATCGTAACAAGCTCGTCCGTTATCTCTTCGAGATAACTCTTCGCTTCTTCCAGTGTTTTCATACGCTATACCATCGTGTAGTCAGTGGTACCGTCCGGACGGTCCTCCAGCTGGATTCCGATCTCCTTGAGACGATCACGAATCCGGTCCGCCGTGGCGAAATCCTTCTTCTTTCGCGCCTCTCCCCGAACCTCGATCAACATGCGCACGAGCTCATCGAGGCGTTCCCGGTTCTCCCCCACCGCCGCCTCCGGCTCTATTCCGAGTACATCCGAGACCATTACCTCCACGGTTGTAAGGATACGGAGAAATGCTTCCGGCGAGAGCTCTTCGAGAGAGTGGCTCCCGGTATCGACAGCGTTAATCCGGTTGATGATCTCGAAGAGATCCGCCAGAACCCGAGCCGTGTTGAAGTCGTCACTCATGTGGAGATACATCGACCGGCAGAAGCGGAGCATCTCCTCTTGCAGACTCTCTTCTTCGCTCTCCCCGGGGGCGGGAAAGAGGGGCAAAGGCTCGGTTGCCTCCGTCACCCTGGGATGCTTTAGAGAACGGAGCGTCTCCAGGCCGGCGAGTAGCCGCTTTAGCCCTTTCTCCGCGGCGACGAGAGCCTCCGAGGAAAAGTCGAGGACGCTGCGATACTGCGCCTGAAGCATAAAAAAGCGCACCACCTGCGGGGAGAAGCCCTTCTCCAAACGCTCGTGATTTCCGGAGAAGAGATCCTTCATGGTGATGAAGTTCCCCAGGCTCTTGGCCATCTTCTGACCGTCTACGGTGAGCATGTTGTTATGAATCCAGTACCGCGCCGGATCTCTTCCATAGGCGCCGTTGTTCTGGGCGATCTCCGCCTCGTGATGGGGAAACTGCAGATCAATACCGCCGCCATGAATATCAAAAGTGGTCCCGAGGTACTTGGTGCTCATGGTGGTGCACTCCAGATGCCAGCCCGG
The DNA here is from genome assembly GCA_964478055.1 of uncultured Spirochaetaceae bacterium. Classification (GTDB taxonomy): domain Bacteria; phylum Spirochaetota; class Spirochaetia; order DSM-27196; family Alkalispirochaetaceae; genus CAYZHV01. The sequence continues at coordinate 2,053 of CAYZHV010000177.1, read as the reverse complement.
AAACCCGCGCCCCCAAGGACTCTCCCACTGCATAAGGTGCGACTCGTCTGCCCTCTTCCAAAGAGCGAAGTCGAGGCTGCTGTGTTTCTCCGTGAGACCTTCGGTCGCTCTGGTACCGGAGCGCAGATCCTTGAGGACTTTGCCCGAGAGCTCACCGTAGCTACCGGTCTCGGCGTACTTCTCCAGATCGAAGTAGACCGACCCGTTTACCTCGTAGGCGTAACCGTTCTCGAGAATCTTCTCGACCAGCTCGATCTGCTCGGGAATGTGCCCCGTAGCGGTGGGCTCGATACTCGGAGGGAGGCAGTTCAGTGCTCCCATTGCGTCGTGATAGCTCACCGTGTAGTGATGGGCGATCTCCATGGGCTCGAGCTTCTCGAGGCGCGCCTTCTTGGCGATCTTATCTTCACCACCCTCGTTTACTTCATCTTCCATGTGACCCACGTCGGTGATGTTGCGCACGTAGCGCACCTGGTATCCGAGGTGGCTGAGATACCGGAAGACCGTATCAAACGCTACCGCCGCCCGGGCATGGCCGAGATGGGGATCTCCATAGACTGTGGGTCCACAGACGTACATCCCCACCTTCGGCGCGTGAAGCGCTTCGAATTGCTCTTTTGTCCGGTGCTTGGAGTTATAGATAACCACCGGAACGTCCTGGTAAGTCGGATATCGTTGTTGCGTCATTTCTGCCCTAGACAGTTAAAGGGGAGCGAAAAAAAGTCAAGCCTCCGTGACCGCCCGGGTCGTCGAGTTGGCGCGGCAGAATTCTCGCTTTTTCGTCTAAAGCCTCTTGCATTCTGCCGATACTGAGTATATGGTGTTATACAGTTAAATCAGTAACAAATAGCACCATATATGGAGTAGATTTTGCGTTGCCCTCGGTGTAGTTCCGTGGAAGACAAGGTTATCGAGTCCCGCTCTCTGGCGGACGGACGCACCGTGCGACGACGAAGAGAATGCCTGAACTGCGGCTTCCGCTTTACCTCTTACGAGCGAATCGAAGAGAAGCCGCTGATGGTAGTCAAGAAGTCCAGTGGCCGCCGGGAGCCCTTTGATCGGGGCAAGCTCGAGCGCGGCGTTCGGCACGCCCTGCGCAAGCGGCCGGTATCCCAGGCTGATGTTGAGAACCTCATCGATGAGCTCGAGGAGGCCGCCAATCTGGAGGGCATGGAGACGCACGAAATTTCCGCCAGTCGAATGGGAGAGATGGTGCTGGAGCGGCTCTACGCCCTGGACAAGGTTGCGTACATCCGCTTCGCCTCGGTCTACCGGAACTTCCGAAGTGTAGAGGAGTTTATCGAGGAGATAGAGACGCTATCGGAGCGTCAGGAAGGGGCGCACTGACCGAGCCCCGGAAAACAGTTTACGGAGTTGTCGAGGCGGTATTCGAGGGGGTAGCGCTTCGGCGAGCTCAAAGTGCAGACAGCAACGAGGAGGAACGATGCAGGACTCGCCGTCCACCGCGAGATGGGAAGCGTTGCGCCAAGACTTGTCGCGAACCGACGCCCCCGGATCGATTCGCTACGTCATCAAGCGCAACGGCTCTCTCGAAAGCTATGACAGAGACAAGATCGCCGCCGCCATCCGCCGCGCCTTTGAGGCGGTTCAGGGAGAGCCGGACCCGGAACCGATGCGGATCGAGCTGATCACGGCGAAAGTCGAAGAGAAGCTCGAAGAACTGATGGCGAGCCGCCACCAGAAGAGCGCCCCGGCAATCGAGGAGATCCAGGACCTCGTGGAGGACGCCCTGATCGAGGCGCGGGAGGCGAAAGTAGCCAAGGCATACATTATCTATCGCGCCCGGCACGACGCCATTCGAGACTCCAAAACGTTGATGCTCGACATCGACAAGACGATGGACGGCTATCTCTCCCTTTCGGACTGGAGAGTCAACGAGAACGCCAACGTGAACTTCTCCCTGGGAGGGTTGATTCTCCACAACTCCGGAAGCATCACCGCCAACTACTGGCTCAAGAACGTCTACCCCGAGTCGGTTGCTGAGGCCCATCGGAGCGCGGACTTTCACATTCATGACCTGTCGATGTTCAGC
>CAYZHV010000176.1:0-8328 GCA_964478055.1 uncultured Spirochaetaceae bacterium | reverse complement strand
TGCCGTGCCATACCCACGATCGGCGCATGGAGGTCTACTTCTACTTCGATCTCTCGGATGAGAACGTCGTATTCCACCTCATTGGCCCTCCCGAGGAGACTCGTCACATCGTAATGCGCAACGAGCAGGCGACAATCAGCCCGAACTGGTCGATTCACTCCGGCACAGGGACCTCGAACTACACCTTTATCTGGGCCATGGCCGGGGAGAACCAGGAGTTCACCGACATGGACGCGGTTCCAATGCAGAACCTGAAGTAGGAGGAGCACGTGATACTCGATAGTTTTGATTTGAGCGGCAAAGTGGCGATCGTTACCGGCTCCAGCACGGGCTTAGGTCAGGGCATGGCTCTCGGGCTCGCAGAAGCGGGAGCCGACATCGTTGGCGTCGACTACGTTCCCTCCCCGGAAACCGAGACGGAGGTGAGCGCTCTCGGGCGGAAGTACCTACCGGTGATCGCGAACCTCTCGTCCCTCGAGCCCATCAACGGGATTATCGAGAAGGCTCTCGAAGCCTTCGGACATATCGACATCCTGGTAAACAACGCGGGGATCATTCGACGAGAGGACGCCATCGATTTTACCGAGAAGGATTGGGACGACGTGATGAATCTCAACATCAAGTCGCTGTTCTTCTTCTCCCAGGCTGCGGCTCGGCAGTTCATAAAACAGAAGAGCGGCGGCAAGATCGTCAACACCGCCTCCCTGCTCTCCTTCCAGGGAGGGATTCGGGTTCCATCATACACCGCGAGCAAGAGCGGGGTCGCCGGCGTTACCCGGCTAATGGCGAATGAGTGGGCCGTTCACGGTATAAACGTCAACGCTATCGCTCCAGGCTACATGGCCACGAACAACACCACGGCCCTCAGGGCGGACAAGGTTCGGAGCGCGGAGCTCTTTCAGAGAATCCCCGCCAAGCGGTGGGGGGAGCCCGCGGATCTCAAAGGGGCGGTTGTTTTTCTCTCCTCTTCGGCCTCGTCATACGTGACCGGGCACGTTCTCGTCGTCGACGGCGGCTGGATGGCCCGATAGCATCACCGGAGAGGGCACTTCTTTGCCCGGGGGTTTAATGGTAAAGTCATGAACATGAAGGTCCAGTCACTCACTCGTGCGTTCGACATCGTGGAGCTACTGAGCACCGAACAGCACGGCATGGCGCTCACGGAAATAGCCGACCGCCTCAGCTTGCCGCAAAGCACCGTCTATCGCCTCCTCTCCTCCCTCAAGGAGAGAGGTTATGTTGAGCAGACCGAGCGCTCCGGCAGGTACCGACTGGGTCTCACCTTCGTGCAAATGAGCAGTCTCTACCTCAATCGGTTAGAGCTGCGCACCGAGGCGGAGCCTCCGATGCGTGAACTATCTCAAGCCACCAAGCAGACCGTCTTCCTTGCTACCCGCGACGGAAATCAGATCGTCTACATCGACAAGATGGAGCAGTTCGACTCCTTGCGAAAGTACTCCATTGTCGGTCAGCGAAAGCCGGTCTACGCCACGTCTCTCGGCAAGGCGCTTCTCTGCGGACTCCGGGATGAGGAGATTCGAGGACTCCTGGAGAATACGGAGTTCGAACAGTACGGGCCGAAGACTCACACGGACCTCCCGAGACTCATCTTCGACATTCAGAGTTCCCGGGAACGGGGCTGGGCCTTTGATGATGAAGAGGCGGAGCCCGGGGTTCGGTGCGTGGCAGCGCCGATTCGGGACTACCGGGGAGACGTAATAGCCGCGGTCAGTGTCTCCTGGTCCATTCAGCCCAACCCTGACATAGACATTCAGCACTACGCCGACCTGGTGCGTAAGACCGCGGAGGCTATTTCCATTCATATGGGGTACAGACCTTCGGACCGTACATGAGCACTAACTCCTGGCGCCTCGTCTCTCATGGGCGAGGTATATTTCTCGCCGTCGTCGCTTCGCTCCTCTGGAGCACCGGTGGGCTCCTAGTAAAGCTTCCGGAGTGGAGTCCCCTCGCGATCTCCGGGGGACGGAGCTTCGTCTCACTGCTCATCCTGCTGCCCGTGGCCCGGATAACGCTCCGGCGAATCACGGGCCTCACCCTGCTCTCCGGCCTCTTCTACGCCGCCACCCTCACTACCTATGTCCTGGCGAACAGGATGACCACCGCTGCCAACACGATTCTTCTACAGTACACTGCACCGATCTATGTCGCCCTCCTATCTTGGTGGCTCCTGGGAGAACGCGTTCGGCGACGGGACTGGGCCGCCGTAGCACTGGTACTCCTCGGAGTGGCCCTACTCCTCTCCGGTGACCTCGGCTCAGGCAGCTCCCTGGGCAATCTCCTTGCTCTTGCCAGTGGTGTTTCATTCTCCCTTCTCCTAATCACCCTTCGCATGCAGAAACACGCCTACCCCCTGGACGCCATCGTCATCGGAAACCTCATAGGTGCGGTTGTGGCAATCCCCGCCTACGCCCCCTTTCCCGTGGACCCGGTCAGCTGGACCGCGGTCATTGCCCTCGGAGTCGTCCAGGTCGCCCTCCCCTATATCATCTACAGCCACGCGATCCGGGTGATCACCGCGGTGGAGGCGGTTCTTATCAAGGGAATCGAGCCGGTCCTGAACCCGCTCTGGGTCTTTCTGGTGATAGGAGAGCAGCCCACGCGCCTCGCCCTTCTCGGCGGCGCCGTGGTCCTGGTTACCATTACCCTGCGAAATGCCCGGCGTGTCTCCCGGGCCCAGGGGAACGTTACGGAGCCTGCGGGTCCACCTCCGGCTCCTTGACCAGCCGCAAAAGAAGCCCTCCGGCGACGAACAGCATGAGCACGCTCAGGATACCGAACCGTTCCGCCCCGGTGAGGAGGGTAAACCCGCCCACCAATAAGGGACCGAGAATAGCGGCAAACTTCCCGAAAATATTGTAAAAGCCGAAGAACTCCGCGGACTTCTCCGGAGGTATGATCTTGCCGTAGAAGGAGCGGGAGAGCGCCTGAATTCCCCCCTGACTGGAGGCCACGAGCATTGAGAGCACCCAGAAGAGGGTGGTTCGTACGCCCAAGTCCTCAAAGCTCGGCAGGAGAAATGCGACAAAAACCACCAGAACGTAGACACCAATGCCGACAAAGAGCATCTTTCGGGCGCTAAAGCGTTGAGCGAGCTTGCCGTAGAGGATCGCGAAGGGAAAGGCGACGATCTGGATCGCCAGGAGAATGATCAGGAGCATGTTCGACTCGATCCCCATGCTCAGAGCGATGGGGGTGGCCATTTTGATAATGGTGTCCACGCCGTCGATGTAAAAGAAATAGGCGGCCAGAAAGAGAAAGACCTGCCGGTACTGCCTGATGTTTCGAAAGGTGGTCACCAGCCGCTTGAAGCTGTCGCGAATCGGCGTCGCCGAAGGGTCGACGAAGTAGATCTGCTTCACATTCTTCAGGATTGGAATAGCGAAGACACCCCACCAGAGCCCGGTAATGAGAAAAGCGATCCGGACCGCCGAGGTGGAACGCTCGAACCCGAGGGCTTCGCTGTTAATAACCAGGAGCAGGGAGGCGACAAAGGGGAGGACACTTCCGACGTATCCCCAGCCGAAGCCGTTGGCGGAGACCCAGTCCATCCGCTTCGGCTCGCTCACGTCAGTAAGAAAAGAATCGTAGAAGATGTTGGCACCGGCAAAGCCGATGGCCGAGGTGACGTAAACCAGAAGCGCCGGAAGCCACTCCCCCTGCTCAAAGAGCGCCAAAGAGAGAGTGCTCGCTACGCCCACCGCAAAGAAGAAGGAGAAAAACCGTTTCTTGTTGCCCCGGTAGTCCGCAATGGTGCCGAGAATGGGAGCCAGGAGAGCTATAAGCAAGCTCGCCCCGCTATTGGCGAACCCCCAGGTGGCCACGTAGATGCGCTCTGGGGTGATGCTCTCGTAGAAGAGGGGAAAGATCGCCGTGGTGATAATAATCGAGTAGGCGGAGTTGGCCCAATCATAGAGAATCCAGCTCCGCTCCTTCTTTGTGAACCGACTCATGGGCCTCCTTCGGCCTGGCCGCCCAAGGGACGGAGTTGGCCGGCTGGTAAACTATACCTACTCCAGTTTGATAAGGAAACTGTGAAGTTGCCAGCGGATTCTTCAGGGTGGACAGTGAGGGGCAAGCTCGCTATGTTTGGTCCAGGAGTGGCCCACCATGCGAATCCCCGAGCTCGATTCCGGCGGTATCAGGTACGCCTGGGACTCCGTAACCGCCTTAGATCACTACTATCGTATTCCGAAGAGTTCATATAGATATCTTGCTGTCGAGGCATCGCTTTCAGAGATTGCACCGCACCTGCCGGAGATAAGCTTCGAGGGGTATCTCGATTCCGACGCCGTGGCGCGATACAACGGCTATCAACTCTTGATTAGATGCACAGACTCTCTGGAGGAACGTCCGCGTCGGAGCTTCCAGATTCAGCACTTTCTCTATGAGCCCACCCGGGACTACTACATAGACACCGACGACGCCTATCCGGTCCTTCGCTCCGGAGAGCTCGGGGAGGAACGCTCGGTCCCGGTGACCGGCTACGAGCGATTGCAGGAGTGGCTCGATCTGGCGGTCCTGCTCTCCCGATATCCCCTCAAGGAACCGAAATCGCTCCCGGACTCCCTGGAGCTGAACCTCGGGGAGGACCTTTCCACCCTCCGCCCGGCCTTTTCTCTCATTCTTACAGGACCCACCCCGTGGCGGGGCCTGGAGCTACTGCGGCGAGGAGGGATTATTCACTCTCTCCTTCCGGAGATGGCGCGAATGGACGAGACGGATCATTCGAAAGAGGGGCATCCCGAAGGAAACGTCTGGACCCACACCCTGGAAACGCTCAAGTACCGCAAGACCTACGAGGAGATTCTCTCCCTCGCCCTGCTCTTTCACGATATCGGAAAGCCCTTTAGCTTTGCCGAGGGGGAGAAGCGATTCAACCAGCACGCGGACATTGGCGCCGAGGTAGCCCGGGAGATTCTCAACCGATTTGGTTATCAGGAGGAAGTCATCGAGGCGGTGGACTGGCTGGTGCGCTACCACATGGTTCCCGGAGCGTTGCACAAGCTCCCGGTTCGCCGCAGCAGGCCCCTCATGCAGAGTGAGCTCTTTCCCTTCCTCCTGGAGCTGCACCGCTGCGACGTCTCCTCCACCTTCCGGGGCCCCGACAGCTACTACCGCGCCTGCCGGGTCTACCGATCCTTTTTGCGCAATGAGCGTAATCCGTTCAGGGATGCGGAGGGGAAGAAACTTGTCCGCCTCCTCGTCGAGTAGGTACTAACGAAAGCGAGCGAGAAGCTCGCGTTTGAGCGCTTCGACCCTGTTCTCTATCTTCACTGAGACCTTTTCCATCTCCAAGTGGCGGGCGAGGCGCTCGGGAATCTCCGGGGTCACACCAACGTGCTCCTCGAAGACCTCCAGAAATTTCGCGGGATGGGCGGTGGCGAGGGTTGCCACGATGCCCTGTCCCACCATCTCGTGGCGAATGAACTTTTCCGAGGCGGCCACCCCGGCGGCGGTGTGGGGACAGAGAAAGACGCCCTTCTCCTCGTAGTAGCGTCGCATGGTCGCGGCGATCTCCTCGTCGCTCACGGCGCTGCCGGTGAGCATGGAGCGAATGGCGAGAGAGCCGGTCTCGAAGATGCGCCGAAGCCGCTCGAAGTTACTCGGGTTCCCCACGTCCATGGCGTTCGCCAGGGTCTGCACCGAGGGCCGAGGGCGATAGATGCCGGTCTCGAGGAACTCCGGTACTACGTCGTTGGCATTGGTCGCCGCCACAAAGGCGTTCGCCGGCATTCCCCAGCGCCAGGCGAGAATTCCGGCGGTAAGGTTGCCAAAGTTGCCGCTGGGCACGGTAAACACGAGCTCTCCGGCGGTCTTCAGCTTGAGTCTGGAAAAGGCGTAGAGGTAGTAGAAGGACTGCGGAATGAGGCGCCCCACGTTTATGGAGTTCGCGGAGGTCAGAGGAACCGCCTGGCCGAGCTCGTCGTCGACGAAGGCTTCCTTTACCATCCGTTGGCAGTCGTCAAAGGATCCGTCTACCTCCAGGGCGAGGATGTTCTCTCCAAGGGTGGTGAGCTGTTTCTCCTGGAGGGGCGAGACCCGGCCGGAGGGATAGAGAATAACCACATCGATATTCTTCCGACGGTGAAAGGCCTGGGCAACGGCGCTTCCGGTGTCGCCGCTGGTGGCGGTAAGGATAACCGCCCGGCGTTCGGTATCGAGAAGAAAATCCTCCATGGCGGTGGCGAGAAAGGAGGCCCCAAAGTCCTTGAATGCGCAGGACGGGCCGTGAAAGAGCTCCAGGAGCTGAACGCCGTTTCCGAGATCCTGGAGCGCCGGGGAGAAGGGAAAGGCGCGCTCAGCAATGGCCGCGGCCTTCTCTTCAGGGTACTCCTCCGGGAAAAGCGCCGAGAGCATCCGGGCGGCAATAGTCTCAAAGGGGGTCCGGGCGTCGAGGGTTCTTATTATGGAGCGGAGGTTCGGCTCCTCGGTGGGCTCGTAGAGCCCTCCGTCCGGGGCGAGCCCTTTTAGTAGGGCCTCGCGAAAGTCTACGACCGCGCTGTGTCCCCGGGTGCTTTGGAACTTCAACGTTCCGCCTCCGCGAAAAAGGCACGATGGACGGTTCTCAGGGTGTGGGCGCGCTCAGTGGACTGAACCACGAAAGAGATGTTCATCTCCGAGGAGCCCTGGGCGATGGCAAGGATGTTGATGCCCTCATCTCCGAGGGCGCTAAAGAGGCGTCCGGAAATGCCCGGCGTGCCGCGCATATTCGCTCCGATTACCGCGATAATCTCCAGCCCCGGGATGTGCACAAAGTCGTCGATCTGCCGCCTTTGAAGCTCGTACTCGAGCTCTCGCCGTAGCCCTCGGAGGGCGCGTTCCACTTCATTCTCTCGAACTACCAGACAGATGCTATGCTCGCTCGACGCCTGGGAGATCATGATAATGTTCACCCCGGCGTGGGCCATGGCGGCGAATACCCGGGAGGCCATCCCAGGTATGCCCATCATACCGCCTCCCTCGACGTTGATGAGGGCGACGTTCTCGATGCTCGCTACGCCGGTGATGGGCCGATCGCTCGCCGGGGGCGAGTCCGAAATGCGTGTTCCCCGGACATTGGGATTGAGGGTATTCTTGATCCAGAGAGGCACACCACGCTCGATGGCGGGAACCATAGTAAAAGGGTGAATGACCTCCGCCCCGAAGTAAGAAAGCTCCATCGCCTCCTGAATACTTATCTCCGGTACCACAAAGGCTTCCGGCACCACCCGGGGATCGGCGCTGAGAACGCCGTCCACGTCGGTCCAGATCTCCACCGCCTCAGCCCGGGTCGCCGCGCCCACCAGGGAAGCGGTGTAGTCCGAGCCATTTCTCCCGAGGGTGGTGGTAACGCCGTCGGAAGTAGAGGCGATAAACCCGGTCACTACCGGGATCTCTCCGTTGAGTCTGGCGAAGCGTTTTTCGATGAGCTCGTAGCTCCGACCGAACTCCACCACCGCGCTACCGTGGGTGTTGTCGGTAAGGATGAGCTCTCGGGCGTCGACCATCCGCGCCGGCTCTCCCTGGGAGCGCATGTATGCCGCCACCACCCCACAGTTGAGCCGCTCCCCGAAGCTTACAATGACGTCGAGGGTTCGCGGAGAGCACTCCTGCACGAGCTCGACCCCGTGAAGCAGATCCCCGAGTTCCTCCAGGAGCCCTTCGACCCGCTCCGATTCCGGTCCGAGCTCATCGCTCTCCGAGAGAAGCTCGTTGACTGTCTCGCGATGCTTGGAGACGATCCGCTCATACTCCTCCCGATAGCTCTTATCCCCCGCGGCAGCTTTGGTTGCCGCAGTGATGAGTAGGTCGGTAACTCCCTTCATTGCGGAGAGAACCAGTGCGGTCTCTTCCGTCTGTTGCCTGGACACGATGGAAACAACCGAGCGTATGCGATCCGCATCGGCTACGGAGCTTCCTCCGAACTTCATCACTTTCATCCGCCGATTTCCTTGCGCCACACTCTATTGATTCGATACCATTCAATCAAGGTATGAAGTTGCGCGCGCGCTTTCTCCTATTTGCATTTTTTCTCCTCATGGTTTTCAGCTGCGCCACCGTGGAAGAACCATCTCCCACCGGAGAACCGGAGGAGGAGACGGCGGAGCCACCCGCGCAAACCGCGGAACCGGAGGAGAGGGAGAGGGCGGAAGCACCGGAGTTCTCGGTTGAAGAGCGCCCGGCGATCGAAACCCTTCTGCCCGAGGGTATGCGGTTCGTCACCGAAGAGGGGAGCCCAGCGATCCGGCGCGGCGACTTTGACGGCGATGGGAAAATGGACGAGGCGTATCTGGCGGTCACGGGCACTCCCGTCGCCATTGACATCCT
>CAYZHV010000175.1:0-8495 GCA_964478055.1 uncultured Spirochaetaceae bacterium | reverse complement strand
TGCGAGAGGCTGGTGTATTGCCGGAAGAGAAGATCGCGGAGCTCCTTGATCCAAAAAGAATGGTTTGAATCCTGGCCGGGCCCGCGGAACCAACTCCGGTGGCGTAGTGAATCCCGGCCCGGCGATTATAGGAGCCGAGCCGGGATATCCGATTCCGTTAGAGACTTCTGAGGTGCCGCCCCATAACTATGAGAGCGCTCCCCAGGGCGCGAGTAAGACGGCGGTACGGGGGGTCGGTGATACGCTCTTCCATACCCCTTGCCCGGCGCCTTCGCAGTCCTTCGCCAACCAGTTCCTCATGTCGCTGCCGCGAGAGGATGAGATGCTCGTAATCCGAATGCATCACAACTACCCTCCTTCTGGGGGAGTAAACACAAAAAGCCGCACTGCCCTCTCGGGGACAACGCGGCTCTTCCTAGGAAACAGAAAGGGCCGCAAACCCTTGAGTCTGCGGCCCCGGTTGATTGTTATGTAAGGCTAACTAATCGGTCGAACGGATCCCGGACGCAGACTGCATGGCTACTAGGTAGGCGGAATACTGATAAATCATGACCATGTTCCTGCGCTCCTTTGAAAAAGTCAGAGATTGACCGGGAGTATAGAGACTTCCCGAAAACGCGTCAACAGAAAGAGTGCTTTCTCTCCAGAAAATTCCGTCGTCGGCTCTGGATAGTCCGGAGTCCCCGGTGGCAAGGAGCTCCCGGAGCGACTATAGTTTGGAAAGATGAAGGCGATCCTCACGTACCTCGTTCAGCTCCGTGACCTTCTGAATCAGCACCCATTGTTCGCCCTCGGCATTCTCCTCCTGGTCGGATTCATTCTCGGCCGGGCGGCGGGAAAGATCCGGCTACCGGAGATTACCGGCTTTATTATCGCCGGTATTCTGATGGGTGAAGCCGTGGGGGGCATCGTTCCACCTCACATGACCGAGGGACTGAAGCTCATTACCGAAGTGGCCCTGGGCCTCATTGCGATAACCATTGGCGGTGAGTTCTCACTGGTCAAACTGAAGCGGCTAGGCCGGGGAATTGCAGTCATAACGATTGTCCAGATTCTTGCAACATTTTTCATTGTGGCTGCGGCTCTCTGGCTCGTGCGATTTCCCCTGCCCTTTGCGCTTCTCATGGGAGCCATAGCCTCCGCCACCGCTCCGGCGGCGACGGTGGCAATCGTCCAGGCCCTGCGGGCTCGGGGACTCTTTGTCGACTATCTCTACGGTGTGGTCGCTCTCGATGATGCTGGGGCGGTAATACTCTTTGGAAGCGTCTTCGCCTTTGTCTCTTCCATTATTGGAGGCGGTGGAGAATCCTCGATCATGCTCGCCCTCGGAGCGGTGGAAGAGGTGCTCCTCTCGGTGATAGTCGGTCTCGTATCGGGGTTTCTCATTCACGCCCTTGCTCGGCGCCGATCGAACCCGAACGAGATCCTCATCACGACTCTCGGTGTGCTCTTCACCACCACCGCCGTGGCTGTGATCTTTCATCTCTCCCCGCTCCTGGCAAACATGACCGCCGGAGCGGTAATCATCAATCTGAGCCCGGAAAACCACCGGATCTTTCGTATTCTTCGTCCCCTCACCCCGCCGATATACGCGCTCTTCTTTGTGATCGCCGGGACCGAGCTCAATCCGGAGATCGTGACCAACGGGACGGTTCTCCTTCTCGGGGGCGTCTACGTTCTGGCTCGAGCAGTCGGCAAGTACGGCGGTGTCTACCTGGGCTGTGCCATGAGTGGCGTGAGTCGCAGTATCCGCGACTACCTCGGCATCTGCATGTTGCCGCAGGCGGGAGTGGCGATCGGTCTGGTGCTCCTGGTGGAGGCCTCCCCCCTCATGGAGGGCTTGGCGGCGGAGCAACTGCAGCTCGTCCAGACGATGATCAATATCGTTCTCTTTTCCGTATTTGTTAACGAGCTCTTCGGGCCACCGCTCTCGCGATTCGCCATAATTAAGGGTAACGAGATGGAGGCGTAATGGATCTATACCCTCTTGTTGACAAAGCGTCCTGCACCGTCAAGATGCAGGCCAAGCGAAAAGATGATGCCATCGAAGAAATCGCCAACTTGGCGGTCAAAAGTGAGAAGGTTGCGGGCATTCCCGCTGAGCAGATCCGGGACATCATAGCCGAACGGGAAGCCCAAGGCAGCACCGGTTTCGGAAACGAGGTAGCCATACCCCACGCCAGGATAGAGGGGATGAGCTCCTTTCTCGTCTTTATCGCGATATCTCGAAAAGGGGTGGAGTTTGACGCCCTGGACAAGAAAAAGGTCCGCATTTTCATCGTCATCCTCGGCCCCGCGGAAGCGGTGAATACCCACCTTCAGATTCTCGCCTTTGTCTCCCGGGCCATCGGCCACACCAACGTAAAACAGGAGCTCGTCCACGCCCGGAGCGAGGAAGCGCTCTATGAGTCCTTTCTTCGAAGCGCCTCTCCCGCGGAGGAGCGCCGACAGGCCAACGAGAACCAGAAGCTGATGATTATCAACCTCTACATCGATGAGTACCTCTATGGTGTCCTGGAAGTGCTGATTGAGGAAGGGATCGAAGGAGCCACGGTTGTTGAGTCCGGCGGCATGGGACAGTACATCTCCAATGTCCCGCTCTTCGCGGACTTCATCGGCTTCATGCAGCAGAGCAAGCATTCGAGCAAGACCATTCTCTGTCTCGTTCCGGAGTCCCTCATAGATGAAGTAATCGAGCGCGTGGAGGAGATAACCGGAGACCTGGACAAGAAGCAAGGAGCCATGGTGATGGTCCTCGACGTGGTCAAGTTTCGCGGCTCCATGGCGATGCTCTAACCCGAGGAGCCCGCTTCTCTCCCCAGACTCTTTTCGTTATACTCTGATTTTAGAAGGTAAACGAAAGTGACAGGAGTCGAGCGGCGACAAGCCATTGCGGCGATTCTCAAAAAACGTTCTTCCATACGAGTCTCGGAAATGGCGGATCGCCTCGACGTGAGCGAGGTGACCCTCCGAAAGGATCTCGCCATTCTGGAGGAGATGGGTCTCCTGCAGCGCACCCACGGAGGCGCGGTGCTCGCCGAGCAGGCTGAGGAAAACGCCGTTCTCTCCGCCCGTCGGGAGGTCCGGGCGGAGTCGAAGGTCGCCATCGCCCGAGCCGCTCAGCGGCTAGTCAGCCACGGCGAAACCATTCTCATCGACTCCGGTTCGACCTGCGCCGCCCTCGCCACGGCGGTGGCCGAGATGGATCTACGGGTCGTTACTAACTCTCTGGACGCTCTGATTATCCTCGCCGGCAGGCCCGGGATCGCTCTGCACGCAACGGGAGGCTCCTACCGCGAGAGCGGCGGGAGCTTTATCGGTCCCGACGCAGAAGAAGTTATCTCACGAATGCAGTTCGACCACGCCTTTATCGGCGTCACCGGCGTCTCAGAGGACGGCCGCTTCTCCTCGCAGAACTCCATCGAAGCGCAGTTCAAGCGGGAGGCGATAGCCGCCGCCCGGAACGTGGTCATCCTCGCCGACGCCGATAAGATCGGAAAGCACGCCTTCTCGGTCTTCGCCACTCTAAGAGAGGTGGATATTCTCGTTACCGAAAGCGAAAGCCCCCTTCTCTCGGTGTTTAGAGAGAAGGGGCTCGACGTGATCATCGCGGAGGATCAGGCGTTGTAGGAGCCGCTGATTGCCGCGGCCCCGCTTCCGATCCAGTCGAAATGATGAAACTCCCCTCGCGGCTTGTCCACCCGCTCGAAGGTGTGCGCCCCGAAGTAGTCCCGCTGCGCCTGGATCATGTTGGCCGGGAGCCGCTCCGAGCGGTACCCGTCGTAAAAGGCGAGGGCCGTCGAGAACGCGGGGACCGGGATTCCGAGCTCCGCTGCCTTACCGACGACCCGGCGCCAGGCGAGTTGGCTCTTCTCCACAAGTCCCCGAAAGTAGTCGTCCAACATCAGGTTCTCGAGCTCAGGATTGCGCTGAAAGGCGTTCTTGATGTCCCCGAGGAAGACGCTTCTAATGATGCACCCTTCCCGCCAGAGCATGGCCACGTTACCGTAGTTGATATCCCAGTTGTACGCCTCGCTCGCCGCCTTGATCAGCATAAAGCCCTGGGCGTAGGAGACGATCTTCGAGGCAAGGAGGGCGAGACGAATATCCTCGATAAACGCCTCTCGGTCACCCTCGAACTCTGCCTCAGGGCCGGGAAGAATCTTGGCCGCCCGTGTACGCTCCTCCTTGAGGGCGCTCAGGGAGCGGGCGAAGACCGCCTCGACGATCAAGGTCACCGGAATGCCCTCCTCCAGAGCGTTTATGCCGGTCCACTTGCCCGTGCCTTTCTGCCCCGCTTTATCGAGAATGGAATCGAGCACGTAACTACCATCCCCGTAGGTAGCGGTGAGAATGTTCGCGGTAATCTCTATGAGAAAGCTGTCGAGCTCGCTCTTGTTCCAGGCGGCAAAGACCTCGTGCATCTCCTGGTTGGACATGCCGAGCCCCTCTTTCATGAGCTGGTACGCCTCGGAGATGAGCTGCATGTCGCCGTACTCGATGCCGTTATGCACCATCTTGACGTAGTGTCCTGCTCCACCTTCGCCGACCCAGTCCGCACACGCCTCTCCTTCGGGAGTCTTGGCCGCAACAGCCTGAAAGATCGCTCTTACCGGCTCCCAGGCCGCCGGATTGCCGCCGGGCATCATCGAGGGGCCGCTACGAGCGCCCTCCTCGCCACCAGAGATGCCCGTGCCGATAAAGCGAATCCCTTTCGCGTCGAGCTCTTCGGTCCTTCGGGCAGTGTCGGGATAGTGACTATTGCCACTGTCGATAATGATGTCCCCCTCTTCGAGGTATGGCAGAAGCTGCTCAATGAACTGGTCGACTACGTTCCCCGCCTTGACAAGGAGCATCACACGCCGCGGCCGCTCGAGCCTGTTTACGAGCTCCTCGATGGAGTAGGTGGGATAGATCGTCTCCCGCCCAGCGCCGCTGCCGGCGATAAACGCATCGGTCTTCGCAGCGGTTCGATTGTAGACCGCCACGGAGTAACCGTGGTCGTTCATATTGAGTACCAGGTTCTGGCCCATCACCGCCAAACCGATTAATCCAATGTCCGCTTTTTCCATTCCTTCTCCTATAAAAAGTCAACCGAGAGCCATCTCAGGCTCGTGGTTATGACGCCGCATCCAATGCTGCCGTCCGCACGTTTGGTGAGAGCAACTATCTCTTGACCCGAGCGTTGCCTTTCCAGATCGCCCAGATCTGCTCCTCGTCCAAGGGCTGGGCGTAGTCGGTTAGGAAGGTGGTCGCCAGGGCACCGGAGGCCCAGCCGAACTGTACCCAGGTTTCCGGATCCCAGCCCCGGAGTATGGCGTAGAGCATACCACCGACAAAGCCGTCGCCGCCTCCGATCCGATCGAGGACGGTTATGTCCCTCGGTTCCGCAACGTGCCACTGGTCATTCGCCGAAAGAATCGCTCCCCAGAGGTGGTGGTTCGTGCTTACGACCTCTCGAAGGGTCGTGGCGCAGACGGTAACCTGGGGATACGCCTCCCGGACGGTGCCGATCATCGTCTTGAAGCTCTCGATCTTGTCCGAGAGGCCACTACCTCCCGGAGGAGGCCCCTGGAGGCCGAGGCTCAGCTGAAAATCTTCCTCGTTGCCGACTAAAATGTCCGAGACCTTGGCGATCTCGTGGAAGATTTCGCGGAGCTCCTTCTGCCGGCCCTCCCAGAAGGAGGCACGATAGTTCAGGTCAAAGGAAACTCGGGTCCCCCTCTCTCGCGCCGCCCTGGCAAGCTCGAGACAGAAGGTTCCGGTTTGCGGCGAGAGGGCGCCCACAAGGCCGGATATGTGGATAATCTGAACACCCTCGTCGCCGAAGAGTCGCTCGAGGTCAAAATCCTCAACCGACAGGGTCCGCCCCACTTCTCCCGCACGATCGTTGTGGACCCGGGGTCCTCGGGAGCCGTAGCCGCTGTCGGCGATGTTAAACTGGTGGCGGTAACCCCAGGGCCCACCCTGCTCCCGTTCGGGACCTTCGTAGTCGATGTGTCGGGATGAGAGATTATCCTTGATAAGGCGCGCTATGGGGCTCCCAGCTACAAAAGCCGTGAGAACCTTGACCGGGAGGCCGAGGTAGGATGCTATGCTCACCACGTTTGTTTCGGCGCTGGTGACCTGCATTTCGAACATCGTCGATGCGTGGGTCGGTTGTCCGTTTACCGAGGTAATTCGAACCCCCATGCTCGTGGGCACAACAAGAGCGTACCGGGCATTCTCCTTCAAAGCGATCATTGTTTATCTCCTCTTTCGTTTAGCGTAACAAAACGAAACGACCTCGTCCAGACGGAACGGATACGTTTAGACAATCGGGTAACGATCGAGCACTCAACCCGTTGACTCGTTAACGCGCCGGCCTTGATTGGTGTCCTCCATGTCGCCGAGGTTGAACCCACCCATCTGCGACACCCTTTGACCCCGGCCGCAGCACCCCCTACAATGCTCATCTGGAAAGCACAATGAAAGAGACATCATTTCTACAGGTCCTGGGAGACTACTCCTTTGACGAGAAGACCATCCGCATCCATCCGAACGACGGATTCGACCTCGGTGTTATGACCACGGAAATCGTGGTGAAGATCTACGCCGGCAATAGCTTCGACGAGCTGGAGAATCCGAACACCCGATTTGTCTACGGTAACCTCTATCTGGAAAACAACACCCGCATGGGCACCTGTGAGCTCTCTCTGAAGACGGTTCAGAAACTCGGCTCCCCGAAGAAGGTACGCCTGCATCTTCTTGACGGGGAGGACTATCCGAAGCTGCTGATCTCGCCCAGCTAGGGAGTTTTCTTGCAAACCGGTCGACCCCTTGCTACACTCTGGAAAGGAGCCACCAGATGAAAGAGTTTTACTCGGATCAGGAATATCTCACTGCTATGTCACACTTTCTCGCCGGCGACTGGGACGCGGCGCAGAAAGCTTTCGCGGATCTGGACAAGAAGTACACTGAAGAGCCTTTTATCAAGCTACTGCGGGGCAACGTTGATTACTCCCGGGGAGACCTGGACGAGGCAGTTGAGCAGTACAACGCCGCCATTGCTCTCAATCCGAGTTACGGTAACGCCTACTACAAGCTGGGTGTCTGCTACTACCGCATGGGAGAGCTCGACAAAGCCCTTGACGCCTTCAATCAGGTTGTGGAGATGAAGGACCAGAGCCACGCCATGGCGAGCTATTTCGTCGGCCTTATCGATCTCTTTCTCGGCCGGGATCACAAAGCGAGCAAGGCTTTCGAACAGTTTCACAAGATGTCCCCGGAGTCACGGATTGCCAACTTCTATCTCGCGCACATGAAGGTTCGGCAGAAGGAGTTTGGCGAAGCCCTAAAACTCCTCAAAGAGCTGGTGGAGGCGACCCCGGGGTTCGCGGAGGTTCACTACCTTCTCGGAGTAGCCCATTACGGCCTGCACAACAACACTGAGGCGGTAAAGTGCTTTCAGCGAGCTCTGGAGATTAATCCGGAGGATGAGCGCTCCAGGAGCAAGCTTGCTCTAATCACCGAGGTGCAGTGGCCATGAAGAAGTACGTCTGCAATGTCTGCGGCTACATCTATGACCCCGCCGAGGGAGATCCGGACTCGGACATCCCGCCGGGAACCGCTTTCGATGACCTTCCGGAGGATTGGGTATGCCCGGTCTGTGGAGCGGATAAGTCCGAGTTCTCCGTAGAGGAAGAAGAGTAGCCTAAGCCTTCTTTCGACCACCGACTTACACCGGCTCTAACTCTAAACGAGAACTACCCAGGTACGGTGACCGCTTCCAAGATGTCCGGCCTGCCGATAAAGTACCCTTGGGAGTACTCGACGCCGAGGTCCAGGAGAACATCCTGGATCGCCTGGCTCTCTACAAACTCCGCGATAATCGGGATCTCCGAGAACTTGGCGAACTGGCAGACCACGGAGGCGAGGTTTCGATAGACCGGGCTATCCGCGATGTGCCGCACAATGGAGCCGTCAATCTTGATGTAGTCAACGTCCAACTCCAGGATGCGTTGAAAATTGGAGTAGCCGCTTCCGAAATCGTCTATCGCCACTTTAACGCCGTAACCGGCCACGGTGGTGATAAACTCCTTCACTTGATCATAGTGCCGAATTGACTCCTCCTCTACGAGCTCGATGGTAAGCCTCCGTGCCACCGACGGGTAGCGATCCAGGAGGTAGAGGATGTGGTCCCGGGTCTTGCTGTTCTCAATATCTACCACCGATAGGTTGACGCTCAACTCTTCCGATCGGTCATTGAAGATCTCCAGGGAGCGCTCCAGCATAATCCGGGTAATAACGTCATAGTATCGGCTGTTCTTTGCCACAAGGAGGAAAGCCCCGGGGGAGACAATCTCTCCCGCCTCGTTTCGCAGCCGCACAAGGGCTTCGTACTTCGCTACCTTTCCATTCTTGTTATCGAGAATCGGTTGGAAGAAGGGCAAAATGTCGTTTTCTTTGCAGGCGCGTCGAATCATCTGCAGCGTCTCCATGTTGCTCTGAATCTC
>CAYZHV010000174.1:0-8579 GCA_964478055.1 uncultured Spirochaetaceae bacterium | reverse complement strand
AACACGCAAATCCAGGTGGAGATCATGGAAGCCATGAAAACCGTGGCGGAGCTGATGGAGGTTTCTGCCGTCACCGCTCCCAAGGCGGTGGGACAGAACTTTATCGTGACAAAGACGATCGAAGGCGAGGAGATCGCGCGCCTTGCGGATGATATGGAAGCCTTCGGCAAGGAGTCGGGGAAGAAGAACTTCGACCGTGACGGGGCTAATGTGCGCAATTCCGGGGCCGTGGTGCTTATCGGGATGAAGGACGCGGCGGTCCCGGGTCTCGACTGCGCCGCCTGTGGCCATCCGGTCTGCCTGGAAATCAACAGCGGAGAGCAAAACGGCGAGTTCCTCGGGCCTCAGTGCGCGATACGTCTCCTGGATATGGGTATCGCCATCGGAAGCGCGGTAAAGACCGCTCAGATGATGAATGTGGACAACCGGATCATGTACCGCATCGGTGTCTCCGCCCGCCGGATGGGTCTTATTGATGCGGACTTTGTTATGGGTGTTCCCCTCTCGGTTACGGGTAAGAGCATCTACTACGACCGAAAATAAGACGGTCGCCACCGCTGCGCTCAACCCTGTTGACATCAAATCGTACTCTTGTTATATATAAAAAAGAATATATACACGGAGAGTACCATGGAACGGATTGTAATAGTTGGTGGAGTTGCGGCGGGAGCTACTGCAGCCGCGAGAGCGAGAAGGCTGTCGAAAGACGCGGAAATCACGGTCATTGAGTCAGGGCCGGATATCTCTTTCGCGAACTGTGGGCTACCGTACTACATTAGCGGCGACATAGTTCGTCGGTCTAAGCTGATCCTCCAGAGCCCGGAGAGCTTCCGGGAACAGTACGATGTCCTTGTAGAAGTAGAGACCGAAGTAACCTCCATAGACCGAGAGAAAAAGACTGTCCGGGCGTTGCAGAAGTCCACCGGCAAGGATATCGAGTTCCCCTATGACAAGCTAATTCTTGCTCAGGGTGGCAAACCCTTCGTCCCGCAAATCCCAGGCGTGGAAAAGCCGCATGTCTTCTCCCTCTGGACCCTGCGGGATATGGACGCCATCGAGGATTGGATTCAGAGTCGAGGACCTGGATCTGCGGTGGTGGTCGGCGGCGGGTTTATCGGCCTGGAGATGGTAGAGGCGCTCCGTAAGCGCGGTGTCGAGGTCAACCTCGTGGAACGGCTCCCGCATGTAATGCCCAACATGGCGGGGGAGATCGCAGGCTACCTGACTGAGGAGCTCCAGGCGTACGGGGTTGGGGTACATACCAACGCTTCGGTAACCAAGATCGACGAGCATGAAGTGGAGCTCGAGGACGGACGACGCCTGCCGGCGGAGATGGTGCTCATGTCCGTCGGCGTCAAGCCGACCCTGAAGCTCGCCCAAGAGGCGGGACTGGAGCTTGGCGAGGCAGGTGGACTTATTGTTGACGAGCAGCTGCAGACGAGCGATCCCGACATCTATGCCGCGGGAGACATGGTCGAGATCGAGCACCGGGTGAGTAACCGCAAGGTGCGCATTCCCCTGGCAGGCCCCGCGAACCGGCAGGGCCGCATTGCCGCGTCCAACGCCATGGGAGAGAAGAAGCGCTACACCGGCTCCCAAGGTACCTCGATCGTCAAGGTGTTCGAGGCGACCGCCGGCTCCACGGGCCTCTCCCTTGCCCAGGCACGTTCCGCGGGAATAGATGCGGATTCCGTGGTAATCCACAAGGATAACCACACTTCCTACTACCCCGGGTCCAAGATCGTGACGGTTCTTCTCGTCTACGAGCGAGAGACCGGGCGGCTTCTCGGTGGACAGACCGCCGGCGAGGAGGGCGCGGACAAGCGCCTGGACGTTCTTTCCACGGCAATCGCCGCGGGCATGACCGTGAGTGATCTCGCTGATCTCGACCTTGCCTACGCGCCGCCCTTCGGTTCCGCGAACGATCCGATCAACATGGCCGCCTTCGTGGCTGAAAACAAGATGAACGGGTTCAGCCCCTCGGTCACAGCTGGAGAGCTCGACACCTTTATCAAGGCGATTGATCAGCCCCTGGTGGCGGTGGATCTTCGAGACCCCTTTAGCTACCAGCGCTCTCATATCCGAGGCTCTTACAATGTCGCGCTCGCTCAGTTGGTGCATCAGGCGAGTCAGCTTCCGAAGGAGACGCCGGTTCTTGTTGTCAGTGATGACGGGAAGAAGGGGCACCAGGGTCTGCGCCAGCTGGTGCAGGACGGCTTTACGGCGGTGTTCAATGTCTCCGGGGGCCACATGAGCCTGGAGCGCCATGCTCGGGCAGTGGGCTTCGAGTTCATTCAGGTGCCTCTCGCTCCGGTGGAGAAGAAGAGTCTCACCGCTTCCGACGGCCAGACCGAGGACGAAGGCGCTGAGGAAGGCGCCGAACAGTCCGCCATGGGAGGCAACGAACCGCTCATCGTGGATGTGAGAACGCCCGAAGAGTTCGAGGGCGGCGCCGTGCCCGGGGCGGTTAACATTCCCATGGATGACCTGGGCTACCACGTGGACCAGCTCGGAGAGAAGGACCGAGAAATCACCGTCTACTGTGCTTCCGGCGCCCGGAGCGCCTACGCGGCCCGGATGCTTCAGCAAATGGGTTTCAACAACGTGCAGAACGGTGGCGGGCTCATGGATATGATGATGCGACAGCGATAGAACGGCTCTTTTAGAAAACTCGCCGTCACGAAAGCTCTTAATAGTGGCCGTCCGACTTGGGTTGGGCGGCCCATTCTTATTCCGCGTACCACCGGCCACACCAGATTCCTCGGATGGCGAACAGGGCGGCCCAGGAGGCCGCTGCGGCGACGAGAAAGACTGGGGTAAACCCGAGTTGGGCGATAAGCGTTCCACTGAGAATGGGAATAACCGCCATTCCCAGGTTAAAGGCGCCGAAAATACCGGCGTAGAGTGCTCTTTGGTGATCAGGAGAAATCTGTACGATTACCGCCTCGGTACCGACGCGATGCGCGGAGATCGCCGCGCCCAGGAGCAGGTAGACCGACCCGTAGGCCAGGATTCCTACATTTGCCGAGAGGAGAAGGGCCAGGGGCAATAGGAGCCCCAGGAGGATCGCCTCGGACCAGAGCACCAGTCTAAAGCCGCCGCGGCGAATTACCGCTCCCCAGAGCCTGCTGGATATGAGCATCCCCCCGATCTGCACCAGGACGAACCACCCGACGGTCTCGCCGGTGATCTCATAGCTGCGGTGGGCCAGGGCGGTGATGAGGGGTAGGGCTGTAAAGGCCGGAGCGATCAGGTTGGTGGTGAGAATGAGCCGCCTCAGGTTCTTGTCACCCTTGAGGATCGAGAGCACCAGGCGCAGAATTCGCTCCCTCTCTGTGGGAGCCGGCGTCGGGGAGGCTGAATTGGTTGGCAGGGGCGCCGCCGTCGTGGAGGTTGTCTCTGGAGCCGTGGCGAGGCTACCTTCCGGCTCCCGGAGCGCCCAGAAACCAAGAGACGCGACCAAGAGCACCCCCGCCGCGGCGTAGAAGAGACCAGCGTAGCCCTCCGGAAAGGGTACTCGCCCGAGGATAAATCGGGTGATGATCGCCGAGATGAGAACCCCGAGGCTGTTGAAGAGCTGCCGGCGTACAAAGAAGGTGCCCCGGGATTTCTGCGTCACCACCTTGCCGATCATTTCGGTGTAAGAGACGCCGGCAAAGGCGCCGCTCAGGGCGAATATGGTCATCGCGAGAAAGACCAGGAGGATGACCGCCCTACCGGAAAGGGCCGCGCCGATTACGATTGCCGCCATGCCCAGCGCCAGGACCCGCAGATTTATGCCGAGAAGGAGAAAGGGCTTCTTCTTCTGCCGGGTGTGGAGAAACGAGGCGAAGGGGAGCTGGGTGACCAGGGGCACGCCGATCATGATCGCCGTCAGTAGCCCCACAGCGCTCTCACCGCCGCCGACCTCGAGTATGAGCGCGGGCATGACGGTGTTGAGCTCCGTAAAGGTTGTGGTGATGGCGAGGAAAAAGGTGTGCCAGTAGAGGCTCAGCTGGTTGTTGCTTGGTCGGTTCACGGCGAAATGAATAGTAGCAAGACCGCCCTTCGAGGGCTACACCTGCACCTTGCGCCGTCCACGGTCTGCCCGTAGGATGGTATTCACTTTTCTTTTCGGGGGTGTCTGGTGGACTGGATCGAGGTTGGAAAGCTCGCACTACTGGTGCTCGCTGGGGGTATAGCGGGATTCGTGAATACCCTGGCCGGTGGAGGCTCTCTGCTTACCATCCCTGCGCTCATCTTTCTTGGAATCCCAAGCACCGTGGCAAATGCCACCAACCGGGTGGCGGTGCTTCTTCAGAGTTCCCTGGGGGCCGAACGGTTTCGGAGGAAGGGACAACTCGATTTCCATGACGCCTGGCAGGCGGCGGTGCCGGGGCTCTTGGGGGCAATCCTCGGCGCCCTTATCGCGTCCAACTTGAGTAACGCGGTTTTCGACTTTATTCTTGGCCTGGTCCTCATCGTCGTTCTGCTCACCATGTTCATCCGCAAGCCCACCGGAGGCGGAGAAACGCCACCCTGGACCAAATCGCCCTGGGTGAGACTTCCGGTCTTCTTTCTCATCGGGGTCTACGCCGGGTTTATCCAGGCGGGGGTAGGCTTTCTTCTCATTAGCGCCATCACCATTCTTCTCGGACAGGACCTTGTAAAGACCAATGCCATTAAGCTCCTTGTGGTGGTCTTTTTCACGATTCTTTCCCTAGTGGTGTTTGCTATTTACGGGAAAGTGCTCTGGCACTACGGAGTGCTTCTAGGTGTGGGTTCCATGGCCGGCGCCTGGGTGGGGGTGAATTTCGCGGTGCAGCGGGGAGCTGGTGCGGTGCGCTGGGTTATTGTGGCGGCGGTAGCGCTGAGCTCCCTCCGACTGTTCGGCGTGCTCTAGGAGAGAGAAGGGCTGTTCAGCTCTTGGAGGCGTAGGCACACTTCTGTGGGCCGAGGAGAAGGGGCTGGCTACACCGGCAGAGGGATCCTTCTCGCTCCGCGACCCGGCGGGGTTCCGGGGTTGCTGAGGCGTCTACGGCGAGAAGCTGCACATGAATGAATAGGACCACCGCTAAGAGGGCGACGACCGCAGCGCCGAGGGCGAGGATCGCTGCCGCAGCGCCCCGGGCGGAGATACTTCCCCGGCGAACACTGAGAAGGATCGCTACCGTAACCAGGAGCAGGATACCAACGCTACTCAGGATCGCGACAACGGTGTTGGAGCTCTCGAGGGCGAGATTCATACTGTCCATTCCGTTAGGCCACCTTCATCTTTCTGGCATCCCGGCGCAAGCCCCGAAGCCGCTTTCGAACTCCCGATACCGACATGTCACACACCTTGGCAGTCTCCTCGAGGGTCATGCCGTAGAGGTAGTGGCAAATCGCCATTGTCCGAGTGTCGTCTTTCTGGTCCCGAAAGAGCTGCTCGAGAAAGTGTCCGGTCAGCACCTGCTCTTCGTGGTCGGTCTCCACCGCGATTCGATCGAGGGCATCTCCGGCGGCGTCACTTTTATCTCGGCCGGCGGAACGGATGCGGTTTAGACAGACATTGGTAGCGATCGTATAGAGAAGGCTCGAAGGACCCCGCTCGTTGAGGCGATCCTTATGGCGCAGCAGCCGTACGAAGGTATCCTGCATCGCGTCCGCCGCTTCCTCCTCGTCCTTCAACAGGCTTCGGCATCGTCGCATCACCATCGGCCCGTACACTCTGTAGTAGCGCTCAACATCGATAGACACTGTTACTCTCTCCTTTCGATGGTGATCATAGAACGGCTTTTCGGTGCTGCATATCAGGAGAACTACGTATTTTGATCCCAAACCCCCAACTAGGTAGTTATACCTAGGCTATCTGTAGCCGTTTAGGAGGTTGCAGAGTTCGAGACGACGGCTTACGCCGCATTTGCGGTAGAGGTTGTAGACATGGTTCTCTACAGTTCGGGGAGAAATGTAGAGTTTCTCTCCGATGGCGCGATTGCTCAGGCCGAGACAGAGCAGCTCGAGGACCTCTGCCTCCCGCTTGCTCAGGTCAAACTCTCGAACAAAGGGCTCTGGGACCCCTTCGCTCTCGCCCCCGGCAGGCTCGGTGAGGCAGCGCCCGGAGGGAATCACCACGACCACTGACCAGAGGACCGAGAATAGAGATGAAGATAGAACCACCATGTGTATGTCCGGTTCTTGAACAAGGAGAACCGGTCCCAGGGCCATCTCAACCGCCGAGAGGGCGTACCAGGCAGTAGCCAGGGAGAGAAACGTAACTATCCAGGCATGCCAGCGTCCCACGGCGAGCCGGTCATTCTGAAGGAGACCTCGAAGAAACCACCCTCCGATATAGGCGTAGTAGAGAGCCGTAATCTCCTGATCGTAGGCAAAGCCGATGGACAGAAGGGTGGCCACATAGCCGAGGACCAGCACCGCCACCGGGACAAGAATAGCCAGACGGGCGAATTTCCTCTGTCCTCTTCCGAGAAGCTGCTGGACGAACCGCGGGCCCACATAGACGAGAATGAGGCTGACAATCACCCGGAGCACCTGAAAGAGTGGGTGACCCTGGCCGGTGGGCGTGCCGGAAAACAGGTCCGTAAATAGAACGAACGTGTAGCTCAGATCGAAAACCGCCTGGGTCGCGATGAGTATGAGATAGTTCTTTAGCCACTTGAAGGGTGTACGCTGGTAGCAGAGAAATGCTATGGCAAGGGAAACAAAGAGAGCGGTAAATCCCACCATTCTGAACCAAAGCACAAATCTGATAACCACTGAGCGTAACTCTCTACCGCATAGGCAATTTCGT
This sequence comes from uncultured Spirochaetaceae bacterium, assembly GCA_964478055.1. Taxonomy (GTDB): domain Bacteria; phylum Spirochaetota; class Spirochaetia; order DSM-27196; family Alkalispirochaetaceae; genus CAYZHV01. The sequence continues at coordinate 1,810 of CAYZHV010000174.1, read as the reverse complement.
CAAGTTAAGATTCCATTAACGAAGATGTTTGACACCTCTCTCGTAGCGGAATAGAGTTAAGTAAAACCAATTCTGTCAATGCGGCGGCCCTTGCTGCACCCCGCTGGCTCTGACAACGGACTTCCGCGAAGGAGGGCCGATGTGTTCCGTTGGTCGGGCTCTGATCTTGGTCGCTCTACTGCATTTCTCCCTCGTCTCCCTGGTTGCCCAGGAGTATCGCCTATGGGCTACCCTGTCGTCACCGACGCCGGAAGCTCGCGGCTGCTTCGGGAACTCCGTCTCCACCGACGGCTCCCTGTTCGTCGTGGGCGAGCCCTTTGCCGCGGCCTCCGGTGTAAGCCGGGCCGGCAGGGTGCACGTCTTTGATGAGGAGGGAACGCCACTCTGGAGTGCAGAGTCCCCGAGCCCGAGAAGCGACCAAGGGGTCTCTCCCTTTGATGAGAGTGGATTTGGCGGAGGTGCGTATTTGATGGGGTGCGTCTCGGTGGATCAAGGCACAGTCGCCGTTGGCGAAATCCACGCAGACCAAGGAGGAAAGGCGTATCTCTACGAGGATAAGCAGGCGCCTTCAGTACTCGTGGTGCCGCCAGAAAATCGTGTAAAGAGGAATCTCGAGTTCGGCAACTCCGTTGATCTGCGAGACGGGTTTCTTCTTGTCGGGGCGTACTTCTCCGGTGCCTATCTCTACAAAGAGACCGGGGAATACCTCCGTGAGTTTGTCCCTGAGAGTGGATTCGTGCCCAAGAGCTTCGGCATGGCTGTTGCGATAGCCGGCGATACGGTGGTGGTAACCCAGGACCATGGAACGGTTGAGGGGGCGAGAGACGCGGGCAAGGCGTATGTTTTCGCACGTACCGGACCGATTCGGGCAGAGATTACGGCACCGCATCCCACCGCCGGCGGGCTCTTTGGAGTCTGTGCGGACACTGACGGCGAGCTTCTAGTAATCGGAGAGCCGGGAGCAACAGTAGACGGTCAGATCGAGGCCGGGAGGGCTCACCTCTTCAACAACGACGGAACATTTCTTGCTACTCTGGTTTCTCCATTGAGCTCGGGATTTGCCGGCTTCGGAACATCCGTGGCTCTGGACGGAAACAACGTTGTCGTCGGGGCGCCCCGGGAAGATGTGGATGGAGTCAACAACGCCGGGGCGGTATTCGTGTTCGACAGAGCCGGCGAATTGGTGGAAACTCTGCTCCCCCCGGAGCGTGAGGAGAACAGCGAGTTCGGTTGGTCTGTTGAAAGCCGGGACGGATTGCTGCTCGTGGGTGCGCCGCAGAGTGCGGTGCAGGGTCTGTCAGCGGCCGGCAAGGCGTACCTCTATCGCCGCTGAAAGCCGGGTTAGTTCCGTTTTCCGGCTAGAATCGTTCCTCGAAAAACTCCAGAGCCCGGGTCTCCTGGCGATACCACATGGCGTCGGAGTAGTTGAGAAAGACGTGGTCCCCTCCGGGGTAGCGTACGAGCTCGGCCTCGCCTCCGACTGATTGGACTGCTTCCACGTACCGAACGGACTGATCGATATGTACGGTGCGGTCCGCATCGCCGTGAAAAATGAGAATTGGTGGAAGCTCCTTACTGACATAGTTGATCGGGCTGAGCTTTTTGAGGCGCCGTTCCGGGAAGAGCTTGAAGACTCTGGCGTTCTCGAAGGCGTCGCCATTACGCATGCCTATAAGGTCCGTGGGGGCGCACTCCACAAAGGCAAAGGAAAACCGGACTCGCTCGGGCTCCATTGTAGAGATCGCCATCAGGGCCAGGTGGCCTCCGGCGGATACGCCGTAGAGCCCGAGACGTTCCGGGTCGTAGCCGT
>CAYZHV010000173.1:0-8587 GCA_964478055.1 uncultured Spirochaetaceae bacterium | reverse complement strand
CAGCGGCTCCTGACCGTGTCGGACCCAACCCTCCGGGGTTAGCTCGTACGCTGTGAGGTTCTCTGTCTCGGTGGTCTGGCCGGTGAGGAGCAGTGCGCCGTCGGCGGCACGGTGGAGCCTTCTCGCCCGATCGATCTCCGGCGGCAGGGCAACGCTTCGCGCCGGGGAGTCGGAGCTTCCGGTAATGTCGAGTCGGAGAAGGGACTCTCCGAAGTTTGCCAGAAGGTAAAGCGATCGTCCCGAGCGATCAAAAGCGACGGAGCTTATCTCCTCCAGGTAACCCGCGCCGCGATGGAGCGAAGGAAGACGGCTGCTCAGGTCCTCCCAACTTTCTCCGCCGTCAACGGTGAGAAAGAGTCCGTGAAAGGAGGTCCCCAGGGCGATTGTCTCTCTTTGACGGGGATGAGCAGCGACGCTGGTAAGGTACGCGTAGGTACCCAGTCGGTGGCGACCGGCGATTTGCTGCCACTCTCCGGGTCGCCCCCGAAAGAGCTCCGTGCCGGTCGTGGCGAGGAGGGTTCCGTCCGCACCGGAGCTTGCGCTGGTGAGGCGAACAGGCTGGGGCTTGTCGAAGGGATAGACCTGCCGAGTCGGGAGCCCATCCATTTGCTGATCCCATCCCTGGGCCGTGCGCACCCAGAGGAGCCCCTCCTCATCCACTAAAGCTGAGCCGAGGGGTCCTGAGGGGCGCTCCTGAGCCACTAAGGGCGTGGAAAGAAGCACCACTAGGAGAAGCCGAAGCGCGATTCGTATCATCATCGACTTTCTCTATCACGTAAACGGCGAGAGGTAAAGCGGGCGGTTCCTACCTTATGGTACACTGCCCCCATGGTTGCAGAGACAACAAAAGGAACGAAGGATGGCTGAAACAGTGAAGAATGTCCTCTGCTACGGCGATTCCAACACCTGGGGCTACAACCCCGGGAGCGGCGAGCGCCATCAGTATGAGGACCGATGGACCACCGTGGCCGGAACGGTGCTGGGGTCCGGGTACCGTCTCATCCCGGAGGGCCTAAACGGGAGAACCACGGTTCTCGAGGACACCATTGAGCCCTGGCGCAACGGATTGACCTATCTCCGTCCCTGCCTGGTCTCTCACAAGCCCCTGGACGGCGTGGTAATCATGTTGGGTACCAACGACACGAAGGCGCGCTTCGCCGTACCCGCCTCGGACATAGCCCGGGGGATGCGGCAGCTCGTAAGGGCCGTGCAGACAAGTGAGACCGGGCCTGGCAAAGGGGAACCTCGGGTAGGTATCGTGGCGCCGGCTCACGTGGGGGAGGAGACCGCCTTTGGTGAGATGTTTGCCGGGGCTCATGAGCGTTCTCTCGCTCTGGCAGAGGAGTATCGGCTTGTCGCCGAAGAGCTCGATGTGCCCTTCCTCGACGCCGCCGCTCACGTGGAGTGTCCCTTTCCCGATGGTATTCACCTCGACGCGGAAGGGCAGCGTACTCTCGGGGAGGTTCTTGGCCGGTGGATCAGGGAGGAGCTCCTGGACTAAAGAGCCCCCGGGGGCGTACCGACCGAAGCCGCCGGACCTCTACCTGATAAGGAGGAGCTGCAGATCGCAGACGTTGGTATTTGTGGGGCCGGTCATAATGTGGGCCCCCAGGGCCTGCAGATATGGGTAGGCGTCGTTGTTGCGCAACGCCTCCTCCAGGGCCGCCGGATCGCCTTTCGCTTTCTCCAGAATCGAGTCGGTGATCCAGCCTCCGGCGCTGTCGGTTGGACCGTCGTTTCCGTCGGTACCTATGCTGGCAAAGGAAACGCCGCGGAAGGCTTCCGGAGCGCGTACCATCTCCCGAAGGACCGTCAACGCGAGCTCCTGATTGCGGCCCCCGGTGCCGTGTCCCTCCCGGAGGGTGACGGTAGTCTCACCCCCCGCAAGCACGCAGGCCGGGGGAGCGAGGAGCATACGTTTCTCCTTACTGTCTCGAGCAAGAGCAGGAAAGAGCTTGCCCACCTCCTTCGCCTCACCGGAGAGGCGTGCGGTAAGCGCCGCGGTCTCGTAGCCGAGCTCCCGGGCCGCGGCGGCAGCCGCCATGAGCGCCTGGGAGTTGGAACCAATCACGACGTTCCGGACCTTTTCGAAGACCGGGTCCCCGGGACCGGGTGTTTCAGGGATCTTGCCTGCGGCCCCGAGCTCGATCACTTCCCGAACTCGTTCTGGCAGGCTATCCAGGATACCGTACCAACGAGCGATTCCCAGCGCCTCCTCATAGCTGCTCGAATCCGGCGCGGTTATGCCGGAGGCAATGCTTGCCGGATCGTCGCCTATCACGTCCGAGAGAATGAGATTCACCGATCGCCCGGGATAGAGCAGTTGTGCGAATCGTCCGCCCTTCACACTGGAAAGGTGCTTTCTAATGCAGTTGATCTCCTGAATAGCGGCGCCACAGGAGAGAAGGAGCCGGGTGGTCTCCTGGATTTCCTCGAGGGTTAACTCCCGCTCGTCATCACGGTAGGGCGAGACAAGGAGGGCGGAGCCGCCTCCGGAGACCACGGTAAAGCAGAGGGTCTTCTCGTCAACCGTTCGAAGGAGCTCCTCCATCCTTCTTGCTGCCGCGACCCCTGCCTGGTCCGGGACCGGATGCCCCGCCTCGAAGAGCTCCACTCGGCGGAGAGGCTCACCATGGCCGTGCTTGGTAACCACCACCCCGCCGGCGATGCGATCGCCGAGCTGTGTCTCCATAGCCCGGGCCATGCGAGCGGACGCTTTGCCGATACCCAGGAGAAGAATCCGGTCGAACTCTGCGAGGTCGATGGAGAGTTCGGCCTCCTCGGTGCGCAGATCTAGCACTCCGTTTTGGATGGAGAGAGCGTTCTCTATCATCCCCTCCGGGTCAGCTCTTCTCAGAGCCGCTTCGATTATCCGGTTCAGATCCTCATCGCCCGTGTAGGCCGCGTTTCCGCTCACATTTCCCCCTTCTGACCTACTATCGCCCCCCCTCTGCGGAGTGTCAACGCGATACGCGGTGCAGTTCAGGCGGTTTCGTGCTACCCTCTGAAACCCATGGATCAACCAATGGTCTTTGACGGTCACAACGATCTCCTGGCCCGAGTTTTCTCAGAGCCGGAGGTGGATTTCTTTACCGGGAAGAAGGCAAAGCACATCTCCCTTGGCGCCCTCCGACAGGGCAATTTCGTCGGGGGGCTCTTCGCGATCTTCATTCCCCCGACGAAAGAAGAAGAGGCGGAAGGAGAAGGGGAGGGTTCGGCGAAGTTGCCCGCCCCGGTGCCCCTCGATAGGGCCCGGGCAGTAACCATGCGGCAGTTTTCCACGCTTCTGCGCCTGGTCAGTGAGTCAGAGGGAGCTCTTAGGCTGGCCCGGAGCGTCTCGGAGATAGAGACTGCGCGAGAGGCGGGGGCGGTGGCGGTAGTGGCGCACATGGAAGGGGCCGAGGGGATCTCGGACACCCTCGAAGAGCTCGACGTCTTTTACGCCGCGGGTCTGCGCTCCCTCGGGCCGCTCTGGAGCCGGCCCAACCGTTTCGGGTACGGCGTACCCATCTATCGGGAGGGAAGCCCCGATACGGCACCGGGCCTGACGGAGTTGGGAAAACGGCTCCTGCGTAGATGCAACGAGCTGAGGATACTCTTCGATCTTTCCCACCTGAGCGAGCGGGGATTCTGGGACGTGGCGGAGCTCACCAATGCTCCGCTAGTTGCGTCTCATTCGAACGCCTGGGCGCTCTGCAACAGCACCCGGAACCTTACCGACCCGCAGCTAAGGGCGATTGGAGAGAGCGGAGGCTTGGTGGGGCTCAATTTCGGGACCCTCTTTCTCCGAAAAGACGGCAAGGTCGAAGAGGATACCCCGATTTCGGTCATGATCGACCACCTCCGGTACCTGGTCTCTGTAGCCGGGATAGACCACGTCGGCTTCGGCTCCGACTTTGACGGCACCGTGGTGCCGAAGGAGATCGGAAGCGCCGCAGGCCTTCCGAAGCTTCTCCGGGCGATGGAAGAGGCGGGCTTTAGCGAGGCTGAAATCGAGAAGTTGGCATATTCGAACTGGCTAGGGGTGCTCAGACGGACCTGGGGAGATTGAGACCGCCCCCTTTCAGAGGTCGGGTCCCGCCTCGTCCTCGGGCACGATCTCTCCAGGATCCCTTTGCTCGATGGCGTGGCGCCTTCGGGGGAGCGCTCCCGGTTGCTCTGAGCGGAGATAGTTGATAAGTCGTTCCCTGAGATAGCAGCGCAGATCCCAGGTTGTGGGTGAGTCCTTTGCGCTCACCAGGGAGCGAACGACCATGGTGGTCTCGGTGGTGTCTATCACCTGCACAACGTTCACGTCTCCGTCCCAGAGTTCCGTCTCACCGAGGGCGGCGTTCTGTGCTCGTCGGATCCCGTCGACGTTTGCGTTGTAGTCGAGATAGAGGTAGACCGTCCCGATGATAGTGCTGCTGCTTCGTGTCCAGTTCTGAAAGGAGCGCTGCAGGAGCTGGGAGATAGGCACCACCAGGCGTCTCCGATCCCAGAGACGGACGACAATGTAGGTGAGGGTGGTCTCCTCCACCCACCCCCACTCACCGTCTATTACCACGGCGTCGTCGTAGCGCAACGGCTGGGTTATGGCGATTTGAATTCCTGCCAGGACGTTTGCCAGGGTCTGCTGGGCCGCGAAACCGAGGACGATACCTGCAACGCCGGCGGAGGCGAGGAGGGAGGTGCCATAGCTTCTCACGCCCGGTATGGTCATCAGAGCAGCCGCCACGGAAATGAGAACTATGATGAAGGTTACCACTCGCTGGAGCAGGTTGATCTGGGTAGTCGCCTTCCGAGCCCGGAGATTGTTTGGCGCGGTGATGTCGAACCGTCGGCGAAGGAGCTCAAAAAGCCCCCCGGCTACTCGCAACGCCAGGAGAGCCAGGCCGAAGACGAGAAGTACCGGCACCAGGCGATTCAGGAAAGTAGCAAGAGGAGTATCGGGAAAAGCCGCCCGAACGCCCCAGTCCAGGATCAGAACCGCCAGAATAACCCAGACCGGCACCCTCGTTCCCTTTAGAAAGCGTCGCACAGCTTCGACGCGTTCTTTTCGTACAAGAAAAGAGGCTGCCCAGGAAACAAACCAGTACGCCAGATCTGCCACCAAGACGAGAATCAGGAGCTGCGCCCAGAAAGGAATCCCGCCGAGACCCAGGGGCTCAAAGAGAATCTCCATCACCATCATGTAGAAAATCGCTCCCGAAGCTCCTTGCTGTCAAAGCAGCACCGTGCATTTTGCGGCTTGACCCGATACTCAACCGGTGGCTATGCTTCAGGCGTGGCACCGAAGCTACACACTCCTGCGGTATCCGAACTCGCCTGGCTTCTCCGGGAACGTCGCACTCTCATCCTTACTGGCGCGGGCATTAGCACGGATTCCGGGATTCCGGACTATCGCGGCCCCCAGGGCAGTCTCAGAAAGCGCTCCCCCATTACCTATTCGGAGTTTATGCGAAACGAGGAAGCTCGTCGGCGGTACTGGGCTCGAAGCACACTGGGGTGGCCGATGATTTCCTCGGTGCGGCCAAACGGTTCCCACGCCGTGGTGGCTCGGCTTGAAGCCGCGGGTTTGGCCACGGGAGTGGTTACCCAGAACGTGGATGGGCTCCACGGCAAAGCGGGCTCAACCAATATTGTGGAACTTCACGGAAACCTCTCCCGGGTTCTCTGTCTCGACTGCGGCGCCGTTGAGTCCCGGCACTCCCTGCAGGATCGGATGCTTCGTGAGAATCCCCGCTGGAAAGAGTGGCAGGTCGAGGAGGCCCCGGACGGAGATGCGGAGCTGCCGGAGGAGCTGTCGAGGGATTTTCAGATTCCACAGTGCCTCGAGTGTGGGGGTGTACTGAAGCCGGACGTGGTCTTTTTTGGGGAGAACGTTCCCGGCCACAGGGTAGAGGAAGTCTTTCGCATGGTAGAGGACGCGGATGCGCTCCTCGTCCTCGGAAGCTCTCTCAAGGTCTATTCGGGGTTCCGCTTTGTGGAACGAGCCGCCCGACTTGGCCATCCCGTGGCGATTGTTAATCTAGGAGAGACCAGGGGCGATGGCCTCGCCTCCTTCCGTCTCGACGCGCCTCTGCTCTCGGTGCTCCCACAACTCTCGGAGACGCTGAGTCTCGAAGGATACGCGGTTGAGGGAGAGTGAGGAGAGCCGACAGGAGTTATACGCTCTCCTGGGGCGCCTCCCCCGGCGCGAAGGGGTCCCTAGGGCTCGGATTGTGGACCGGGAGCATAGGGCCGGCTACATTCTCGAGACGATTCGCCTGGATCTCAACGACGAGGAACCGGTCCCGGCGTATCTCGTGCTTCCCAATTGGGGCTCACCGCCCTATCCCGCAGTGATTTACAACCACGCCCATGGTGGGGACTACCAAAAGGGCAAGCGGGAGCTCCTGGAAGGAAGCCGCTTCCATCAGGATCCCCCCTACGCCGAGCTCTTTGGTTCTCTCGGAATCGCGGCGCTGGCTATCGATCACTGGTGCTTCGGAGAGCGAAGCAGAAACAGCGAGCTCTACACCTTCAAGCGGATGCTCTGGGAAGGAAAGGTCCTCTGGGGGATGATGGTGTATGACACCCTCCGAGCCTTTGACTATCTGAGGTCCCGTCCCGAGATCGATTGGCGCAGCCTGGGCACCCTTGGTCTCTCCATGGGTAGCACCATGGCGTGGTGGAGCGCCGCCCTGGAGCCACGGATTTCTCTCTGTATTGATCTCTGCTGCCTCACTGACTTTCAGGCGCTTCTCGATACAGGCGGTCTCGGAGAACACGGGATCTACTACTACGTTCCGGACCTGCTGAATCACTTCACTACTGCCGAAATAAACGCTCTCATTGCTCCGCGCCCTCATCTGAGTCTGGCCGGAGAAGAGGATCCTCTCACACCGCCGGAGGGGCTGGACCGGATAGACCGGGAGCTTCGACGTGTCTACGGCTCCCTCGGTGTGGAGGAAAGATGGCAGCTCCTGCGATTCCCGTCGGGTCATCGGGAGACTCCTGAGATGCGGGAGAGTGTCGAGAGCTGGCTTCGAGAAAGCCTGCTCGGCTCGGGTTGACGTTTGGACCGCCGGGCTAATACGCTTGTATCGTATGAAGGTAGAACAACGACACAACGTGACGGTACGCCGTCTTGCAGTAGGTATGTTTACTCTAATTCTTGCTCTCGCCGTCGGTACGGTCGGCTTTGCTCAGAGCACCAATCAGGGAAACTCCAACCAAGCAAACGTCTCCGAGGAGCAACTAGAGCAATTTGCCGCGGCCCTCGAGAATGTACAGAGCATTCGGCAGGAGATGGTTCAGGACACCCAGGGCGTGGTCGCTGACTCCTCTCTCGATGAGAGCCGGTTTCAGGAGCTTTACCGGGCTGACCAGGGCGGTCCCGCCCCTTCCAGCGAGGCGACTGATTCGGAGCAGAGTGAGTACGACCAGGTGATGCAGGAAATTCAGCAGATTCAGCAGCAGTCCAACCAAGAGATGGTGGAAGCCGTCGAGGAAGAGGGGCTGGACGTACAGCAATTCAACCAGATTGCTCAGGCAATTCAGCAAGACCCGGAGCTGCAGGCGCGTCTTCAGGAACTCCAGAGCTAGCGTATCGACCAATCCCGCTTCTCTCGCATGAGAGGGGTCTTGGGAACACGATCTTAGGCATAAGCGTTTGGGATAAGGGCCCCACCGGCAAGGTGTGGGCCCTTTCTATTATTACTGGAATACTTGAAAAAAGCGGGGTAGGTTTGTAGTAGCAACCCTTTCTGCTCAGCCGGTGTCGTGAAGAGGAGGTGAGCACTCACGTGAACCGGTCCTACGCTCTGCTACTTCTTTTTGTGAGACTCAAACAGGTTGGTTCCGCCGAGGGCGCTCTACGCATCTTCTCCGGGGCTCTCTCGGAGTTGTGGCCCGGCCTCAGATTCGAGGTGAACCGGGGCGAGTCCGGGGAGTCCGGGGGAGACCGGTTTCCGCTGGCCACTTCTACTCGCCGGTACGGGGAGCTCGTAATACATTCTGACAACGGAGCTGAAGAGCTTACGGCGGAAGACCGGGGTCTCCTCTTCAATGCGGTGGAGCTTCTGCAGCTCCTCCTGGAGAATCGTGACAAGGGAGCCGAGATGGAGGATCTGAAACTCGCGGTGGAAGAGGGAGTGCGACGACGCGGTCTGGCAACCCTGGAACTGGCGGAGCAGGTGGTCTCGATTCACGGCAGCGCCGATGAAGGCGGCAACCCGCACCAGACCCTCTCTCATCGTCTCCACTGGATTGGGCTCCTGGAAGAGGTGCTTCTGGAATTGAAGCTGCACGGTGATGGGATGAGTACCGCGGAGTTGGAAGGAGTGATCGGCGCCCTCTTTTCCAGGAGTCTTAGACCCGAGCCGCGGCAGAGCACGGGATTCGCAACGGTGGAGAGCGGTGACGCTCAGGTGAGCCTCAGACAGGGGCGGTTCGCAGCACTCCTCCTGCGGGAGTTAGTCGAGGGGGTGCGTCGTTCCCTCTGGAAGGCGGAGGAGGCGATGGACATCGCCCTCAATTTCGCTGGAAACGGTAATACCCTCGCCCTTTCTCTTACGGTGGGGCTCGGGGCAACCGAAGGCTCCCCGAGGAGCCTGAGCGAGCT
>CAYZHV010000172.1:0-8700 GCA_964478055.1 uncultured Spirochaetaceae bacterium | reverse complement strand
CTCGCCTGCTTATCGACCTTGACCGGGATCTCCCGGGCCTCAATATGCTCCACCGCCTTCCGGGACTTCTCCTCCGGACTGGGTATCTGCCGGTCCTGCAAGTCGGGACCCGCTTTCCCTGGACCGAGGAGGGCCGGCTCCGGGCGAGCTGGGTCTATCCTGAGCAGGCTCTGGCTGGTTACGCCGATGCGTTACGGGCCGAAGGTCATCCGCTGGAAGTCTGCCTCGGACGGTACGGAATGATCCGGGGCACCGAGGAGATACACACCTTTTACGGCAGATTCATCTCCATGATGCACGAGGGTAGCCTCGATGAGAGCGAGGCTTCCTCCTACGCCCTCTTTCTCGTGGAGCTCCTCGAAGACCTGCGTTCCCTTCTCGGTGAGGTCTCCCGCCTCTTTGTCTCCTTTCCCGGGGCCCTGCCTCGAGAGATGGAAAAGCGTCTCTACCTCGCCCTCAAGAGGCGGGTGGAGCCGGAGGGGGTGACCGTGGTGGGGCTCTTCGAGCGAGAGGTTTCCGCCCTCGCGGACGTCTTGAGTCGCACCAGCGAAATGAGAGGCACCCATCGGTACGAAGGCTCCCTCGACGGAGAGCGAAGTGAGTTTCTCCTCGGATCCATTCCGCTCTGGTGCAGGGAGGAGCTGATCTCGCTCTTTGACGAGGGTGAGTCGGCGGCGGTCTGGAAGCGGCTTTCCGCGGCGGTGAGCAGGATCTGGGGACTCTGCCGGCAGGGGGAAGAGCTCGAAACCGCGCTCTTTATGGCTGCCGCCGCGGGAGACCCCGCTCCCCTCTCCGAGGGTGTAGTGCTCCGACGACGGTTATCGTCGGCGATTGATGAGCTCCGGGAGGCGATGGGAGCGGCGAGGACGCCCCTCGGACGACTTACGGAGCAGTCGGAGCTGCTTTTCATACCGGCCAGGGCGGCGGAACGGGCCGCCTCGCGGCTTCAGGCGAGTCTCTTACCGCTCCGTCCGCTGGACGGGGGCATCAGTTTTCCGTCTTCGGAGGATGAAGCCCGGTTCGACCGGTAGGGAGGGCTCGATAAAGGTCTCCTTGCCGTGATCGCGTTCCTGCACCGGGTTACCATCTTCGTCGAAGAGCAAGAAGTCCTGGTCTTCGCTTCCGGGCTGGTCCGGGCCGATCTGCTCCACCGCCTCCCCGGTTCGAATCTTGTTCTTCAGCTCCAGACGGAAACGCCCCGGAGACACTTCCTCGCCGATGATTCCGATAAAGAGGTACGGGCGCCGGTAGACGCCGTCGGCGTGTTGCTCCATCTCCTCCCGGCCGAAGTAGAACCCTGTGGAGTACTCGCGGTGGCTTACCTGGTCGAGTTCCGCCACGAAGGGTCGAACCACCTCGGGGTCGGTGATTCTTCCTTCGATGAGATCGATCTGCTTCCGGTACGCTCTGGTGACCACGGCGGTGTAGTAGACGGACTTCATGCGCCCCTCGATCTTGACGCTGTCCACCCCCGCCTCTTTGAGCTCTTCCAGGTGATCGATCATTTTGAGATCCCGAGAAGACAAGATGGTGGTGAAGTTCTCTCCCTGCTCCACGGGAAAGCTCTCTTCCGGACGCTTCCGCTCCACCAGGGCGTACTCCCAGCGACAGGAGTGGGCGCAGTCCCCCTGGTTTCCCGAGCGGCCGGCCATGTAGGAGCTCAGGAGGCAGCGGCCTGAGTAGGCGATGCACATGGCGCCATGCACAAAGGTCTCCAGCTCCATCTCCGGAAGCGCCTCCCGGATTTCCCTGATTTCCGGGAGGCTCACCTCACGACCCAGAATGATCCGGGAGAAGCCCAGATCACCGTAGATCCTGGCGGCGGAGGAGTTGACGCAGTTTGCCTGGGTGGAGAGATGAAGCGGGGTGTCCGGAAACCGTTTGCGGAGGATCGGCAGAATCCCGATGTCGCTAATAATGAAGGCATCAAAGGGGTAGCTCTCGATGAGCTCCAGTTGCTCCTCCAGTTTTCTGAGGTCCTGCTGATGGAAGAAGATGTTCATGGCGCCGTAGAGCTTCCTCCGTCCCTTGATGCGCCGTATCTCTTCCTGTTCGCTGCCGTCGAAATTATCCGCCCGGGCGCGTAAGGAGAAGCTCTGCAGTCCGATGTAAGCGGCGTCAGCGCCGTACTGGTAGGCGTAGCGGAGTTTTTCGAGATTACCCGCCGGTGAGAGGAGCTCCATGCTACTGCTGTCCGCTCCACGCCTCGGCGAGCTCATCTTTCCGGTCGTTCCAGAACTCGAGCATCCGCTGCTGTATGCCCCCGAAAAAGGTGCGCTCCATCTCCGTGGCGGCCCTCCCGATGTAACGGAAGTGCCAGCTCTCGTACTTATAGCCCGTGAGCTCCTCATACCCCTCCGGATAGGAGAGGGAGAAGCCAAAGCGCCAGCCATTCTCGGCGAGCCAGGTCCCCGCGTCGGTCTCTGCGAAGGCGTCGCTAATGCTTCCGAAGTCCAGGGTGGTGCCGAGCTGGTGCTGGCTCGTTCCGGGACGGGCGGAGCTTCGCTCCGCTTCCTCTTCGCCGAGCTCCTCCACCCAGTAGCTGAAGAGCCACTCCTGATAATCGTAACCGCGGTAGGTTGACGAGATAGGCAGCTCTATACCCTCGCTCCGGGCGGCCTCCACCATGGCAAAGAGGTCCTCGAGAAGAACTCGGCGGAGCGAAAGGGATTCCCTCGTAAGGTTCAGTCCTTCGTTCAGGGTGTCGAGCTCCACCAGGTCCTGCGGTTCGTACTCCGCCGGGAGGGGGTTCTCCTTGTCTACGAGCCAGAGGAGCTCCTCCGGCGTCTCCAGGAGCTTTGCGGATAGCTCGAGGAAGGTCCGCGGTTCCGCCAGGATCCGCTCCTGCAGAGCAGGAGGGAGGTCCTCGAGGAGGCTCTGCAGCTCCGGACGCGTGAGGGAAAACTCGGGGTGTATCTGCTCTTCTTCCTCGGCGGGAGCTCCGGAAGCGGCGTCCTCTCGAACACCGCATCCGACGAGTAACACGGCTAAACCGGAAAGAAGGAGGAGGGATCGAATCCTCATGACGGCTGGGAGTGTAGCACGCCTCAGAAGATCTTTTCTATCACCTCATCCATGTGAGTTACAGGATGAAAGGTGATTCCCTCCTTTATATGCTCCGGGATGTCCGAGAGGTCTTTCTCGTTCTCCCCGGGGATGATGATCTCCTTGATCTTGTTTCTCCTGGCGGCGATGGTCTTTTCCTTCAACCCGCCGATCGGGAGTACCTGTCCTACCAGGCTGAGCTCCCCGGTCATGGCGACCCGGTTCTTGATCTTCTTCCCCGTTGCCAGGGAGAGGAGGGCCGTGGCCATGGTGATACCGGCGGAGGGACCGTCCTTCGGGGTCGCCCCGGCGGGTATGTGGAGATGTATCTCGTTCTTCTCGAAAAAGGCGGAGTCCACGCCGAAGCTCGGCGCCAGGTGGCGTACAAAGGTGTAGGCGATGTTCGCTGACTCCTGCATGACGTCACCCATCTTTCCGGTGAGCTTGAAACCGCCTTGTCCGGTGTTCGAGACCGCCTCGATAAGGAGCGTGTCTCCCCCGTAGGGGGTCCAGGCGAGGCCCACAGCCATTCCCGGGCCACTTACCCGCTTGAGGCTCTCCTCGGGAAAGATCGGTTTGCCGAGGTACTCCTCCAGGTTCTCCGGCTTGATTCGCACCGGGGTCTCCGGCTGCTCCAGGACCATCTTACGGGCGATCTTGCGATGGATCTTGTCGAGCTGCTTCTCGTAGTTCCGTACCCCCGCCTCCCGGGCGTACCGGTTGGCGATTTCCAGGAGCGCCTTCTTGGTGTAGCGAACCTGGGACTTCTTGAGGCCGCTCTTGTCCAGGGATTTGGGAACGAGATAGCGCTGGGCGATGGCGAGCTTTTCCTGGTCGATATAGCCGGAGAGACGGATTACCTCCATCCGGTCCAGAAGGGGGCTCGGTATCGTGTCCAGGGTGTTGGCAGTCGTTATAAAGAGCACGTTCGACACGTCGAAGGGAAGGTCAAGATAGTGATCCCGAAAGCTCACGTTCTGCTCCGGATCAAGGACCTCCAAGAGCGCCGAGGAGGGATCGCCCTGGTAGCTCACCCCGAGCTTGTCGATCTCGTCGATCATAAAGACCGGGTCCTTGGTACCGACGATCTTGAGCCCCTGAATGATCTTACCCGGCATGGCGCCGATGTAGGTGCGACGGTGACCCTTGATTTCCGCCTCGTCTCGCATACCGCCCACGGAAAAGCGAAAGAACCCCTTGCCCAGGGCCCGGGCGATCGACTTGCCCACGGAGGTTTTACCAACCCCCGGCGGGCCCACGAGACAGATAATGGAGCCCTTGAAGTCTCCTTTGAGTCGTCGTACCGCAAGGAACTCGAGAATGCGCTCCTTGACGTCCTCGAGTCCGTAGTGGTCCTTGTCCAGAATCCCCTGAGCGTTCTCCAGGTCAAAGTCCACGGGCTCCGGATCTCCCCAGGGGAGGGAGACAATGGTGTCGAGGTAATTTCGGGTCATCCCGTAGTCCTGCGAGCTCGGCTCCAGGAGCTGGAACTTCTCGAGCTCCTTTTCGACCTGCTCGCGAACCTCCTCATCCAGAGGCAGCTCCTCGATCTTCTCCTTGAACTGCAGGTAGTCGGAGCTCTTGGAGTCCGTGGGCATGCCGAGCTCCTGCTTGATCGCCTTGAGCTGCTCCTTGAGAAAGTACTCTCGCTGACTCTTCTCGATTTTCTCGTTCATCTGATTCTGGATCTTCTTCTGGATCCTCAGGAGCTCCTGCTCCTTCTTGATGAACATAAGAACCTTCTCCAGCCGCCGGTGGACGCTCAAGGTCTCTATCACATCCTGTTGGTCGCTACGATCGATGTTGAGAATGGAGGCGATGAAATCGGCGATACGCCCGGGCTGGTCGATGTTGACCATGTTGAGCCGCATCTCCTCGGAGAAGAGGGGGTTGTTCTCGCTAACCTGCTTCGTTTCGTTGATAAGAGAGCGGGTAAGCGCCTCCACCTCTGTTCCCTCGTCGTCGGTGTCATCCAGATAGTCGACCGCCGCTACGACTGGGGTTTCCTCCTGGAGAAACTTTTTTATCCGAAATCGCTTGAGGGTGGAGACGAAGATGTTGACCCCGCCGTCCGGAAGGTTTATGCGCCGGACGATCTTGGCCACCGTGCCGATCCGATAGAGATCCTCCCCCCTGGGCGGTTCCTCGCTTTCGGCGTCCTTGGTGAGGACGAAACCGACCATGCTGTCGTGCTCCATGGCGCTGTTGACCACGTCCAGGTCCTTCTCGTCGGTTATCATGATCGGTGTGAAAATGCCGGGGAAAATCGGCTTTCCCGTAAAGGGGATCAGATAGAGCTTCTGCGGAAGCTGCTGTCCTGCGGGTAAAATATCTCGTTGCTGTGTCATGGTTATTCGGCGTAGAAAGTACGGAGAGTGTCGACAGCCGTCAAGTGCTCCTTTACTATGCCAGGCGTGTCCCGTAACTCCACAGAGGAGGTTGTGATTCTCCGTGTCCGTCCTGTGGGGGAGATCCACGCCTCGGTGAGGATGCTCTCCCGCGTTTCCGGTCTCCTCGATGCCATGGCCTACGGCGCCCGTTCCCGAAAAGGTAGCCTCCGGGGCACCGTTGTGCCCTTCGCCCTGGGAACCTGCTACCTCTATACAGACCCGGTAAAGGGTAGCACCAAGATCACGGATCTCGCCATTCGGGAGTACCATCCGGAGATCCGAGAAAACCTCAAAAAGTTCTACGTAGCCTCTCTCTGGGCGGAGGTTGTTCTCTACTCCTACGCCGCGGGAAGTGAGGGGGAAGCAGTATGGTCGCTCATGAGCGAGGCTCTCTTTCTACTCGCCTCGGAAGAGGAGAGCTCGGCGGATGCGATAAACGTTCAGTTCCTCTGGCGCTTTCTCGAGCTCCTCGGAATGCGACCGGAGCTGCCGGCGGAGCCCCGGGGGAGCTTCCGCTACCTCCCGGAGGAGCACCGGTTCGCCCCGAGAGAGGAGCTTTCCGGCGAGGAGAGCCGAGAAGGGGGTGTCACCCTGAGCGGCGGCTCTCTCGCCTATCTTGCTACCGCCGGAGAACGAGGGCTTGCTCAGGCCCTGAAGATAACACTCTCTCCCGGTCAACGGGGCGAGCTCAAAGCGCTTCTCTTTCGGCTTGTTCAGGAGTCCGCGGAGCGGGAGCTCAAGACTATACGGAGCGGCGAGGGAATCCTCTAAGAGCGGTGGGCGCAACTGCCGTGTAATCGATTGCCTCGGGGTAGGAGTTCCTGTAGGATAGGTATGCCATGTCTACCGAGGTCGGAGACAACGAACTCATCTCCCGGTACGAAAAGGAAATTTTCGATCTCCGGCAGCTCCTAGAGATTTCCAAGAGCCTCAACAGCACTCTGGAGTTGAACCAGCTGATGGAGTCGGTCCTCTATACCTGCATGGCCCAGGTGAAGGTGGTGCAGGCGGCGGTCTTTATCAGGAGTGAGGTGCATCGGGCGGATCTCCATCTTCACCGGAACCTCATCGGTTTTGACATCTCCAAGGAGAACCACTTTATCCCGGAAGAGAGCGATCTCCTCGGCCTCTTTCTCGACCAGTACCAGTGTTACACGATGGAAGAGCTGGAGGAGGCTCTCCCTGCTTCGCCGGACCTCGGGCTGCTTCGGCAGTTCGAGCCGAGCCTTCTCGTTCCCATTCGGGCTCGAAATCTGATCAATGGTGTTATCGTCCTGGGGGAGCGGATTCCCCAGGAGGGCGGCAGTCAGAGTGGTTTCGGAGAGAAGGAGAAAGACTTCCTCCTGGATGTGGCCCTCCTCGCGGGCATCGCCGTGCACAACGCCTTTCTATTCGAGGTTACCAACACCGATCTTATGACCCGGCTCAAGATGCGGCACTACTTTCTCACCATGCTCACCGAAGCGATGCAGCGTGCCCAGTCGGTGGGGGAGCCGCTCTCGATCATTATGCTCGACCTGGACCACTTTAAAAGAATCAATGACACCTACGGTCACCTCTTTGGGGATGACGTGCTCCGGGAGGTGGCGGACGTGGTGCTTACCAACGTGCGCCAGACGGACCTCGCGGCTCGCTACGGCGGGGAGGAGTTTATCGTTTTGTTGCCGAGCACCGACGCCTCAAAGGCGATGGCGATAGCAGAGCGGGTGCGAACGGGAGTCGCCTCAGCGACCTTCGAGCACGAGGGAAGGCGGATCCCCGTTACGATCTCTCTGGGGGTGGCCTCCTACAAGCCAGAGATCGACAAGACCTCCCACATGCTCATCGACCGGGTGGACCGGGCGCTCTACTGCTCCAAGAGGGATGGGAGAAACCGAAGTACCCAGGCGTTGTGATCGCCGGTAAGCTAAGGCGAAGGGTCTGACGGGAACCGGCGGCCGGGGCCCTCTGAGCCCCTTCGGGAGAGCGCTATTGCAGCTCTTCTTCCGCGGTTTTTACGCTCTCCGAGAGGGGAAAGTAATCGGTTAGCTTGGTGAGCTCTATGACGTGGGCCACCGGCTTCTGGAAGTTTACGAAGCGGGTCTCGAACTTGCCTGCTCGGGCGCTCGAGTAGACGTGGAGCAAAGCACCTACGCCGGAGCTGTCCATGTAGCTCACCCCGCCGAAGTCGATAATGATCTTTCGCCGACCCGACTCCACGAGCTCCTGGACCTTCTGCCGGAGGGCTTTTGCGTGGAAAAGATCGAGCTGCCCTGAAAGGCGCAGAACCGTTAGAGGCCCCCGCGCTTCTTCTGCAATGTTCATGTAGTTATTCGGTTGCCTTGAGAACGATCAGTGTCTGGTCATCGTGCTGCGGCGCCCCGCCTACGAACCTATCCACCGCTTCGGTGATCCCCGCGACGATCCGTCCAGCCTCTTCCCGGCTATTCATGAGAATCGCCTCTCGAAGTCGTTCCTCCCGAAAACGCTCTCCTTCCCGATTCTCGGCCTCAATTATACCGTCGGTATAGAGAATTACAAGGTCGCCGGGCTCGAGGCGGGCGGAAGTCTCCTCGTAGACCGTAGATTCCTCTATCCCCACGGGAATCCCCGGGGTGTCGAGCTCTTGGAAGCGCTCCTCCGCCGCCCGAAAGAGAAGCGCCGGATGGTGACCGCCGTTGGCAAAGACGAAGCGCCCCTCCCTCGCCTCGTAGGTGAAGATGCACGCCGTGGCAAAGCGGTCCACCGCCAGATCCGTGGCGATCCCACGGTTTATCATAGAAAGAAGCTGGCTCAGGGAGTACTCCCGACGCCGCTCCATATGCACGATGGTTCTTACAATAACCATGATAAGGGACGCGGGTATTCCTTTTCCGGCGACGTCGCAGACCAGTCCGAAAAGGCGCCCTGAGGACTCTTCCTCTAGGTCGTAGTAGTCACCACTGACCCCCTTGGCCGCGGCGGTGTAGCAGGCGATCTGCGCCCCCGGAGGCTCGGGAATGGTCCGGGGCAGGAGTCCCCGCTGAATGGCAGCAGCGATATCCACCTCCCGCTCCATTTCCTGCTTCTCCAGGAGCTGCAGGTAGTTGAAAAGGCTCTCGAGCATAAGAGAGCAGTAGGTGGCATCCGCCGTCGATGCCCTCGACCTTTCGAACCACGTTGAGCGCGGGCGAGGTCAAGTGGCTCTGGCTGACCATCAAGGTTCCCGCCGATCTTGCGGCGGGCGTCTACAAGGGAGATCTGATCTTGACGGTCGACGGCCGGGACCGGCCGGACAGCCTCTCGG
>CAYZHV010000171.1:0-8731 GCA_964478055.1 uncultured Spirochaetaceae bacterium | reverse complement strand
ACCCTGGGCAAGTTGGTAAGCAACAGGAAAACACAAAGCGTGTAGAGATCCCCCCGAAAAGGAGGATCAAGTTTGGATGATTCGGTCTACAACGATATCAGCTACGGCGCCAGTTTCGGCGCGTTCTTTGAGCTACACTGGCGGCTTGCGTTTCCAGTGATCGACCTCACCGAATTCAGCAATGGCCAAGCTCTAAGGTTAGCGCCGCATTTCGGCCTTGCCACGGGAGCGGCTTTTACTGCCCGGGAGGTCGATTTCGAAACTCTTCCTGGCGATGAGCAGGATTACTTCCTCTACGTGGACAACTTCAACACCACGATTTCCTTGGGGGTAACGCTCATGGTGATGGACGAAGACTAAGGGGTCATTCTACCGCGAAGGTCTGCACTGCTGCGGTCCTTCGCGGCATAGCATAGCGGCGACCGTTGCCGCCACAGCAATACGATCGTCGATCGACTGTATGTGTTGCCTCGCCTCTTTCAGAATTGTGATCACCTCACGATGGAGACCTGGAATCTCGCCGAAACTACTAACGGCCTCATTGATCACCGAGACCATGTAGCCATTATGAGTAACGAGCATCGGTATCACTCAACCGATCAACCGGTTAAACCGGCGGATCAGTTCAGGGTCATCAAGTGACCGGCCAGTCATGTATTCGGGTAAGACCTGGCCGTCACTGTCGTAGACTGAAACGAGCAGAAAGGTCTGAAGAAAAGGACCAGGGATAGTAGCATCGAAACAGAAAATCGGTTTTTCTCCATGCCAACCCTCCGTGACGTAGTTGCGAACGCTTCTCTCCGATTAGACAGCGGCTCATCGGATGCTATGATGAGAGGGGCGTGGAGGAGTCGAGCCTACTCCCTCCATCTTTGCCGACCAGAATCACCCGAGGCTTTCCCATAGAGAAGCCGTCAATTCCGGTTTCAGCCCTACTAGTGCCTCCGATGCTTAATAGGATCGGCAACCTTCTGTTATCTAACGTTGCGGCTATCAGGTTACAACCTATCCGCCGATGTCAAATCGGACTCCCTGCCGGCTAAGCTGCTGAGCGAAGCGGGCGCCGAGGGCTGTTGCTGGAGTGAGAATTCCACCTTCCCTTGCCTCGGAGCGACTCCTTGTCAGGAAGATCGCCGCTTCCCCCAGCATAATGGCGGTGGCGCCGTAGCCAGGGTCTCTCTCTGCAGCTACCTCGACCAATGGCTCGGGCCTTCCAGGTGTCTCCAGAACGAGGCTGAAGTGGCCACCCCGGCGCAAAGCGATCTTTGGTCCTTCTCCGGGCTTGGGAAACAGGGTTGCCCGCATTAGCGCGCGGGTTGGGGGAAACGCTATCAGGGGCCGGAGAAGCCAAAAAACGAGTCGCGAAAGAACGGCCTTTAGCAGTCCAGAGACTCCCGAGCCCAGCAGAACTAGCTCATGATAGCGAAAATCCTGGCCGTAAGGGTAACCAAGGATCGCGTTCGACCTCCGAACAACTCGGCCGTTTACGGCCTCCATCAAGAAAGGGAGAGTCCACTCGCCGCTAACCGGATCCCGAAATGGCACCGCACTTCCTTTGTTTCCCGGTGGTGTCCAGCCGGGTTCGAGACTGTGGGGATCTCTCAGGACTGCGCGGACCTCACGGTCCCGGGTCGCTTCTTTTACCAGCTCCACCATGCTCTCGAGGGTTCCCCGACTCACGCCTCCAGCTTGCCGCAGTAGTCGCATCCGAAGGACCCCGGCGGGTTCGCCTGTTTCCTCTCGATGCCGCTGCTGGGCCAAGAGCACCCCAAGGTCACTGGGAACACTGTCAAAGCCACAGCTATGTACGATTCGCGCTCCGGATTCTTGAGCAGCCTTATGATACCGATCAATGACACGACGAATCCACTGCACCTCTCCTGTTAGGTCACAGTAGTCGGTGCCGCGGGACACGCACGCCTCAACCAAGGGGGTGCCAAAGGTAGCGTAGGGTCCCACGGTGCTGGCGACAACGCTACTTCCCTGGGCCAAATTCAAGAGGGACGCCGGATCATCAGTGTCGGCGACCAGAACGGCTGGTTTTCCCACGCCGAGAGACCTTCCCGGTTCCTGAGAAACGAGCTCCGTAGCTAAGGCGTCCAGCGCTTCCTGCCGCCGCCCCGCAAGGGCGAGGGTCAAACCCTCCTCATTGCACCGTCGAAATAGATGCTCAGCGGTGAGCTTGCCGACAAAGCCGGTTGCGCCAAAGAGGGTGATATCTGCCTTTTCCGGACTCATCATGGTGAGAAAAGGTAATAATAACTGAGTAATGTCCCAATAGGTGATGAAGAAGGTGGCGATTCAAGCACAGCAAGTCCGGATCCGGTCCGCTTCATTCAAGTTCCAATCTCATCACGTATTCTTCATGCCCGGTGTGTTGGTCGATTTTCTTCTCGTTTCGCATGAGCCATCAGTTGAGCACCAATACCCTGCCCCGGAAATTCGGGCGAGACAAAGAGTGCCGATAGAGTATCGCAGTTCAATTCAATGTGAGCACGATCTTGCCCAGGTGGCGCTTCTCTCTGAAATAGGCTTGCGCCTCCGCGATCCTCTCGAGCGGATAGGTTCGGTCCACCAACGGCGAAATATCCCCTCCCTCGATCCGGCGCAGCAGCTTAGGAAAGACATCCTCGTCAATCACCGTGCAGCCGAGAAACCGCAAATCCTTTAGATAGAGGGTTCGAACATCCAGTGTCACCAGGGGCCCACCGATCGCCCCGGAGACCGAATAGGTACCCTGGGGCTTCAGAACATCCAGGAGCGACGGGAAAATTGGTCCTGCCACGAGATCGACAACAACGTCAACGCTGTTTCGACCCATAGATTCGGTGAGGTTCTTATCCCGCAGGAGTATCCGGTCAGCGCCAATCTCCTTGACTAGTTCGGTTTTCGACTCGCTCGTCACAGCCAGGACCGTGGCGCCCCTCGCTTTCGCAAGCTGTACCGCCGCCGATCCGACCCCTCCGGAGGCGCCGGTGACAAGCACCGTCTGACCGCTGATAACTCCCGAACGATTCAGGAGGTTTTCCGCCGTGGAGTAGGAACAGGGAAAGGAGGCGAGTTCCACATCGGACATCTCGCTTTGTACCTTGTGTGCGTGCCGGGCAGCCACCACCGTGTACTCCGCGAACCCTCCGTCGCGGTCTGAGCCGTAGTACAACGGGAGATCGACCGATTCGCACCGGACTTCTCTCATCACAGGCTCCACCAAGACGCGCTCCCCAAGTCGGGAGCTCGCCACTCTATCCCCAACCGCCACGATCTGACCACAGGCGTCGGCACCCTGGATGAGAGGGAACTTGATCGGCTCGCCGCCCCACCCGGCATCCTCCGCACCATCGGTCTTGGAGTACCACCCCTCCCGGGTGTTTATGTCCGTGTTGTTAACCGCCGCAGCGGAGACCCGAACAAGGACCTCGCAGGGGCCCGGAGTCGGAACAGGCACATCATCATGCAGTTCGAGACGATCCACGTCGCCGTGTCCCGTGAGCAGGACCGCGCGCATATGTGTTGGTATGTTCGACATCTGTTACTCCTGGACGGATTATCGGATCTCCGGCCGCCAGCGTCCATCCCTGTTACGTGGTATGGCAGCCAAAATGGAAGAAGGAGATCGGGCACTCTCGGTTGTTGCGGCTCCTCGAATGCACCGCATAATCGTGCTCTTTGCGCAAACTGCCCTCATCACGGCAGGTACGTTGGGATTTTCCGTGGAGCCTGGCATATACTGTCGACGTATGAACGAGGCCGACTGGCTTGCCTACAACAGTCTCGCCTGGACCGATGAGTTACTTGCACCGGCGGAGGAGTATGAGACGGAAGTCCAAATCTACACCGATCAGATCAGGCATCACGCCTCCGGGGCGATATGCGCACCCTTCGGCTGGGCGAGCGGTTTGATGTGGTAGCCATACCGGACGCCATCGACTACATGACATCCGAGGCGACCCTGGTGTATCTGATACGGCGGAGCGGGGAGCTCTCGATCCAGACTGACCGTCACGTATTAGGGCTGTTTCCCCGGGATACATGGAAGACGTTGTTTGCCCAGACAGAGCTGGACATGGAGGAAGTCCCGCTGAACGGTATCTATGACCAGTACCTGATGGATGACGGCGCATATCCGATGGCACTCTTCCTAGGGACCCCGCGGGCTACAAAAGGAACTCTTGCGACGAAATCTTGATGAGCGCCTCGAAGCGAGCATACAAGCAGCAGAAGCTGGTGTTGCCGCTACGGCAGGCTCTTATCCTCCGAGGCGAAGCCGAGCCGGCGCGTAGTATCCGCAACAAATCGGCGCCTACCGCCGAATGCACCGTCCAACCCACTCTGTTCAATTGGGCCGTAGGACCAAGTTGTCTGCGTCGCGCAGTTGAGGCCAGATTTCAATGAGCCGTCCGTACTGAGCAAGGACGTTCCAAATCTCCCCGTCCTCTCCTGGGCTTTCCAAATCCGTCGGAATAAGAATGTCGGGACGCGCCGTCGCCAGACGCGCCGCATCAATGACCAGCTCAACGTCTGCTTTCCATCGTTGACTAGCAGTCTCACTGTTCCGCTGTAGCATTTGCCTGAACAGCAACATCGTATTCTTACGTTCCGCCAACAAGACTTCCTTAATCTGTGCACGCATCGAGTCGCTTGAACTGATTTCGCGCAACCTCGAGCCTATGAAGCGGAAGAGGTCTGGACGGCGACGAACCCCGGGTTCTCGCGATATCAGCAGAAGCGCCGCGTGCACTATTTGATAGCTTGCCGTCTTCTCAAACCACTTCGTCAGACTACTCTGGGAATCGTTTCGTTGCGGCGGATCATGAAGAATCATCTGCGGCAGATAGGCGATGCATTCGCTTCCGAGCATCGACATCAGTTGACTAAACAGGCCGTCAGTGTTCCGGGAGAAAGGGAAGAAAGGGGGTAGTAGCAGCCGATTGTCAACGAAACTACACATCATCATGAAAAGTGAGTTAGCGGCCCTGACCCGTAGGATCCCCGAGGAGCGTCGCACATTGCGACTGAGGCGAACCGACTCGTAGACACCCTCCGCAATGAATCGCTTCGACAAGAGCACATCTGGTCGCAATCGATGGTGCGCGCTGCCCATGCCTGAGTCACCAACGTATCCCGGCATGACAGCAGCGATCCGCGCCCTACCCGCGGAAATATCCCGTTGAAACTTCTTGGAACTCCCTCCAATGGCAAATCGATATCTGCCCAGAACTGGAATCTCTGAAACAGGGGTACCCAGCAAGCGCTCTGCGATACTCCAGACATCATTTACCGAGACCTCTTTCAGGGCGTGATACGCGCGCTCTCGCGTCTCGAACGGTTCGATCTTCGTAGGATCCCCGAACTCCGAAACTTCAAGAGCGTCGTCACGAAACTCGGGGTGGATTCGGAAATCATAGAGGATATCGTCGTCAGCGAACACGAATGGCACGCCCGAAAAGAACAGGCAGCAGCTGTTGCGGTTGGCGCCAAAGGTGTTCTTCAGACCCGGTGGACCAAGAAGCGCGTACTTCGTGATATCAATCTCGACACTGCAAGCGTCGGCGAGGCTCTCAGCCCAGCGCTCTCGGTCCTCTCGGTTAATGTAGTAGATCGTTCCGTTCCAGTCCCGGGAAATCGACATGCAGATGCGTCGGTTCTGGGTGCTCGTCAAAGAGTGGTGGGAGTCATCGGAAACCAACACTTCTCGCACCGGTCCGCAGGCTTGTTTGCGAAGGCTGGTAAGCGTGCGCTCCAGCAGCTGCGGCCGGTCAGCAGTGAGGATCGCGACCCGGGATAGTTGCTCGGAACTCATAAGCGTTGCAGATCCTCGGACTATGTTGTCACGCGACCAAAGAGTGTCGACATCGGAGTCCGGTGATGTCACGCCCCCAACTCGCATCGCTCGAGACTGACACCCGGTCAAGCGCTCCGATTACCCAGGCAGAATCACTTTATTCGTCAGGGGAGGTCAATACGCAGAAAACCGTCGGTTAGAGCGAAATCCTCCCGAAACTGGATACCAAGAACATAAGGTAGCTTGACGGGCCCTGCTACCGATTCTACAATTCTATTATACGGGGAAAAGCAGAGTATTAGGAGGTACCCTATGGTCGTGAGGAACCTCGCAAAGCTCGTGGGACTTGTCGCAATAGTCATTGGTACAGTGTCCTGTGACGACGGCGGCTCAAGCAGCAGTAGCAGTAGTAGCGGTCCGGCGCCGGGCAGCGATCTGGGACCGGGCACCTGTTGCAACTTCACCGATGACTACGGAGACACGTATTCCGGCTGTTACGGAGGGACGATTAGCTACGACGGCAGGACCTACACGCTTACCGGTGGCAATTGGAACCAGTTCGTCAGTTATGTCTATCACTACGGCGGGACTTGCTACGGTGGGGGCGGCGGGGGTGAGGTCGGCAGCTAATCTTGCAGCCTCCTCCGAGGGACGTGACCGAACGACAGGCTCGCCATCCAACGCCTGACCATCGAGAAACTGTTCGCCGGAGTCCCGAATACATCGGTCTGAGGACGCTGTCGAACTTCTTCGGTTATCTGAGCGCCCGACTGGCTGTCATCGCGAACCAGTGCAACTTTATGCGGTATCGCATGGAGTTTGGAGAGCGCGATGACGATATCTACATCGTAACATTTCCAAAGTCCGGAACCACCGTAATGCAGGTAATCCTTTACCAGTTGGTCACCAATGGTAAGGGAACAATGGATTTCGACCACATTTACGACGTCTCACCCTGGCTGCGAAACGACGCGTTCCGTGGCCGCCCGGTCCGCGAGTTGCCGCCCCCCCGGGTGATCAAGTCACATGACTTCTATGAAAGCTTTGATCGCCGCACCAAGGGAAGATTCATCTACGTCTATCGCAACGGGATGGACGTAGCGGTCTCCTTGTATCATCAGAACAAAAACTACAACAAGCCGGACTTGTCGTTTGACGTGTTTCTGAGACGATTTATCCGACAACGGCGTGGGTGGTTTCGCCACCTCCGCGATTGGCTCGAGAATAACCGTGGGTTTCCCGTTCTCTACGTTCGCTACGAGGATCTGGTAGTGGACAAGCGTCACGAAATCGAGAGGATCATTGCGTTTCTCGGCCTTGACGTTTCCGACGAAGCGATCGAGAGAGCTCTGGAGTACAGCAGTCTTGAGTTCATGAAGAAACATGAGACCAAGTTCGGTGTCCAGCCACCGGACATAGAGAATCGGATCTTTGACCAGTTCATCCGCAAGGGAGCAACTGGCGAAGGTGCGCGGTATCTCTCGGCGGAGCAACAGTCCTGGTTTCTCGCCAAGGAGCGACGAATTCTCGGCAGAACTCTCTCCGACTAATGCATAGCGAATCGACCAAGCAGCGTCGAAGGATAGGAGCGTATCGTTATTGGCTGCGTTCGTCGATTGCTGCTACTCATAGATACTCCCAGTTCAAGTAGTACAGGTTAGTTCAAATCCCTGTCTACCGTTTCGGGGTAAGGCCAAGCGTGACAAGGGTGCGTACCGCAGCGTAGTGAGGAACGCACCCTCTTCAGAAGCAACAATCAGCTGGAACGTCTTGTTATGTGCCGTCAGTCTGTTCCGCGTAAGAGGGCCATCAATTCGTGGTTGATGTAGATGGTCTCCTTCCAGGACTTGAACGACCTGAGAATCCCAACTTCCTCGAGCTGCTTTAGATACTTACTGGCCGTGCGACGTTCGGCGATACCGGCATCGACGAGATGCTCGATTTTTGTATACGGTTGCACGAATAGAAGTTCTATCAGCTCTTTTGAGTAGGTGCTCCGTGGCAGTCGGTCCCTCGCCAACGTGGTGGTCGACTCCATCAGATCTGCAATCAACTGGATGGTCCGCAGCGTTTGTACCGAAGTAGACTCCACAGAGGCAAGCATGAAGAGGACCCACTCTTCCCAGTCGTTGTTGGTCCGAACCGATTGGAGAAGTTCGTAGTAACGGCTCTTGTTTCTGATTATGTGTCGACTGAGGTACAAGATCGGAGACTCCAGGAGCCCTTCCTTTATCAAGTAGAGAACGTTAATGATACGCCCGGTACGTCCGTTTCCGTCGTAGAAGGGATGTATCGATTCGAACTGGTAATGAGCAACAGCCATCCTAATGAGGGGGTCTACTTGGTGGAGATCCGTATTGAGATACTCCTCAAGATTCCGCAATAGGTCGCGTATGCGCATCTCTTCGTCTGGTGGGGTGTAGATAGCCTGACCGGTGGCATCGTTCACGAGCGCTGTTCCGGGTAACCTGCGAATCCCCGCGTCATTCTGTTCCAGCTCCTGCTGCACTTCTTCGATGAGATTTGTTGTGATCAGACCGGAGGCTCGGAGTGACTTGAGCCCTGTCCACATTGCACTACGGTAATTCAGAACTTCTTTGGTCGCAGGCTCCACCGAGGCGTATTCAACAGCCAACGCTCGATACAACTCATCCTGAGTGGTAACAATGTTCTCGATCTCCGAACTTGCTCTCGCTTCTTTAAGAACAATGGAGTTAAGGAGAATCTCCTGGTTCGGTAGCTGGCTGCAGTATCCACTGAGCCGACCAAGTTCACGGTTCGCGTCGATGGCCGCTCTCAAAACACGAGTCGTATCAATAGTCGTGTTTGGCGGGAGTGGTGGCAGCTCATTGTAGGGTCGGGAAGGATCCATTCATGTGCATTATATCACGAATCACGCACATGAGAAAGCCTTCATGTGCACAGCGAGGACATGATGGCACATAACGA
>CAYZHV010000170.1:0-8806 GCA_964478055.1 uncultured Spirochaetaceae bacterium | reverse complement strand
GCCCGGGAGACAAGATCAGCGTCAAGCAGAAGAAGGGCACCACGGAGCTCGTACGGAGTCTTCTCGCGGAGAACGCCTCCCGACCGGTTCCTCCCTGGCTTTCGGTATCCAAGGATGACATGGTCGGAACCGTTGAGGTGATGCCTGCTCGGGACATGATTCCCACCGTTGCCGAAGAGCAGCTCATCGTCGAGTTCTACTCCAAGTAATATTCCTTCGAACGCCCCGAAAGGGGTTGGAAAATGGGAGTTGTTCCAGATCGTCTGGGGCAGCTCCTTTTTTTGTCACCTCTCCGGAGCTATCTTGCTTTATCGGTCCCGAGGAAAGACGGCGGCGCGCCGGCCCAGCTCGGCCTATCGAACCTGCTCGGTTACCCGCAAACCGCTTTCCCGCTGACGCATAAGGATGAGCAGCATCACTCCACTCACCGCCGGGGCGATCGCCAAAGCGGCGTACATGCCCGTATAGCCTATCGCCTCGACCAGATACCCCCCGACGCTGGAGCCGATAAAGACCGCCAAACCGATGCCGAGGGCGTTAAAGGCTGCCATGGCTGTTCCCCGGGTCTTTCGGGAGGCGGTCTGATTGACGTAGGCAACGCCTGAGCTGAGCATGACGCCGAAGGTCACCGCGTGAAGGGTCTGAATCAGTACTACCAGGGGCACCGTGGGGGACAGGGCGTAGAGGAGGAGCCGGAGGCTCATAATGAATGCGCTCGCCGCCAGGAGGGGCCCCAGGCCGAAGCGTCGAATGAGCTTTCCGGAATAGAAGATAATCGGGATTTCGCTCACCGCGCCTATCGCCCAGAAGAGGGTGACAGCCCGGACACCGAGCTCCTCCTTGAGATAGAGAGAGAAGAAGGAGTTATACGCCCCGAAGGCTATGTTGCCGACCGAAATCGCCCCGATTACCAGCCAGAAGGGGCGGGGGAGGGTCCCGTTTGCGGCGGAACTCCCTCCTCCGGTGGTGGCGTTGCTCGGGGTGCCGTTCGGGGCGACTCGGTTCGCCTCGGGCTCCTCATTCTCCTCCTGGGGCGCCGGGGGCGGGACCAGGAGCACCACCGCGGCAAAGAGCGCCATGGAGGCGAGAAAGGCGACCATCATCGAGTAGGGATCGCTGTCGTCCAGGAGGGAGAAGGCCGGGACGACGATCGCCGCGGCGGCAAACCCCACGCTCCCATAGACCCGGACCTGTCCGTACTGCTCTCGCGGATCCGATAGCACCGATCCCGCCACGGCGTCCGTCAGGGGCACGCTCACCTTGAAGAGAAACCCCGTAACCGCCGAGAGGAGTAGCGCCGGCAGGAAGGGTAGGTCCACGAGGAGAAAAGCGATGGTGACCGCCGCCAGAAGGGTGGTCGCTACCTTGATCTCTCGAAAACGGCCGGTTCGGTCCGCCAGGCGACCGAGCATCATCGGCCCGATCACCCCGGAAATTTCGAAAAAGCCGATCATCAGTCCCACGGAGGCGGGGGTGTACCCCGTGGCCCGCAGAAATATCTGATAATGCGGTATCACGACGGCATACATTGCAAAAACGAAAAAGTAGTAGAGCCTGAGGGCGTTCATAGTGGTACAGTGAACATAACCAATGTGAGGGGGGCTTGCAATTCGGCGGAAAACTGCCGATATAGTCAATTATGAGGAAGATGGCCGTCATAAGCTCGGACAAGGAGCTGAACAGCAGGGTGGAGACCATCTGTGCTCGCTTCCGCAACTATTTCTACCCTGAGTTCTTGAGCGACACCGACGAGGCCCTCGAGTTCATTACCTATGAGCTTCCGGAAGTGTCGCTTATCAACTTCTCTGACGAGAATATCGAGGCAGAACGACTAGTCGACCGAATAGTCTCCGACCCATGGCTGCATTACGGCGGGGTCGTGGGTGTACACAAGCGAAAGGACACCGGCTTCGCCGCGGAGCTCGCGAAGAAATGCAACATCGTTTCCCTCATTCCGAGAGGAGAGTTTGTCTGGGGTTTCTCACGGCTCCTCAAAATACTGATTCAGAACCGCAACATTCTCTTCCAGCGGGAGATGCAGGACGCCTTTCTCACGACCATATCCGGAAACTTCGTCCTCGATAACGATGTGTTCAATGTCCGGGCTTACGCGAATCTCGTCTCGAACTACCTCTTTAACGCGAACTTCGTCAATAACGAGGTCCGGGAGCGGCTCCACGTCGCTCTCTTCGAGCTCCTGATGAACGCCATCGAGCATGGCAATTGCGGAATTAGCTATGAGGAGAAGACGGAGTATCTCAATAGGCACGGTGATATCATTCCGTTGATCCGAGAAAAGGCATCTCTTCGGGAGAATCGGGACAAGCGGGTCTATTTCTCATACAAGATCACCCCTGAACGCTCCTATTACACCATCCGGGATGAGGGCGACGGCTTCGACTGGCAGGGTATGGTGAGCGGTGATGACGCCAATCTGGAGATGCACGGTCACGGAATCAGGATGGCGTCCCACTACATAGAGAACCTTCGGTACAACAACGCCGGTAACCAGGTCTCCTTCGAGCTCCCCCACACCCTGGAATCCGCAAACACTCGCCCGACCCTATTCGAGGAACAGCCGGAGAAGCGGTTTCAGGATGGTGAAGTAATCTTTCGGGAGGGTGAGGCTTCCAACTATCTCTACTACATCGCCGCGGGGCGGCTGGAGATCTACTCCGGGGAGCAGCAGCTCTCGACGCTCACGCCTAACGATCTCTTTTTAGGAGAGATGTCTTTTCTTCTCGGAGACCGTAGATCCGCCACGGTTGTCTCCTCCGGGGAATCGGTCCTCATTCCGATTTCCAAGCACCATTTCGTCTCGGTTATCAAGGAGCGACCGCACTACGGCATTTTCCTCGCCCGGCTCCTGGCGCAGAGGCTATCCCAGCTCAACCGCCAGGTGGCGATGATGAAAGGGTAGACCCCGCGCGGGACCCCAGCTCCCGGGTCAAAAGCTCCCGGGCCACGGCGTTACTACTCTCGGGGTGTCGCCTCGTAGCCGATTCGTTCCACGAACTCCACGATCTTGTTGACGGTCTCCGGATTTCCGTCGAAGTCCAACTCAATAGTGCTGTTCTCCCGGTCAACGAAGATATCCTCAACGCCTTTGAGCCGTCGCCCCATATGCTCGATGCCGATCTTGCAAGAGGTGCAGTTAGCGCCCTCGAGATCGAAAGTCTTGTGCTGCATTGTTGTATCGCTCATGGGCCTAAAATACCGAAAGCGCCTTACCCGGTAAAGCAAATCGCCTGGGCTTCGAGAATGAGCCGTTCCCAGAGATGGGAGGAGACCCGCTCGTTCCTGGGAGTGAGGACGTAGAGTCGCTGTCGATGGTAGAACTCGAGATCCTGCCTGAGTTGCACATGTACGCCGTGGATCTCCGAGTAGGCGAGGAGCTGCGACCCCGCACGATGCCGGCTACCGTCTGCGCCTTGCCCCTTCGGGATAATCTCGAGGCCATCACGTCTCAGGGCGATGGACACGATGCCCCGCCGGTGCAGGGGTCTGGAGCCTCTTCCGGTTCGCAGAATAAGATCAGTCTGCTTTAGGTACGGCTCTCCCGAACCGTTGGAGGCCCAGACTTCGAGGGAACGGCGGAGCATTTCCTTCTGCCAGCTGTTCCAGGCGGGGACCGTGTCAAAGGGTCCGGTCAGATAGCCGTAGCGGTCAAAGAACGCTTGGAAACCGCAGTTCCTGCAGGTGAGGCGCTTACCGCTACTGCGAAGGGGTCCGAGCTTCTCGCAGTCCGGGCAGGCGTAGAGGAGGGTCTCCGCGTACTCCGCCTGCCGGGGCGAGACGAAAGGAATCATGCGCTCCGCCTGCCAGGAGGACTCGCTAAAGGAGATCGCTTTTCGGAGCCAGCTGTCGAGCTCCGCGAGCTTCATACTCTGGATTTGCCCCGCCGAAAGCACTCTCGACTCATCAAAAGCGATTTCCAGAACTCCCTTTCTACGAACCGGGGACCACCTCGGTAGGGAGAGGTAGGCGCCTCTCAGGTGGGGGACCACCACCGTGGTCTTCAGGAAACGGAGAAGCTTCGCCGTTGCCGGGAGAGGCTCCAACCCCTCTCCGTCCCAGGTACGCTGACCCTCCGCAAAGACCCCAACGACCTCGCCCCGGCGAAGAAGCTCAACCATGTTGCGGACCGCGGCGGTGTCACTTTTTGCCTTGGCCTTCGGTATGGCCCCTACCAAGGTGAGGAGGCGCCGCATCAGGGTGGATCGGAAGTTACCGTCCGCCGCGACGAAGTAGACCGGCCGATCGATGAACATGGAAATGAGAAAGGGATCCCAGTAATTCACATGATTCGGGATCAGAAGGTAGGGAGGGGGGACCTTCTCGAGGAGTTCCGTGTTAACCCCGGTCACGTTGTATCGATAGGAGAGATACGCTCCGAGGGTCCATTTCAGGATACGGTTAAACCAGCGTGGTGCCAGGAGCATGGGATGGGATAGTAGCGAAGAGAGACTCTTTTGTCACGATCCTCGGTTCAGGGCCGAATATTCCGCCCCGGAAGGTCAAATTCTGTGGACCCGGGGTTTCTTCTAGGCTAAGATCGGGACATGAATTTCAACTGGTCGCTCTTTATCCATCTTGGGCTGATCGGTCTTGCCCTGTTACTGGCAACGGTTGTTCGTGCTCGGGTACGGTTCTTCCAGAAGTATCTCATTCCCAACGCTCTGACCGCCGGCTTTATTCTTCTGCCCTTTTACAACTACCTCGGGCCGCTTATCGGCGTCACCCAGGAGGGCCTCGGAGAGCTGGTCTACCACCTTCTGAGTATCTCCTTCGTGGCTATGACTCTCCGCCGCTCGGATTCTACCGGGACCAAGGGAGACAAGAGGATCTTTGCCACCTCGGTCTCCGTACTTTCGCAGTACGCGATCCAGGCCTTTGTGGGACTCCTTTTGACCTACGTTTTTATTAAGACCATGTTTCCGGATCTCTTTCCGGCCTTCGGTTTTCTGCTTCCTCTGGGATTTGTACTCGGCCCCGGACAGGCGTACGCCATCGGTCAGGGGTGGGAACAGTTCGGGTTCTCGGGGGCCGGCACGATCGGTCTCACCTTTGCCGCCATAGGCTTTATCGTATCCTCCTTTGGCGGCGTCTTTCTCATAAACTACGGTATTCGCCGCGGCTGGCTCACTGACGAGTTTCTTAAAGGACTCAAAAAGGGCGGCGTACGAACCGGGGTCTTCCCGAAGGGGCATCTCAGCCCCGCGGGGTCCAAGCTCTCCACCGAGAGCGAGGCAATCGACTCCATGACATTCCACGCCGGAATGGTGCTATTCGTCTACTTTCTCGGGTACCTCGTGCTGCGGCTCCTCACCTTTCTACTTGGCCTCATAGGACCGATGGGGACGGAGCTCGCGGTAAACCTCTGGGGCATCAGCTTTATCTTTGCGGCGGTCATGGGAATCCTCTTTAAGCAGATTCTCAAAGGCCTCGACGTCGATTACACCCTGGATAACCAGACCCTCACTCGAATCTCCGGCTTCTCCGTGGATGTGATGGTGACTGCGGCGATAGCGGCGATTTCCATCGTTGTGGTCAAGGCGTACATGCTTCCCATTCTCCTCCTCGCGGCTCTGGCGTCGTTCTTCGTCTTTCTTACGGTCCCCTGGTTCGTCTCCCGCATTTTTCGGGATCACCAGTTTCATCGGATGCTCATGATTTTCGGCGTCTCTACTGGTACCCTCCCCACGGGTTTGGCACTGCTCCGGGTGATCGACCCGGAGTTCGAGACCCCCGTGGCGAGCGACTACATGTACGCCTCGGGGCTCACCTTCATGTTCGCGATTCCTTTCATTCTCTCGATCAATCTTCCGGCCTACTGGTATCGAACGGGAGATGAGATCTACTTCTGGGCTGCCGTAGGGGTAAGTCTCGCCTATCTGATTTTTGTCTTTGTCTCCTATTTGCTTATCGCCAAGGAGCGCTCCTTCGCTAAGGCAAACAAGGTCTGGCTTCCGAAGCACGAAAAATAGCCCCTGTCCACCACCACGGTGGTGGACAGTAGGGACAAGTCGTAGGTTAGTTGCTATACTAAAGTAACTAACATCGAACTATTGGAGTGCGAAAGAAGATGGAGCTACGGGAGAATCTCAACACCGAATCCACCTGGGACATATACGAGACTTCTTACGATCCGGAACAGATTGTAACAACCGGCAGTAATTTCATGACCGGTAACGGTTATCTCGGCTATCGGGGGACCTTCGGCTATAGCCGAAAGGACGATTACGTCGCCTGCATCGTTACCGACACCTACGACATGGCTGACGGCAAGTGGAAGGAGCTCGTAAACGCTCCAAACCCGCTCTATCTCTCGGTGGAGGTGGGTGGAGAGCCGCTTCGGCTGGGCCGGGGAGAGGAGTCTGAGTACAATCGCGGTTTGGAATTCCGGCAGGGGCGGTATACCGCTCGGGGTAACTGGGAAGGAAAGCAAATTAGCTCCTATCTGGAGCAGCGCTTTGCCAGCTACGCCAATCTCCACGCCATTCCAGCGAAGACCGAAATCAGCGGAGAGCCCGGAACCGTGGTCACCGTACACTGTGGTATCGATGGGGATGTGTGGAGCCTCAATGGTGAGCATTTCGTCTCCTATGAGCCTTCGATCCGGGAAGGGCGACTCTACGTTACCACCGTCACCGGACAGCATTCGATTACAGTGGTCAGCGCCGTCTCGACGGTGGTGACCGAGGGGACGATCCAGTCAGACAAGGTTCGTTACGGAGCGAAAAGCGTCTTCCGGGAGTTGGAGGTAGAGCTCAGCGAAACCGGAAGGCTCGCCATCGAGAGCTACGCCATCCTCTACAGCTCCAACGATCTCGATGATCCGGTGGGGGCTGCCCGGGATGACATGGCCATCCTCGAGAAGAAAGGGTACGAGGCCGCGCTCCGAGAGCATCGACCGATCTGGGATAAGATGTGGGAGGACTACGACACGCTCATCCAGGGAGACGAGTTTAGTCAGACCCTCCTCAGATACAACACCTACCACAATGTCATTGCAACCCCGGCACACACGGACCACCTCCCCATCGGTGCCCGAGGTCTATCCTGCCAGGCGTACCAGGGTGCGGCATTCTGGGACCAGGAGATCTTCAACCTTCCCATGTTTCTCTACGCCCGCCCGGAGATCGCCCGAAATATTCTCACCTATCGGTATAAGACCCTGGATGGAGCGAGGAAGAAGGCGAGGGATCTCGGCTACGAAGGTGCTTTCTACGCCTGGATCAGCGGAGACACGGGAGAAGAGATCTGTCCTTCCTACTTTTTCGTAGACGTCCTCTCGGGACGCAAAATAAGAAACCACTTCAACGACTGGCAGATACACATAAGCCCGGACATAGTCTATGCGGTCTCCAAGTACCTCGAGGTAACCGGAGATCGCTCCTTCCTAAAGGAGGGGGGCGCCGAGATCGCCATGGAGGTGGCGCGGTTTATCTACTCCAGGGTGCACTACGCTCCGTCCCGAGGGCGGTACGAAATTCTCAGAGTGCTCGGGCCTGACGAGTACCACGAGAACGTGGACAACAACATCTTTACAAATTACCAGTGCCGCTTTGCTCTGGAGTTTGCCCTGCAAGTCCGGCGGGAGCTGGAGGAAGAGGAGCCTGCCCTTTTGGAGGAGTTGGACCGGCGGATCGGCATCGACTCCGGGGAAGTGGAGGTGTGGCGGGATATCGCTAAGCGGCTCTTCGTCCCGCCGCCCCGGGATGGGGATCGGCTGATTGAGCAGTTCGACGGCTTTTTCGACCATGAGGACATCACCCCTGGGGAGCTCAAGGAGCGGCTCAAGGACCCCGGTGAATACTGGGGCTGGCCAAACGGAATCGCCGTGGCGACTCAGGTTTCCAAACAGGCCGACGTGACCCAGCTCTTTATGCTCCATCCCGACGCCTACGATCGAGAGACGATAAAGCGCAATTGGGAGTACTACGAGCGGAGAACCCAGCACGGGAGCTCCCTGAGCCCCTCGGTCTACTCGATTACGGCGAGCTGGATCGGCCATGTCGAGGAGGCCTACGACTACTTTCTCAAGTCCGGGACTGTGGACCTCTTCAACACTAACAAGGCGGTAAGCGGAGGCACCTTTATCGGCGGTATCCATACTGCCGCCTGCGGAGCGGCTTGGCAGATGGTGACCATCGGCTTTGCCGGCCTGAGAGCCACCGAGGAGGGCTTCGATTTCCATCCCCATCTGCCGGAGAAGTGGGAGCGACTGCAATTCTCACTCTCCTGGCGGGGTAACCGGCTTTCGGTGGCGGTCACCCCTGACGGCGTGGAGGTGAGTTCTCGGGAGGATAACCCCGGGACCCCGGTGATCCGCCTCGATGACGCAGAGCAGCCGGTCAACCCTGGGGAGACTGTGTCTCTCAGTCGAAGGCGGTAAACGGCTCCGGGAGAAGATCCTTCAGCAACACCGTCCGCTGCACGCCTTGGGGCGTTGCGAGGTGAATCGGCATCTCCGGGTCGCAGAATTCAGCCATTACCTGCAGGCAGAGGGCGCAAGGAACCGCCGGAGGGGTTGCCTCGGTGAGGACCATGAGAAAGTCGAAGGCGACCTTGCCGTGCCTGGCAACAGCGGAAAAGATCGCGTTTCGCTCGGCGCAGACCGTGGCCCCGAAGCTGGCGTTTTCAACGTTGCAGCCGTAGACGATTTCCTCTCGGCCGGAAATCTTGGCGGCGGCGCCGACGGGGAAGTGCGAGTAGGGTACGTGAGCGTGACCTCGAGCCTCTAAGGCACCCTCGAGGGCCTCCTGGATCTGATCCATAGAGGAGCAGTGTAGCCCAGCTTAAC
>CAYZHV010000169.1:0-8808 GCA_964478055.1 uncultured Spirochaetaceae bacterium | reverse complement strand
GCGGCTCGGGTGTCGCGTATGACGCCTTCGCCGGAACCTCCATGGCGACCCCCTTTGTGGCGGGAGTGCTCGGGCTCATGTACGCCTACGACCCCGGACTAAACGCTGAGATCGCCTACCGCATCCTGGCGGAAACCGCCGAAGACCTGGGCCCTTCCGGCAGGGATGACGAGTACGGCTGGGGACTGGTAAACGCCGACCGGGCGCTTCGGAGAATGATGATGGAGCCTTACGGACCCTACGCTCTCTCCGAGGGGGTGGCCACCAACCAGTTCGGACCGATCAGAATGAGCTCCGGCACGCTCTCCGCCACCGCCAGCACGAGCAGTGCCGCTCCACCGGCCCCTCCGGTGCCGGGAGTCTATCTCGTCGGGCTCGAGGCCCCGGAGGCGGAGGTCGCCGGAAGCGCGGCGGTAGCTGCGGAAATGGCTCTCCTGGGCGATCAGGTCGGGGCTGAGACGGTTCAGGACCTCGGAGGAGAGCTCTGGCGCTTTCGGGTCCCGGAGACTCGACCGGCCGGAGAGGTTATCGCCATCATGGAGTCCTCGCCACTGGTGGCGTTTGCGGGGCCCGACAGAAAGATATTTCTCGCTGGCGACCGTGGTCCCCAGCCCGTAGAGTACGAGCGTCTCGAAGGGGGCTCCCAAAGCGGTGTAACCACCCCCTCGGCACGGCTCTTTTCTACTGTTTCTTCTCTGCAGGGGGAGGAATGGCTCTCCCGGTTGCCGGAAGAGAGGCGTTCCTCTCTCACCGCGGCAGTGGAAGCGGGCAACTCGATCGTCGCGCTCTTCGCGGGGCAGCGTCCCACCGGTGGCTATTCCCTAATGGTGGACGAGGTGGCCGCTCGAGGGCAAACACTCTTCCTGGACTACCACGTGACCGAGCCGGGCCCGGGTGAGCTCGTTACTCAAGCTCTTACCTCACCGTACGTCGTTCTTCTCGTTCAAGGCAGGTACTCTCAGCTGGAGACGAGAGAAGGCTAACTCGCGGTGAGTCGCAAGAAGCTTCTCCTCGTCGGTGGTGGTCACGCCCAACTGGAAATTCTTAAACATCTCCAAGAGATAACCAGGGATGGTATCGACGTCACCGTGCTCTCTCCGGAGGAGAAACACCTCTATTCCGGTATGGCACCGGGCCGCCTCAGCGGCACCTACGACCGGGAGGAGCTAACTCTACCGATACGGAAGCTCACGGAAGCGGGGGGCGGAAGCTTCGAGAAAGGGTGGGCCACGGCGGTGGATCCGGAGCGGCGACTCGTCCATGACCACCGGGGCAACTCCTTCTCCTACGACGTGGTTAGTTTCAACGTGGGGAGCAGAGTCCCCTTTGAGAGAGTTGTCCCCGAGGCGGAGCGGGAGGCGATCGGGCGAACAATCTTTCCCGCAAAGCCCGTAGCATGTCTCGACGCCGCGAGGATACGGCTCACCGCGATCAGCCCGCCGAGGAAGATTGCGGTGGTCGGGGGTGGCCCCGGGGGCTGCGAGATAGCGGCGAACATCGCCTGGGACCTGCGCCGCCGGGGCCTATCCGCCTCGGTCACCCTTTTCGCCGCGGGCTCGGTAGTTCCGCGACAGAGTGAGGCGTTTCGCCGCTACCTCCGGGCTCGACTACTGGAGCTGAAGGTGGATATCCGGGAAGGGGAGCGGGTGGAGAGCGTTCACGCCGGAGGCATCGTTGTGGCGGGTAGTTATCACGAGGCGGAGATGACGATCCTCGCCATAGGCGTGGCGCCGCCGCGACTCTTCGCGGATTCCGGGCTGCCCACAGGAGCCGCTGGAGGCCTCCTGGTAAACCGGAGTCTCCAGTGCGTCACCTATCCTGAGATATTCGGCGCCGGGGACTGCATCGAGATCGAGGGAATGCCTTTGGACCGGGTGGGAGTCCACGCGCTGCGGGAGGCGCCGGTGCTGCGTCAGAACGTTGTGGCCTCCCTCAAAGGCAAGGCGCTGGAAAGATTCACCTCGAAAAACGAGTATCTTCTCATCTGCAATCTCGCGGGAGGATACGGGGTCGGGTCCAAGTGGTTCGTCACCGCCAGAGGCGCTCTCATCGGCAGGTTGAAAGAGCGCATAGACCGCTGGTTCGTCAGTTCTCACCGCCCGGTTTGAGCTTTTTTAGATTTCCTTTCTGCAGATTTGATCATTTTCTTCAATAGGCTTACGTTTGAACTGAGGAGGCAAGACAATGAAAAAGCAGAAGATTGTCAGAGCTTATGTCGACCTCAGTCATGTCGAGAGCGCCTACGATCGGATCATCGAGGCAGCAGGATCCGGCAATTGGCGGGTTCTCTCCCTTGCGCCGATGGAGGGTCTTACGGAGTCTTACCAGGAGAGCCTTGGTGGCGGCGATTTCGAAAACGCCGGTGACAACCCCGTGGTAGTGCTCGCCCTCGTGGAAGAGGCATAAGCGAGCGTCGGGAGGGGTGCCTGAGATTGTAGGGTGCCCCTCGTAACAGTAGAACTTCTAAGTCCGCCAGATCGGGTCTCCTTCCCCTCGGTCAAAGGAGGAGGAAACAGCGTAAATGCCCCTTTGTTCTGCCTACCGCTCTTGACCGTCCCGTATCAAATGAAGTAAGACACAGCGACGGGCTCCTGCTGGGGCCCATTTCCCTGTCGGTACACTATCCCATACCATCCGCCGACAGAGGTCACCGCTTGGTGGCCGCACAGAACTAAGCGAGGAACTCCCTGCATGATAACTGTTCAGGATCTCAAACTATCCTTTGGGAATCGAATTCTCTTTAAAGACGTCGATCTCAAGTTCACCCCCGGCAACTGCTACGGGGTCATCGGAGCCAACGGCTCCGGCAAGTCGACCTTTCTCAAGCTCCTCTCCGGCGAAATCGAAGCGGACGCGGGCTCCATCGCCATAGGAAAAGATGAGCGACTGGCGATGCTCCGGCAGGATCAACACACCTTTGACGAGTATACGGTGCTGGACACCGTTTACATGGGCTATGAGAAGCTCTACCGGGTGATGAAGGAGCGCGAGGGGATCTACGAGAAGGAGGATTTTAGCGAGGAGGACGGCATGCGCGCCTCGCAGCTCGAAAGCGACTTCGCCGAGATCGGCGGTTGGGAGGCCGAGGCGGAGGCGGGGCAGCTTCTCTCGGGCCTCGGAGTGGATGAGTCACTCTTTGAGAAGAAGATGGCAGACCTCGACGGTGGCGAGAGGCTCCGGGTACTGCTCGCTCAGGCGCTCTTCGGAAATCCGGACATTCTGCTCCTGGATGAGCCGACGAACGGCCTCGACCTGGAGTCGATAAACTGGCTCGAGGATTTTCTGCTCAAGTTTCCGAACACCCTTATTGTCGTCTCCCACGACCGGCACTTTCTCAACACCATTTGTACGCACATTTGCGATATCGACTTCGGCCATATCCGGATGTACGTTGGCAACTACGACTTCTGGTACCAGGCGAGCTCCCTGATGCAGAAGCAGATGAAGGATCAG
The DNA here is from genome assembly GCA_964478055.1 of uncultured Spirochaetaceae bacterium. Lineage (GTDB taxonomy): Bacteria > Spirochaetota > Spirochaetia > DSM-27196 > Alkalispirochaetaceae > CAYZHV01. The sequence continues at coordinate 5,355 of CAYZHV010000169.1, read as the reverse complement.
AAGAAGCGCTCCGAAGAGCGGGCAGCGGAGCTCAAGGCGTTTATTCAGCGCTTTTCGTCCAACGCAGCCAAATCCAAGCAAGCCACGTCCCGTAAGAAGCTGCTGGAGCAGCTAACCCTGGAGGATATGCCGGTCACTTCCCGTCGCTTTCCCTATGTGAGTTTCAAGCCCGACCGGGAGTGCGGAAAGGTGGTCCTGGAGGTCAAAGGGCTCTCCAAGAGTGTCGACGGGGTCCCGGTCTTCGAGAACTTCGACTTCACCGTGCAGCAGGGCGAGAAGATCGCCTTCGTGGGGCCCATGAACCAGAAAAAGGCGCTCTTCTTCGAGCTCCTCGCGGGATACGAGAAGCCCGACGCCGGCACCATCGACTGGGGCGTAACAATCAAGCCCTCCTTCTTTTTTCGGGACAACTCGCGGTTTTTCACCGAGGACCTCTCGATTATCGACTGGCTCAAGCAGTTCTCCTCGGATCCCGACGAGACCTACGTTCGAGGCTTTCTCGGTCGGATGCTTTTTAGCGGGGAGGAGGCTGAAAAGAGCGTAAAGGTCCTTTCCGGGGGAGAGAAAGTGCGCTGCGTCCTCTCAAGAATGATGCTATCCGGGGCGAACGTCCTCGTCCTCGACGAGCCGACCAATCATCTCGACCTGGAGGCGATCTCCGCCCTCAACAACGGCCTGATCGACTTTTCCGAGGTCGTACTCTTTCATTCCCGGGACCACCAGTTCGTAGACACCGTGGCCAACCGAATCGTCGAGTTTACGCCGGAGGGCGTTATCGACCGGCTCATGCGGTTTGACGACTACCTTCAGAGCCCGGAGGTACAGGCGGAGCGGGACAGTAGGTATCACGCCCACGCCCGGCAGACCCTCTAGCCGAACCACACTCTCCACGGCTCAGGCGTTGTTCGTCCAGCGATCGACGTACTCGTCGATCTGCTTGAACTTTCGCCTGAGGCCGTTGGCGTTCATGTAACGCACCTTCCCGAAGACCTGCCGCTCCGGCCACCCTCGGTCATGCTTGCCGAAACACCAGGCGACTCCGGCGTAGCCGTTGGGATCCCGGCCGTCGAGCTCGTACTTATTGTTGAGGTAGAGGGCGTTGCGAAATCCCTCCCGGGGGGAGTGAGACCACTCGAGGATCTTTTTGCCCCAGTACATCCTCATATAGCCGTGCATCTTTCCGGACTTCACCATCTCCAGCTGCGCGGCGTTCCAGTACGGGTCGTCAGTCTTTCCTTCCTCCAGGGTCTGAAGGTCGTAGGCGTAAGGGCGCGGATCAGAGATGTGCTCCGAAAGGGTCTTTCGGGCCCAGTCGGGGAGAGAGTCATAGCTGTCGTACTGATCGTTATATAAGCAGAAGTTCATACTCAGCTCCCGACGAACAATGAGCTCTTCCAGGAAAGCCCCAAGTCCCGGGCCCCCTCGTTCCCTCGCTTGCAGCGCGATATAGACCGGGGATATCTGACCGAAGTGGAGGTAGGGGCTCAGGTTCGACTGCCCCTCCCGGGCGGGGTCGTTTCGTGCCTCGTCGTACTCGTCGAGGCGTTCCGCTAGAAACTGCCGGAGCGTCTCCTTCGCAGCGTTGGTTCCGCCTTTGAGCCAGTCAACGGCACCGACTGAGCCGTCAATGCCGGGCAGGCGCTCCAGCACAGCCTCCGGAGAATCGAAGCTTTCGAGGTCGAGCTCCTCTATCGCAAAACGGGATCGTTCCACGGTTATCTCTCCCGGAAGCTCCGGCGCCCCCGGCGGGAGCGATGAAGAGACTCTCCGATGCTCTTTTAGGAGCTCTACGGGTTCGAGAGGCTTGAGAAAGCGGTGGAGATGACGGTTTATCTTCGGTCGGAGAGTTGCGGCGGTGTACTCCTCCTTCTCGCTGGCCACTTCCACCGGAACCACCACGTCGGACTCCACCTGGTAGACCGGAGCCGAGACGGCTGCCAGGAACTCTTCTTTCCAACGGCGCTGAATCTTGAGGTACCCCCGGTCCACTACCACCGCCCGCGCGCTCCGGGAGAGATACGCCGCTGCCGCCGGGGGGTGCCCCTTTAAAGGGGTGAAATGGATCCCCCGGGCTGTTAGGGACTCAGAAACCTCCTGAAGCCCCTGAATCATGAACCAGTAGTGCCGCAGGTTTGCCTCGGGAAACTCATCGGTCAGGGCAAAGCTAACCAGCAGGGGGAGAGACTGCTGGTTCGCCAGATAGACGGCGTATTCCAGAGCGTGGTTGTAATCGGTCCGGACGGAGGCCTGCATCCAGTAGTGGACATAGCCGTTTCCCTGGGGTTCCCCCTTCTGCAGGAGTCGTACCCGTTCGCGTTGCTTCTCTGACATATTGTAGAAGGGTACTTGCTGGTAACCGCATCGCCAAGTCATACTATGAGCGATGAGTGCAAAACGTCCGAATATCCTGATAGTCGACGATGACGAGACCGCCGCTGAGATGTGCCGTGTCATTTTAGAGAGCAATGGCTTCGAGCACATCTCCACTTGTCTCGACAGTCGTGAGGCTCTGCCGACGATACGCAGCACTCCGATTTCCGTTGTACTCCTCGATCTCTTTATGCCTCACGTATCGGGTCAGGAGATACTGGAGGAGCTCAATCGAGAGCACCCAGAAATCCCCACCATTGTACTCACCGTGGAAGACAGTCTGGAGACAGCGGTGGAGTGCATGAAAATCGGCGCCTTCGATTTTCTTACCAAACCGATTGACCGTAACAGGCTCGTGAACGCCGTGGGCACGGCGCTGAGAATCAGGGACCTGGAGACCCGTATTGACGTCCTCTCCGCGGAGCGGCCGGAGGTGGAGGTACGAAACCCTGAGGTCTTCTCCGGAATAATCACGAGAAACGAGCACATGCGGCGAATCTTCGCCTATACCGAACAGATTGCTAACAGTCCCAAGGCGGTTCTCGTTACTGGGGAGAGTGGTACCGGAAAGGAGCTCGTGGCTCGGGCGGTGCATGAGGCGAGCGGCCGCGGCGGCAAATTTGTGGCCGTAAACGTCGCTGGCCTGGACGACACGATGTTTTCGGATACGCTTTTTGGGCATCGAAAAGGCGCGTTTACCGGCGCTGAGGATAACCGGCCGGGACTGATCGAGCGGGCCAAGAACGGAACGCTCTTTCTCGATGAGATCGGTGATCTGGAGCAGGCGTCGCAGCTGAAGCTGCTTCGACTACTGCAGGAAGGGGAGTACTATCCCCTGGGAGCGGATGATCCGGCTGAAGCCAGGGTTCGGGTCGTAGCCGCCACGAATGCGGATATCGTCGCGCGGCAGGAAGACGGGCGGTTTCGTCGGGACCTCTATTACCGCCTCCTGAGCCACCACATAGACATTCCTCCCCTGCGGGAGCGCCCGGATGATATCCCTCTGTTACTGGAACACTTTGTCAGAGAGGCGGCAACCGAGATGGGTCGGCCCATTCCGCGAATCCCGAAGCGAGCTCCCCTGGCTCTACAGAGCTACTCTTTTCCCGGTAATGTGCGGGAGCTACAGGCGATGGCCTACGACGTGGTGAGTCGCTCCCCGGACGGACAATTCGAGCTCGCCCATTTACTCACCCATGTGGAAAGCGACCGAGAAGAGCCAAAAACGGCACCGGAGAGCGGCGAGCGTCTATCCTTTTCCGGTCCCTTTCCCACGATGGACGAAGTGGAGTCCTTTTTCTTCGACGAGGCACTCCGTAGGTCCGAGAACAATCAGAGCGAGGCTGCCCGTCTCCTCGGTATATCCCAGTCCACGTTGAGTCGCTGGCTCAAGAAGAGGCGGTCCGACTCCTAGGCTATGCAATTTGCATGGTTATCACCAGTGCATAGACTCTAAATCATTGTAATAAAATGAATTACTCGCGGACTCGGCTCTATCTATGCATTCGGCATAATTCTCGGTAGAGGGCCGGGATCTTCTATTTCCATGTCATATAAAGAATTATATTACAGCTCATTCTTGGCACGAAGGATGCTTATGTATAGGTGTAGTGTAAAAAATGATGTAAAAATCGAAGTAAAAAGTTACTGATTGTTTTGGCCCGGCACCGTCCCACACGCTTCCTCCTTGGTGCCGGGCTTCTTCTTGTCCGATTCTCCCTGATGCGTGATAATCGGCCCCGGTGGCACCGTTTTTTCTCCGACGATCGGCCCAACTCATTCTTACGGTTTTTCTCGTGGCGACCACGGTCTTTCTCGTGCTTCGAGTGCTCCCCGGGGATCCGGCGGCGGTAATCGCCGGCGTTGACGCGGAAGGCGCCCGGCTGGAGGAGATCCGGGAGCGCCTCGGGACGGATCGTCCCCTCTTAGAGCAGTATCTCGACTGGCTCGGAGGCGCGATTCGGCTCGATCTCGGCCGGTCCTTCTTCGATAACGCCCCGGTGACGGAGTTGATCGCAGCGAGACTGCCGGTGACCCTGAGCCTGGCGCTTAGCGCCTTTGTTATCTCTCTCCTTATCGCTATCCCCCTGGGGGTTGCCGGGGGTCTGGGCCGTCGCTCGCGCCTCGCGAGGCTTTCGGCTCTCTACGAGTATGTCGCTCTATCGCTGCCTCCCTTTCTCATGGGGCTGCTACTTATCTTGCTCTTCTCGGTAACCCTTCGCCTCATGCCTATGTTCGGCGCCTCTTCCCCGGTCCACTACGTGCTTCCGAGTCTCTCCCTCGCCCTCGGTAACGCTGCGGTACTCTCCAGAATTACGAAGGCGGCGGTGGTGGAGGAGATGGAGAAGGGGTACGTGGTCACTGCCCGTTCCCTGGGACTGCCCCGGGGAAAGATTCTCTATGGAGAGGTGCTTCGAAACGCACTGACTCCGCTCATCACTATAGCGGGGTTGCAGGTGGGGTACCTTTTGGGTGGCGCAATAATAGTGGAGGAGCTCTTCTCCCTTCCCGGGGTCGGAAGCCTTCTAATTGGGGCGATTCTGAACCGGGACTTCCCGGTGGTGCAGGGCTGCGTAATGCTCGTAGCCCTCGCCTTCGTTCTCGCTAACTCACTGGCGGATCTCCTATACGCCTTCAGCGATCCGAGGAGCAGAAATCGTGACTGACCTTCTGCGAGTGGAAGAGCTGAGCGTCCGCGCACCGGAAAAGCGGGGTAGCCCGGGTATTCCGATTCTAAAAGGGCTCTCCTTTCAGGTAGGGGCTGGAGAGATTCTCGGCATTCTCGGGGAGTCCGGAGCTGGTAAGAGCACCATCCTCAGAGCGGTGGAGGGAATTCTCCCGGAGGAGTTTCGCATCGATGGTCGAGTGATGCTGCGTGGGGAGAACCTCCTCGCCCTGGAACAGGAAGAGCTGCGACGGCGGCGGGGGCGGGAAGTGGCGATGATTTTTCAGGAACCCCTCCGTCATCTCAATCCGGCGCGACGG
>CAYZHV010000168.1:0-8822 GCA_964478055.1 uncultured Spirochaetaceae bacterium | reverse complement strand
GAGAGATAGGTCGCTCTACACCGTTCGCAGCGAAAGTAGACCCGTCCTCTAACCGTTTGAAAGTGCCCCACGTTCTCCGAAAGGCAGACCGGGCACACCGTGTCTTCGTTCTCCAGAAGGGGATCCATTGCGGTGGCAGTTTAGCGGAGCCGTCCCGGGGAGTCGACCACGTCGCGAGAAGCTGGGTGTCCCCGGCGCCGGGCTACTGTGGCGGCAACAGCATCGGCGGGGGCTCTTCTCCTTCGGGAACAAAGATGAGGGCCGCGGAGTTCATGCAGTACCGTTGGCCCGTTGGCGCCGGACCGTCGTTAAAGACGTGTCCGAGATGGGAACCCGAAAGAGAGTCGACCACCTCGATCCTCCGTGAGAAGAGGCCGTAATCCCAGAAGTACGCCACCGCATCGGGACTAATGGGCTTGGTAAAGCTCGGCCAGCCGGTTCCGGACTCATACTTGTCCTCGGAGCTGAAGAGCGGTTGCCCGGTGGCGGCGGAGTAGTAGATTCCCTTCTTCTTGTTGTCGTAGAGCGGGTTGTTAAAGGCGCGCTCGGTGCCGTCTTCCCGGAGGACGTAGTACTCCATGTCTCCGAGGCGAGAACGCCATTGGGAGTCGGGTAGCTCCACAGGATAATCGATTTCGGTCTGCGGATCGTGAATAACTCGACGGTCCGAGTTGTAGGACCTCGCATCCGTGACATACTCCGCGTCTTCCACCTCGATGGTGTCCACAAGTTCCGAGACTCGCTGCTGCGCGACTCGCCAACTCGAAAACTCCTGCTCCCGGACGCTTTCCTGGGCCCAGGAAAGAGTCGCTGAGAGAATCAGTGTTGTTATCACCGCTGTCATGTTCGGTCTCATATATTGCCCTCCCTTATGAGGATGTTCGTTTGCTCTCGCCGCCAGCCTCGTCTGCCCAGATCTCACGGAGCCGGGCGTCGCGACCACAGGCGCTCCGGTAGAAGTTATAGCGAATTGGGTTGCGAGCGTAGTAATTTTGATGATAATCCTCCGCCGGATAGAAGCGGTCTAACTCGGTAATATCGACTTCTATTGTCCGCGAAAAACCTCTCCCCAAGGCTGCCTTCGACCGCCGGGCCGCGTTCGCCTGCCTGGGGCCGGTGTAGAAGATCTCGGGCCGGTAGGATGCCCCGCGGTCACAGAACTGCCCACCGTCGTCAAAGGGATCTACGTTCCTCCAGTAGACATAGAGAAGATCATCGTAACTCACGCGATTCGGGTCATAGACAACCCGAACCACCTCAGCGTGGCCTGTGTTGCCGTGGGTTACTTCTTCGTAGGTTGGATTGACCGTGTGTCCCCCGGCATACCCGGAGGTGGTGGAAATGACCCCCTCCATTTGGTCAAAAGGCTTCTCCATGCACCAGAAGCATCCGCCAGCGAAAACGGCCTCAGCCCGGTTCGACTGCGCCAACAGCGGTGAAGCTGAAAGTACTATTCCAATTGCGATTGCAAGAAGCGTTCGGTTCACATGCTCCTCCTTATGTGAGTTTGTCGAACCCAATAAATGAGCCTGTTCCCCCGGCCCTAGGCCAGGGGAAACGGCGGTCCTCACATGCTCGAGTGTTCGACGGTGACGCGGAGTACCTGATTTACCGGTGGATAGGTGAACTCGGCCATCCCGGGATCGACCATCATGATCGGCTTTTCCTCGCTCATGCCGCTATTCGGACCGGATTGCCGGGGCGGCTGGCTCGAGCCCATTCCGGGCTCCTGATTCATCTCCGTCCCGGCGTCGTAGAGGGAGACCCGTCTGGTCACATTCCCGGTTACTCCCATATCGCCGCCCAAGGAGAGCCCTTCTTCGCCGCTGGAATAGAAGAGGTCGTTGGACTGCACGTACATTGTGGCAAATGAGAGTTTGTCCCCAGCAGAAGCCTCGACAGTGAAGGTGTAACTCTCCCCGGGTGTTACGGGACCTGGGGAACTCATCATTTCGGGGGTATTGGCTACACCGTGACTCTTGACTCCCATGAGGGAGCCGAGGGTCTCGTTGACCTGCGAAGGATCACCGTCCTCCGCGAGCGCCTCGAGACCCGGGAGCTTCTGCCCCATCTCGCCCTGCAAGAACGGGTTTGGGCCACTGTGGATCGCCCAGGCTACCGGAGCTATCGGCGTAGGGCTCCCCTGAACCACCTGGATCGTGACGAGGTACTCTTGAGCCTCCATCGATTCGCCCATCATTTCGGCTTCCGAGTTCCTGTCACTTTCCATCATGTCACTATCCGTCATTTCGTCGGTTGTCTGGCACCCAAGCGCCAGAAGCGCTACCGACCCTAGCAGTAGAAGTAGATGTTTCATCTCTTTCCTCCTGACATTGAGGGTAGCGAGAGGATGTCACGAAAGAGTCACAGAAGCGTACCAATTCTCTCATAATTCCCTGGTGGCGCTTTCCACTCCGGCGGTTTGGAGCGAGAATAGGGGCAGATGGAAGGAGAGAAGCGGGTTCTCATTATCGAGGATGACAAGGAGATCGTGAGGCTATTGCAGCTGCATCTGCATGAGTACGGTCTTGCCACCGAGGCTGTTTTCGACGGTGAAGCGGGCGTGCGGCTGGCCAGGGAGGGCAAGTTCGATCTCATAATCCTCGACCTGATGCTTCCGGCCAAGGACGGCTTGGAGGTGTGCAGGACCCTGCGAGAAGATCGAGTCGAGACGCCGATTCTCATGCTTACAGCAAAGTCGGAAGAGCTGGACAAGGTGGTGGGCCTGGAGTTGGGCGCCGATGACTACGTCACCAAGCCTTTCGGAGTGAGAGAAGTGATGGCACGGGTCCGGGCTCTCTTGCGCCGGGCCGACCGGCCCGAGCAGCTCCGACAGGAAGGTGAGGCAGAAGCGATCGATTGCGGAACCCTCCGGCTCGAACCGGGAAAGCGACGAGTCTATCGCGAAGATGTGGAGCTCGATCTAACGCCTCGGGAGTACGAGCTTCTGGAACTGCTCTGCCGTCATCCCGGACAAGCCTTTAGCAGGGCGCAGCTTCTGGAGCAGGTCTGGGGGTACCAGTACGAGGGGTATAGCCACACGGTCAACAGCCACATCAACAGGCTCCGGGCCAAAGTAGAGGATAACCCTGCGGAGCCAAAGCTGATCCAGACCGTATGGGGCTTCGGCTACCGGTTTAGTCCGGGAGCGAGACCATCTTGAGATGATTCTGTTCAAAAGGTTCTATCTAAAGCTATCCTTGCTTTTCCTCGCGCTTCTGGCACTTCTTGCGGTGCTCCAAATAGCAGCCTCAGCGGCAGTCTACAAGCGGCGAGAGATCGAAATCGACCAACGATTAAATCGAGACCTCGCCCGGCAAATGGCGATGGAAATCGAGCCCCAGTTGACGGGAGATCCGGATTCTCCGGAAATAGGAGCCCTCATTCACTACATGATGGTGCTCAATCCAGCGATCGAGATTTACGTGCTAAACGCACAAGGCGAGGTGCTCGCATTCTTTGCGGAACCGGGAAAGGAGATGGTCGAGAAGAGCGTTTCCGTCTCCCCGATTACCGAGTTTGTGGAAGGGGAGAGGGAGTTGCCGATTTTCGGGGATGACCCCCGCCATCCCGGGGAGAAGACACACTTCTCCGCAGCCCCGATGCGGCTTGGTGACGGTTCACCTGGGTATCTCTACATTGTCCTCGAGAGCGGACTCTACGACGACGCGATTCAGGAATCCGGGAGCTTCTTCTTTTTCTCCGCCTTGCTCCGGGCGTTCCTCATTACACTACCGGTTGTCGCGATTATCGGGCTCTTACTCTTTTTCCTGCTTACTCGACGTCTTCAGACTCTTGGTGAGACTCTGCGCACCTTTGCCGCGGGTAATCGAACGGTCCGGGCAGAGTCGTCGTCAGCGGACGAACTCGGCGAGCTCGCCCGATCCTTCAACGACATGGCAGATACTATTGAGGCGCAAGTTGAGGAGCTGCGAAAGGCAGACAAGTTGCGGCGGGAGCTCGTGGCGGCGATATCCCACGACCTGCATAACCCCTTGGCCGCGATTCGCGGATACGCAGAGACCCTCCACCAAAAAGAGGTACCAGAGGAGCAGAAGCGATACCTCGAGATCATTCTCGACAGAAGCGCCGTAGTCAGTCGGCTCGTAGACAACCTATTCGAACTCTCCAAGCTCGAGGCTCGCGAACGAGAGCCCGACCAAGAGCGGTTTTCGCTCAGCGAGTTGGCTCAGGACATTGTGAGCCAACAGGCCTTGGCCGCCGAGGAACGGGGGGTTGTACTCCTTGCGAAAGATCCGGGGGAACTCTTCTTTGTAGATGCGGACCTCGCAATGATAGAGCGAGGAGTCGTAAACCTCTTGGAGAACGCTATCGCCCATACCCCTTCCGGAGGCACCGTTGAACTTGCCTTGGAGCGGAGCCGCAGCGGCACCGGGGCGGAACAGGTTACCCTTTCCGTCATCGACGAGGGTCCGGGAGTCGCCGAGGATGAACAGGAGCGACTCTTCGAACGGTTCTACATTGGTGACAGGAGCAGAAACGCCGCGTATCGCGGATCAGGGCTTGGCCTCGCGATTACCAAGCAGATCGTAGAACTCCACGGGGGAACGATCTGGGTCGAGAGTGAACCGGGAAAGGGAAGCAGCTTTCGGTTTTCCATCCCCCTGGCTAAGAGTTCTACTTCTCCGTAAGGGCCACAACGCCGGTCCAGCCATCGGGGACGCCGGTCTGCATAAGCGCGTCCGATCGTTCGTGAAACATCTGCGTCGGGCGATCCTCCGGGAGAAACTCGAGAACGCCTTCGAAACGCTCCTTGGCGGCTTCGAATTGCTGCGCGTAGTAGTGCTCCAGTCCGGCGTGGTAGAGCTCCCACGCCTCCTTCTCGGGCACCGAGAGCTCCCGGCGGACGCCGTAGATCGCCACTGGCTTGCTCTTACCCTTTACGACGACCCGATCGACCATGCGACACGGATAGCGCCCACGCAGTTCCTTCTTAACTGGGTCGGAGATGATAATGGGCTCCCGGTAGGATTTTGTTAGCCCTTCGAGTCGGGACGCGAGGTTCACCATATCGCCGATAACGGTGTAGTCCATCTTCTGCTCTGAACCGATATTTCCGATGGTCACGTCACCGTAGTTTATTCCTATGCCTATGTTGAAAACCGGTCGCCCCTGCTCCTCCTGCTGAGAGTTGAAGTCCTCGAGGGCGTCGATCATGTTGAGGCCAGCTGATACTGCATGAAAGCAGCTCTCCTCATCCGGGGCGGGAGCACCAAAGAACGCCATAATCGCATCGCCGATGTACTTGTCCACCACTCCCTGCTGCTGCATAACCACGTCTACCATCCGGGAGAAGTAACGATTGAGAGACTCCACAAGGTTCGTTGGTGATAGGCCCTCCGAGAGGGTGGTGAAGCCACGGATATCCGAGAAGAGAATGGCCAGCTCCCGTTCCTGGCCCACGAGCATCGACTCAGGAGAAGCAAAAAACTGCTCTATCACCTGTGTGGGAACGTATTTCTGGAAGACGTGGCGTATCTTTGTCTCCTTCCGTTCCGCCACCGCCGCCTGCAGGGCGTAGTTCTTGATCTCTGAGTAGGCGTGCTCCAGGGCGCTGGTCATTCGATTGAAATCAGTCCCTAGCTCCCCGGTCTCGTCGTTGAAGCGTACCTCTACCCGTCGGGAGAGCTCCCCGGTCTCGACGATGTCGCGCATGGCCCCTACGATCTGCTTAATGGGACGGGTGATGTAGGAGGAGAAAATCACAATAAGCAGCGTCGTCAAGGCGAGACTCGCCACGAGTACAATCGCACTGCGACTGAAAATGGTTTGGACAGGCTGGTAGAACGCCGCGGTCTCTTCGGTTACCAGGAAACTCCAGCCAAAGGCCGGAAAGGGAACCACGTGAGCCACGCGACTCTCCTCTTCTACCGTGAGCTCCTGCCAGCCCTCTACACCAGAGACAACTAACTGACTGACGGTGCTTTGTTCTTCTTGGGTAAGAGCGGTTTCACCGGTTGAAAAGGCTATCTCTCCGGACTGGTCGGCAGCGAATATGAGCTCCGAGTCCTGTCGAATTAGCCCTCCCGCGTAAGAGGCCACACTCTGTTTTGATGCCTCTAGAAACTCCTGCTCCCGGAGGAGGTCGTTCTCCTCGAGGATCTGATACTGGCTGCTTGCGTAACGAGCGAGCTCCTCCGCCTTGAATTGCAGGAGACTCGCGGCTACGGTGGTAATTCCGCTTCGCGCAGATACAGAAGCAGTCACGGCCACGAAGACGAGAGGTCCCACGAGGAGCGGAAGAAAGAGCAGCGTAATCTTCGGGGCGATCTTCATTCTTTTTACAACTATAGTGCTCGGATTTTCTGCGGTCAATGTACGCTGATTGCCGATGATTTATAATAGTAGAGTGTTGTCGACAGAAATGGCTGGGCTATTAAGAAAAGCGCTAAAGATCAGGCAGAAGCAGCGCCGCCCGCAGGAGCCTGAGAGCCCAACGGAAGGGCTCAACCAGGAAGAGCGGCAGGAGATTGAGGCTCAGATCGAAGAGCTCTTTAGAGAGCGGAGGCTTCTGCCCGATGATCTCCTTTCCAAACGTTCCCTCAAGAGTGGGGTGCTCCTGCCGGTGATGGTGAATCTTCTCGTTCTTCTCGCTCTGGCCGCGGGATTTTGGTTCCTCGTGCTACCGAACTGGGACACCGAGACGATTGCCCGGGCGGGGGGTGAACGCTTCGAGACCACCGAGGGCTTCATAGTCGAGCGGGTCCGGCAGCAGGCGGAGGAAGAGCTCTCCGCCCAGGAACAGCGCATAGCAGAGATTCGGCGGCAGCTCGAGGCGCTCCGACAACAACAATCCGCCTCACCGAGCACGGACAATCAGGCGGCGGCTCGAGAGAGCGAGCTCGAGCAGGAACTCAACCGGCTTCTCAGTGAGCTCCAAGAGCAGCGAGCCGAGGCCGAAGCGGAGCAGGGGGAAGTCGCGTCCGCCTTCGAGGAGCGGCTCAACCAGCTCCAGCGGAGACAGGAGGAGCAGCGGTTCCTCCTCAGTCAGCTCGGATATACATACCAAGCGGTGGACCGCCACCTATCAGAGGGCAATAGCACCGCGGCAATTGAAGAGCTCAATCGGGCGGACCAGTTCCTCCAGGGATACTCGGTGGATGGAGAGGGCGCCTTTACCAGTACTATCTCTATTCTTCAGCAAGGAAATGCCGCTCTTAGGGAGGCTCTGGAATTGTTCCAAGGGGCTTCGCAGGTCGATCCTGGGGAGGAGGAGCGCCTTGCCCGACTCGCCAGGATCTCCGGGCTCGTTGAGAACGCCGACGCCCTTATGGCGGAGGGGAACACAGCGGAGGCCGAAGAGCTCTACCGAAACGCCCTCTTAGAGCTCAACGCCACGGAGCGCGCCTTTCAGCAGCTCGAGCAGATGGAAGAGGCGCGTTTTTCCGAAGAGCGGGCGCAGCTCCAGGCGCAGCTCGAGGCTGCCCGGGAGGAGGCCGCGGCTCAGGCAGCGGAGCTCCGTCAGGAGCTCGGTGAGACTCGTGACGCCCTGGGGCAGGCCGAGGCCGCCCTATCCCAGGCGCGGGAAGATAGCAGTGCAGCGACGTCGCAGCAGCTTGCAGTTAGAGCCCAGGAAATCGAAACACTCCGAGCCCGGGTGAGCGGACTCGAGACCGAGCTCGAGAGCAGCCGGGAGCGGGCGGCCCTCCTGGAGTCACGGATTGAACAGAGGAATCGCGCGATCGCCTCCCTGCAGGCTGAGGTCCGCAGTGAGCTCGAAACCGTGCGCAGCGCGATCTCCCGGGAGCTGGGCGATGGACGCTCCACCAGCGGCGAGCGGCTGGCGGAACTTCTCGAGACAAAGACGCTTATCCGGGAGGTCTTGAGCTCCGACGCCGTTCGGCGTGAGCACCCGGAACTGTATGAGGAGATGGAACTCTACCTTGATGCCCTCGGAAATAGCCGGGTGGCCACGGGGCGGACTCAGGGGCTCTACGGTGCAGTCGTCGCTCTTCGGGAACTCATGGCCGGGATAGGAATCGCTCCAGCAACCAGAGTTACCTCCTCAGCTAGTCAAGAACAACTCCGCGGCGCTCTGGCGGAGGAGCTCTCAGTTCTTGTGCAGGGCGTCCTCCGTCAGGCGCAGTAAGTCTTTCTGCTCTATTCTCCCGCGTTCGGTAGATCATATCCCTCGTTCGAGTACTCAGACTGAAGCGGGTCGCTGGTCCATGCGTAGACCCGGTAGATGTAGAGCGTGTTTGGAGCGAGATCGACGTCATCATCGAGATAGCTGGTTTGGTCCGGCGCGAGGGTATCGTCAAGGAGCTCATATCCGGTCGTGGTTGTCCGGCGCTCCACCGCATAACCATCTTCATTGGCTGAGTTGTCCTCCCAGGTGAGCATTGTTGTTTTTGGACCTGGGTGCGTTCCGTCGGCGACCAGGTTGGTCGGCGTCGCAGGCACAACATCGACGAAGGTGGTTTCCGCACCTGCCGCGTTGTCGGATATCTGAACCTCACTGACGTCGATACCGACGGTGTTCGAGGCGGTATATTCACCGGTGCCGGATATGATACTTCCGGATCCGGAGAGAATGGAAAACTCGTAGGGAGGCGTGCCTCCGGCGCCGGAGAATTGGAGGGTCCCTCCTTCCTCGACTCGGGGATTGGTTGGATTTATGACAAGCACCCCCGTTGGTACGACGTTGATGGAAGCAAAGGCCTGGCTTCCGCCGACGTCTTCTACCCGGACGATGTCAGTTCCCTGGTTATTGCCGGCGGTGTAGTCTGCACCCGCCATGCTTGCGCCGGACTGATTATTCTGGAGCCCGAAGGTATACGGCGTGGTACCGCCGGTAGCGA
>CAYZHV010000167.1:645-8921 GCA_964478055.1 uncultured Spirochaetaceae bacterium | reverse complement strand
CCCCCCGTTCCGAGCCAGGAGAGGTGGCGCCGGGCGCAGCCAGGCGCCCGGGCCCGGCCGAAGCGAAGCGGTGCGGAGAGCTACGCCCCCTCGCCGAGGATCTTACCGAGCAACTCCTCAGCCGCGGCGGCCGTCTTGGTCCGTTGGATCCATTCCTCCGGGATCCCCTTGGAGCCGCCGACCCCGTACAACGCACCGGCAAGGGTGCCGAGGACCATAGCACGGCCCGCGGAGTCACCGCAGGACCAGATATTCACCCTCAGGGCTTCCTGAAAGCTTCCTGCCGTGAGCAGGTTGTGGAGAGCCACAGGAACTCCCATGGCGCAGTCGCAGGCGGGGCCAAACTTCAGGGTAACTGCCTTTGGGTCCTGACTGAGCATCCCGAGGGCCTTCTCGAGCTCCTGCCGTCGCGGTTCGGGAAGTTCCGCAAAGGCGTCGGTGAGAAGCCGCGATAACGCCTCCTGGTCGAGTCCCCCTTCCGGGCCGGGGTTGCCGAGCTCCTCATCGGCCTCCGCCGTGAGTATCCGTTCCAGGGCGGTGGCAACTCCCTTGGCGTAGGTCACGGCGAGGTCATTGTTGTTGTTCGCCCGAACCGCCTCCTCCAGGATCGGGTAGAGCTCCGGAGCTCCGGCGTAGCGCGCCGTAATGACAGGCACTTTTGTAAGCGCAGGCATCTGAGCGTCATCGGGACCGAGGGGTTTACGGTACGTCTGCACCTCCTCAACAACACGGTCGAGGACCTCATACTCCTCTTCCGTGGTCTCGTAGAGGTCAAAAGGCCCGCGGAGAATTCCCTTGAGCTCCTCCGCGCTCCCCTCGAAGAAGTACTTGGAGATGTATCTCGCAAACTGGTTTTGACGCTCCTCAGAGACGGGAAGCTCCATGGCCAGGATGTTCTGTTCTATCTCCCTCGTCACGAGGTCCGCGTTGAACAAGGTTCCGCGCATCGGGCCATCAGCGTAACCTACGTAGGCGCCCCCGGGACCAAAGTAGGAGCGAAACCGGCTCAGGTAGTCACCCAGGTGGAACTCGCCCTTCTTGGCCGCCATGGAGCGAAGGAGCAGCAAGAGGTACTCCCCGTACATCGTGTTGTCTCCCGGCGCCTTGCCTTCATGGGCAAAGTAGCCTGGGACGCCGTCGTAATTCTCGGCCCGAGGTTCCTGGAACTCCGGCCGCTCCGGGGCTATCTTTCGAATCCGGGGCTGGGTGTAGATCCAGTGGAGTCCCAGGGAGGCGGCGTCACCGACCAGTGCTCCAAGAAGGGCGCCTCGTTTCCGTTCTTCAACAGTCAGCTTTTTCATTCCGCTAAGGTAAAAACGCCCGGCTCAGAATTCCAGCAAACGGGACGAAAGGGTCTAAAGACTGTTAGCTTTTACATAAGGAGAAATCAATGCAGAAGCACGGATGCCTCAAACCGAGAGGATGCCTGATGATCGAGCATAGGCTTATCGAGCGGGCAATAGAGATCCTCGGCGTGGAGAAAAAGCGGCTTGAAGCCGGAGGCGCGCTGGATGAGCTCTTTATCGACAAGGTCGTCGATTTCATCAAGACCTATGCCGACCGGACCCACCACGGAAAGGAAGAAGACATACTCTTCGATAGCCTGGAAGAGAAGCCTCTCTCAGAGGAGGAGGATCGTCTCATGCAGGAGCTTATCGAAGAGCACAAGCTCGGACGGGAGCTCACGAAGAAGCTCGTAGCCGCGAAGGACGCGGTGGTTGCCGGAAACAAAGAGGAGCTTTCAACTGTCCTCGAAGTGATGGGTCGCCTGATCGAGTTCTATCCCGAGCACATCAAGAAGGAGGACGACACCTTCTTTCCGGATACCGAGCGCCACTACGACAAGGCAGAGCTCGACAAGATGCTCAAGGCGTTCTACGACTTCGACATGCAGATGATTCACGAGAAGTATCAGAACACCGTGGCTGCCATGGAGTCCGACACCAAGGGTTAGGCCACACCGGAGCGTTCAATACCAAAAAGGCCGGAGCACTGGGCCCGGCCTTTCGAACGGAGTAGAGCGAGCGATGGGAATCGAACCCACATCTCCAGCTTGGAAGGCTGGGGTAATAAGCCATTATACGACGCTCGCGAAATGTGGTGAGAGGATACCAATGGAGGCCGCCTCTGTCAACAGTTTGGCATTGCCCAGGCAGTGCCCGGGACGCCTTTCTTTGGACGACGATCAGCTCAATTCTCGGG
Source organism: uncultured Spirochaetaceae bacterium (assembly GCA_964478055.1). GTDB lineage: Bacteria > Spirochaetota > Spirochaetia > DSM-27196 > Alkalispirochaetaceae > CAYZHV01. The sequence continues at coordinate 6,719 of CAYZHV010000167.1, read as the reverse complement.
AGCCGCGGCTTCGTCGGTGACCCGTAGCTCGGAGCTGCTGTCTATGAGCACCGGAAGCCCAAGGATCGAGTACTTGGAGATGTAGTCGAAGGTGGGGGCGGGAGTCTCTCCGAGGGACGCGTGGTAGCGCTGGATACGACGGTACTGCTCCATGGTCATAACCACCGATCGTGGTGTGCGTCCGGCTTCCTGGAGCTCCTTGAACTGGCGATAGATCTCCGCGATGATCGCTTCCGCCCGGGGTTCGGTTTCTTCACTCATTGGTAAGGCTCCGATCTGTGATACCATGATTCCGTGCAAGAAGAAAAGGGAATATACACCACCGGTTCCCCGGCCCTGGATGGCTGGATATCGGGGCTGGCCCCGGGGGACAACGTAGTCTGGCGAGTAGATGATGTGGATGAGTACGCTCCCTACGCCCAGACTCTGGCGGAGAGTTGCGATGATCCCGACTGCCGTGTTACCTACTTCCGCTTCGCTGATCATAAGCCGTTGATTAGCCGGAGCTCCCGGGCGGCGTGGGTCGAGCTCTACCCGGCCAACGGTTTCGAGAGCTTCATAACCCATATACACGCCCACATTCGCAGCTCCCGACCCGGAGATATCTTCATCTTTGATGCCCTTTCGGGTCTTACGGACACCCGATACAGCGATCGCATGATCGGTAACTTCTTTCGTCTCACCTGCCCCTACGTGCTCCAAAAAGAGGCCCTGGCCTATTTCGCGATTTACCGACACCTGCACTCTCATCACGCGGTGGTACCGGTGGAGCAGACGACGCAACTCCTTATCGACGTCTTTGTTGAACGCGAACGGCGGTACCTCCAACTCTACAAGTATGAGCGAAACGGAAAAACCGAGTTCTCCAGCCGCCTCTTTCGGGAAGGGGAACAGGAGGTCGTCGCCGTCGAGGAGAGCGGAGAGATCAGTCGAGTCCTCCAGTCCGCTCGCTGGGAAGGCCTGAGGTCGGCGAGCTATCGAATGGTAGGTCTCTGGGACCGCGCCTTTCTCCGGGCGGAGTCGATCATGGAGCGTGTCGGCCGGGGGGAGCTACCGGTTGAAGAGCTTCGGGAGCCTTTCGAGCACCTGCTCACCCTACTCGCCCCAAACGATGAGCGGATGCTCGATTTGGGCAGAGAGTACCTCTCCCTGGAAGATCTTCTCTGGATCTGGCGCAGGATGATCGGCACGGGCATGATCGGCGGCAAGGCAATGGGCATGCTGGTCTCCCGGGCGATTATACGCCGAGATGATCCGGAGGTCGCCAAGCTGCTGGAGCCTCACGACTCCTTTTTCATAGGCTCCGACGTCTTTTACACCTACATGGTAGAGAACGATTGCTGGTGGGAGTGGCAGGCGCAGAAGGAGCGGATCGACGCTCCCAAGGACGATGAGGCCCTTCGACAGCGGATTCTCCACGGCACCTTTCCGCAGTACATTGTTCAGCGCTTCTCGGACCTTCTCTCCTACTACGGCGACTCCCCGGTGATAATTCGCTCGAGCAGCCTCCTGGAAGACAGCTACGGCAACGCTTTTTCCGGCAAATACGACTCGGTCTTCGCGGTAAACCAGGGCTCCGCCTCCCAGCGCCTCTCAGACTTTATGGAGGCGATTCGGCACATCTACGCAGGTGCCATTAGCGCCGACGCCCTGGAGTACCGCAAGCGAAGGGGTGTCCTGGACAAGGACGAGCAGATGGCGATCCTGGTGCAGCGAGTCTCCGGAAAACGCCAGGGGCCCTTCTTCTTCCCCCATCTCGCGGGGGTTGGGTATTCCTTCAATCCTTTCCGCTGGAGCACGGATATCGATCCCAACGCAGGGGTCCTCAGAGTCGTTCTTGGACTCGGCACCCGGGCAGTGGATCGCCACGATGACGACTACACTCGGATCGTTGCGCTCAATGTACCTGACAGAAGGCCTGAGTCCGGTTTCAGCGAAGTTACCAGGGTCGCTCAGCGCCACGCGGACATTCTCGATCTGAAGACGGACAGCCTCTCTTCGGTCCACACCCTGGACCTCGCTCCACACATCGACGAGGAGGCGCGGCGCCTACTCTGCCTCCGGGACCGAAGAAAAGAGAGTCAGCTCTCAGAGAGCTCGATCGACGCGGGCCCGCAGTGGGTGGTAACCTTTGACGGCGTCGTCCAGAAGACCTCAGTCATGGCCACCATGCGATCGCTGCTCTCAACTTTGAGAAAAGCGTACCGCTCTCAGGTGGACGTGGAGTTCACGGTGAACCTCCTGGAGGGCAATCAGTTCGAGATCAACCTGGTCCAGTGTCGAACCTTCCAGATTCAGAGCCTACAAACTTCTGAAGAAGCGACCTCCCTGGCGAGAGTCCTGGAGGAGGAAGAAGTGAGTCCAGGGGTTAGGGAGCCGGAGGAGGTCCCCGACTCTGCGGGAGAGGGAAAAGGAACCACCTCCCGGGGCCGGGGGACTCCGAAAGCGCTTCTGCTGGACACTCCAGGACCACTCATAGGGCACGGACGTCTCCTGGAGCTCGACATGGTCCTCTACGTCTCGCCGGAGGAGTACGGCGCCCTGGGAGAGCGAGAGCGATATGCCCTGGCTCGACAGATCGGAGCGTTTATCCACGGGTCCCCGGACCGCGGGGAGCGCATCCTGCTCATCGGCCCCGGGCGCTGGGGAACCAGTACCCCCAGCCTCGGGATCCCGGTAACCTTCAACGAAATCGACCGCGTTCAGGTCATCTGCGAGGTCGAGGCGACCCACAACGGCCTCACCCCGGACCTCTCTCTCGGCACCCACTTCTTCAATGATCTGGTCGAAACAAACATTCTCTACGTCGCCTGCCGAAGAGGTCCCGAAGGAGGTTTCGTCAACCACCGCGCTCTGGAAGCGCTCACCAGCCGCAGGGAAGGACTGCTTCGGATTCTCGAGGCGGGCAGCTTGGGCGCCGCTACTGCCGAGCCAAACGGATCAATAGCGCCGGAGGCCGGGCCGGTCTACGGAGGGAGGATCCTGGCCGTGGGGAGCGCGGAGGAGCAGCGATTCCGGCTCTACGCGCTCAACCCTTAGACCAGCCCCTGCTCTGTTAGACCAGTCCCTGGTCGAGCATAGCCTCCGCCACTTTCGTGAAGCCCGCGATATTCGCGCCGGCGCTGTAGTCGTGCCCGAGGTTGTACTCTTCCATAGCCTGGGAGATCGTTGTGTAGATATTTCGCATGATCCCTTGGAGCTTGCTGTCCACCTCCTCGGCGCTCCAGGCGAGGCGCATGGCGTTCTGACTCATTTCCAGACCTGACACGGCCACACCACCGGCGTTTGCGGCTTTGCCCGGAGCAAAGAGGATTTCCTTCTCCTTGAGGTAGTCGACCGCCTCGGGGGTGGTCGGCATGTTAGCCCCTTCCGCGACGATTCGGCAGCCGTTGGCCACCAGGGTCTTTGCGTCCTCGAGATCGAGCTCGTTCTGCGTCGCGCTCGGGAAGGCAACATCTCCTGGGACCGCCCAGGGGCGCTTACCTTCGTGGTACTCTGCCTTGGGGTACGTATCCAGGTACTCCTTGATCCTACCCCGACGCACATTCTTGAGCTCCATCACGAAGCGCAGCTTCTCTTCGTTAATCCCGTCGGGATCGTAGAGGGATCCGCTGGAGTCGGACAACGTGAGGGGAACTCCGCCGAGGTGGAGAAGCTTCTGGGCGGTGAACTGCGCGACGTTTCCGGAGCCGGAGACAATGCACCGCTTTCCTTCGAGGCTCTCTCCTATCCCGCCAAGCATCTCTTGAGCGAAGTATACCGCGCCGTACCCGGTCGCCTCGGGACGAATCCTCGAACCGCCCCAGCCGAGTCCCTTCCCGGTAAGGACCCCGGAAAACTCGTTTGCGAGCCGTTTGTACTGACCAAAAAGGTACCCGATTTCCCTTCCGCCTACACCGATGTCACCGGCGGGAACGTCGGTGTCTTTGCCGATGTGCCGGTAGAGCTCGGTCATAAAGGACTGGCAGAAGCGCATTACCTCGTTATCCGACTTCCCCTTAGGATCGAAGTCGGAACCGCCCTTTCCTCCGCCCATGGAGAGGGAGGTAAGAGAGTTCTTGAAAATCTGCTCGAAGGCAAGAAACTTGAGAATGCTCGCATTGACCGTCGGGTGGAAGCGTAAGCCCCCCTTGAAAGGCCCGAGGGCACTGTTGAACTGAATCCGAAAACCGCGGTTCACCTGGTACCGCCCGGCGTCATCGATCCAGGGGACCCGAAACATCACCGCCCGCTCGGGCTCGGTAATACGCTCCAGGAGTGCGGCCTCCCGAAACTCGGGGCGCTGCTCCATCACCGGTCGCAATGATTCGAGAACCTCGTGTACGGCCTGTTGAAACTCCGGCTCCCCGGGGTTTCGCTTCTCCACCTGCTCAAGTACGGATGCTACGTAATCCAAAATTATCTCCTTCCGAGCCAAAAAAGGCCGCCGGATGGAAAACCCGACGGCCCCGCGTACTCACACTATCTATGAAACCTTCCTAGAAAATGAGGTCCAGGAGGTTGTACTTCTGGAAAATCGAAACCATCAGGAGCGAAACGACCGCCATGATCTTGATCAAGATATCCAGAGAGGGACCAACGGTGTCCTTGAGGGGGTCACCGACGGTGTCACCAACAACACCGGCGTCGTGGGCGTCGGAGCCCTTTCCGCCGTGGTGGCCCATTTCGATCCACTTCTTGGCGTTGTCCCAGGCACCACCGGAGTTCGCCGTAAAGAGGGCGAGCATCAGAGCGCTCAAGGTTACACCAATGAGAAGTCCACCGACGAACTGCGCACCAAAGAGAAATCCGGTCACAAGCGGAGCGAGAACCGCGATAAGAGCTGGCTTCTTCATCTCCTTGAGGGACCCGGCGGAGCTAATCTCGATACAGAGCTTGTAGTCCGGGCGAGACTCACCGGTGAGGATCTTCGGGTCGGCCTTGAACTGACGGCGAACCTCTTCGACCATCTTACCCGCGGCCTTTGCTACGGCATCGATAAGAATACCGGAGAAGAGGTAGGGAAGCGCCGCACCCACGAGGGCACCCGCCAGGGTGAGGGTGTTAATCATGTCGAGAACAAGAACGTACTGACCCTGGGTGTTGGTGGGGCCTGCCTGGCTGTAGAGGTAGGAGGCAAAGAGCGAGAGCGCCGCGAGAGCCGCGGATCCGATGGCAAATCCCTTACCGATCGCCGCGGTAGTGTTACCGACGGAGTCGAGGTGGTCGGTGATCTCGCGAACCTTTGGGTCGAGAGCGGACATCTCCGAAATTCCACCGGCGTTGTCGGCGATCGGTCCGTAGGTGTCCACCGATACCGTTGCCGCCACGAAGGAGAGCATACCGAGGGCGGCCATAGCCACACCGTAGAGACCGGCGAAAGCCTCGGCTCCGATGACCGCGATCGCGAGAACAACCAGCGGGAAGAATACGGACTTCATACCGACCGCCATACCGGTGGTGATATTGAGGGCGTATCCCTGCTTACAAGCCTCGGAGATCTTGCGAGTCGGCGCGTAGTCGAAGCTGGTATAGTACTCCGCGAGCTGTCCGATCGCGATACCGGCGATAATGCCGAGAACCGCGGAGAACCAGGGAGAGAGGGGCCCGACGGCAAAGCCGACTACCTCGTAGTTCTCACCGTTAAAGAGGAAGTAGGAGAGAAAACCGGTACCGACGAGGGTAAGAAACGCCGAGGACCAGGTGGAGACGTTGAGCTCCCGGTGCGGGTTGTCCGCGGCCTTCTTGACCACCAGGCTGAAAATGCCGATTACCGAGGCGACGATACCGATGGCGGCGAACATCATCGGAAAGTTTATGAGCTTCGTCATGAGCTCGCCGGAGACTGAAACATCCGCCTCGGTCCGGGTGAAGTACATGTACGCCGCGAGAACCACCGCGGAAATGATCGAGCCCACATAGCTCTCCAGGAGGTCCGCGCCAAGACCGGCCACATCACCCACGTTATCACCAACATTGTCGGCGATGGTCGCGGGGTTTCTCGGGTCATCCTCGGGAATGTGCGCCTCGGTCTTACCAACGAGGTCCGCACCCATGTCGGCGGCCTTGGTGTAAATACCACCACCCACACGGTC
>CAYZHV010000167.1:0-635 GCA_964478055.1 uncultured Spirochaetaceae bacterium | reverse complement strand
GTCGAACATGGCGATCACCGAACAGCCGAGGGCGTACCCACTGACGGTCATGGTAAAGGGAATGAAGTTAACCCCCAGCCAGTTGTCTACAATGATCATCTGCTCCGGAGTCGTCTGACCCATGATCCAGCCGAAGACGAGATAGACCACCCCGAGCCCGAGGAGTGCGAATCCTGCGACGCTCAAGCCCATGACGCTACCGCCCTGAAAGGCGACCTTTAGGGTTGCGCCGAGGCTGTTGGTCTCCCGAGCCTTGTTGGAGACCCGCACGTTGGCGAGGGTGGCGATCTTCATACCGATCCATCCCGCGGAGGCGCTCATGGTCGCTCCGAAGACAAAGGCTACTCCGGTGTACCAGGTGATGACGGCTCCGAGAATAATCGCTATGACGACTACCAGGGAAAAGATTAGTTTGTACTCATGCCTGATAAAGGCATCAGCACCTTCCTGAATGGCACCGGCGATTTCGCCCATAAGCGCTGTTCCGGTGTCCATTCGTTTAACCGCGTAATAGTTGATCGACGCAAAGCTAAGCGCGGCGACAACTGCAACAGCAACGAATCCTAACATGTGTGCAACATCCTTATATTAGGGATTTTTGTCAGACGAGACCTACCCACCATACGTCTGTCTGA
>CAYZHV010000166.1:0-8927 GCA_964478055.1 uncultured Spirochaetaceae bacterium | reverse complement strand
GTTCACCGACTGGCTATCCTGGGGGCTTATTGGAGGAACTGCGGGATTTGGTGGAGCGCATCTGCTTGCCGTCCTTGTTTGAGTCTGAGCAATCGGCGGTTTTTTGACGCCGATGCCGAGGGCACAGTAGGTTCGAACCAAGGACATTACTATGAAACTCAGATATTTCACGATCATTATTCTGGCTGCGACCCTGGCGGGCTGTGCCATTCCCTTTGATGCGCAGACTGAACAGAGAACAGTTGAAGTGCAGAACACTCTCGGGTTCTACGTTGAGACGGAGGTTTCTATCCCGTCCGAGGCGCGGAAAGACGGGGTTTCGTTTTCAGACGTAAAGTTGGACTACACCGTCCGACGGGACGGCAATTTCGAAGCTGACGTGGCGATCTATGCCGACTCAGAGGAAGAGGCTGACGGGGAGAAAGGCGACGCGGAAAAACTCGTTGATGTCCACCTAGACCCCGACGAAGAGAGCGAAAGTGGCGTTGCCACCTCCGCCCGCATAAAGGAGGCGCTCAACCAGGAGTTGCGAAGCTTCGTAGTGGGAGCCGAGAATCTTTCTACCTCCCTGGACTCAGTCTATGTTGACGTCCGACTCAGCGTCGAAGGGGAGTACGACCGGTTCTAGCTCGCCGACGCAAGGTTCCATCTCCCTGAAGCGACCTAGCCGCTGGAGAGGCGGCGTTGTTCACCGCCTGCCGCCTCTTCTGCTATAGTGCCCCTAATGGCAACAACATACGACGATAAGAAGATCATCTACACCATGCACGGGGTGACGAAGGTCCTTGGAACCAAAACCGTGCTCAAAGATATCTACCTCTCCTATTTTTACGGCGCCAAGATCGGTGTTATTGGTCTCAACGGCTCGGGTAAGTCGACGCTCATGCGTATTCTCGCCGGGGTGGACACCGACTTTACCGGGGACATATCGGTCTCTCCGGGATACACGATTGGCTACTTGGAGCAGGAGCCATACCTCGAGCCAGGCAAGACGGTAAAAGAGATCGTTCAGGAAGGGGCCAAGGAGGTGATGGACCTTCTTGCGGAATTCGAGGCGGTCAATGAGGCGTACGGCGAGCCCGACGCGGACTACGAGAAGCTCGGTGAGAAGCAGGCGGCGATCCAGGAGAAGCTCGACGCCGTTGGGGGCTGGGATCTGGACGCCCGCCTGGAGATGGCCATGGACGCCCTTCGCTGTCCTCCGGCGGATACGAAGGTGGACGTGCTCTCCGGCGGTGAGCGGCGTCGGGTTGCCCTGGTTCGGCTACTCCTAAGGGCTCCGGACATTCTTCTTCTCGACGAGCCTACCAACCACCTGGACGCGGAGACCGTGGCGTGGCTCGAGAAGCACCTGCGGGAGTACGCCGGCACGGTGATCGCCGTCACCCATGATAGGTACTTTCTGGACAACGTCGCCGGCTGGATCCTGGAGCTCGACCGAGGCGAAGGGATCCCCTGGAAGGGCAACTACTCCAGCTGGCTCGATCAGAAGCAGCAGCGCCTTGCGAAGGAAGAAAAGGGCGAGAGCCAGAGGAAGAAGACCCTCCAGCGGGAGCTGGAATGGATCAGCATGACGCCCAAGGGGCAGCACGCCAAGAGCAAGGAGCGCATCAAGCGGTACGAGCAACTCCTGGAAGAGGGTGGGAAGGAACGGGTTAAGACCGCCCAGCTGACCATCCCCCCGGGGCCGCGCCTGGGCGACATAGTCGTGGAGGCGGAGGGCCTCACCAAGGCGTACGAGGAGAAGCTCCTCTTCAAGGACTTTGACTTCCAGGTACCCCCCGGCGCGGTAGTCGGAATCGTCGGTCCCAACGGCGCCGGTAAAACAACTCTCTTTCGTCTCATCGGTGGGCAGGAAGAACCCACCGAAGGCACTTTGCGAGTGGGCGAGACCGTCGAGCTCGCCTGGGCGGATCAAATGCGGGACACTCTGGACGGCTCCAAGACCGTCTGGGAGCAGCTCTCCGGCGGGCAGGAGATGATTCAGCTCGGGGGTTCGGGGAATAGCCGGCAGGTCAACTCCCGGGCGTTCTGCGCATGGTTCAACTTTACCGGGGCTGATCAGCAGAAGAAGGTGAGCGAGCTCTCCGGCGGCGAGCGCAACAGAATCAACCTCGCCATGATGATAAGGAAGGGGGGCAACGTCCTGCTTCTCGACGAGCCGACCAACGACCTCGACGTCAATACCCTGCGAGCTCTGGAGGAGGCGATCGACGAGTTCGCAGGCTCAGCTCTGGTGGTGAGCCACGACCGCTGGTTTCTCGATCGTGTCTGCACCCACCTCATTGCCTTCGAGGAAGATGGGGTGTTCTGGTACGACGGCAACTGGAGCGAGTACGCAGAGTACAGGCGGCAGAAGTACGGCCACCAGGTGGACCGGCCGCACCGGTACGTGCATCGGAGCTTGACGCGGTAGTGGAGGCGGAAGCACTCGATCTTGAATCACCGACAGCATAATATCGCCCCCTCGTGGACGGATCCCGTACCCCGGCCGCATATTGTTCATTCTTTAACAGGAAACTATGCTTTTCCTCTATTCCAAACCGCCAATATCGGATAATTTTCGCTCATGCATAAAGACGCCGTTAACGCCTCGCTCAGAAACATTGCGATTATTGCGCACGTAGACCACGGAAAGACAACCCTCGTGGACGCTCTCTTTCGACAGTCCGGGCTCTTCCGCAAGGGGCAGGAGGCGACGGAGCGTCTCATGGACAACATGGACCTCGAGCGAGAGCGAGGTATCACAATTGCGGCCAAGAACAGCGCCATTATGTGGAAAGGCGTGAAGGTGAACATCCTCGACACCCCGGGGCACGCCGATTTCGGCGGCGAGGTGGAACGCGCCCTCTCCATGGTGGACGGTGTCCTTCTCCTGGTGGACGCCTCGGAGGGTCCCCTGCCGCAGACCCGATTTGTCCTGGACAAGGCGTTGCGGGCATCCCTCCACATAGTGGTGGTGATCAATAAGATTGACCGAGCCGACGCGAGGCCCCAGGAAGTGCTCAACGAGATCTATGATCTCCTGATCGATCTCGACGCTGATGAGGCTCAGCTGGATTGCCCGGTGCTCTACGCCGACGGGCGCAGCGGCATAGCCAAGCGAAGTCTCGATGAGGATTCCGACAACCTCCACGTTCTAATGGACACCATTATCGAAGAGGTGCCACCCCCGGCGTATAGCACAGACGAGCCTTTTCAGATGCTCGTTTCAGACCTCTCCTACTCGGACTTTCTCGGACGTCTGGCGGTAGGAAAGGTGATGCACGGAGCCGCCAAGAGCAGGGAGGGGTTAGTCTGTCTCGGGGAAGGGGGACGGCAGACGCCGTTGAGCGTGAGCCGCCTGCAGGTCTACGAGGGTCCTTCCCTGAAGGAGGCCGACGTTGCCCAGGCCGGAGACATCGTTGTCTTAGCCGGTGTGGAGGACGTCCACATCGGCGATACGATTTGCGCTCGAACCGCTCCAAAGGCGCTTCCTCGTATTACCGTGGACGAGCCGACGGTCTCCATGCTCTTTGCCCCGAACACCTCACCACTCCTCGGCCGGGAGGGCACGTTTCTCCAGTCGAGCAAAATCCTCGAGCGCCTCACCAAGGAGACGTTGAAAAACGTCTCGATCAGGATAGAGCCGACGGAGAACAAGGAAGGTTTCATCGTTAAGGGGCGAGGAGAGTTCCAGATGGTGATACTACTGGAGACGATGCGCCGGGAGGGATTCGAGCTCAACGTAGGACGGCCGAAGGTTATCTTCAAGCGAGAGAACGGTGAGCTCACCGAGCCGGTGGAGCATCTCTTCCTGGAATGCGAGGAGAGCTTTGCCGGAGTGGTTACGGAGAAACTCTCCAAGCGAAAAGGACGGATGCTCTCCTATGAGGTGCACAAAGGAAACCGGGTACGCCTGGAGTTCAGCGTACCGTCCAGGGGGCTCCTAGGCTACCGGGATGAGTTTCTCACGGATACTCGGGGTACGGGGATTATCAACTCCTCCCTCCTCGGTTATGAGCCCTATCGTGGGGACTTTCCCGAGCGCTTTACAGGCTCCCTGGTCTCCGACCGTTCCGGGGAGGCGGTACCCTATGCTCTCTTCAATCTCGAGCCCCGGGGGCAGCTCTTCATCGCTCCCGGTGAGCCGGTCTATGAGGGTATGATCGTGGGAGAGCACAACCGGGACGGCGACCTCAACGTTAACCCCTGCAAGACCAAGAAGCTCACCAACATGCGTGCAGCCGGAAAGGACGACGCTGTGGTCCTTACCCCGGTTCTCCCGATGACTCTTGAGCGGGCAATTCAGTTCATTCGGGACGATGAGATGGTGGAAGTGACTCCCAAGTCGATACGACTGCGAAAGACGATACTCCCCGCAGTAAACCGAAAAGGGGATTTGCGCCGGAGCGCCTGAGGCAAACCGGGGGCGAGGCCAGAGCACCTGCGCGGCTTTGACTGCCAAAGGCCCTTAGCGTATGCTGCGGCCATGGGCAGTTCCGTAGGCCGTTCTAGAGGAACGACGGCGCAACTGGTTGTTTTCTTTAGAGACCTTTTGCTCTCGGCTCTCGGTATTTGGTTTTTCGAGTTCCACCTGGATTATCGGTTTCCTGAGAGCGAGAATCTGCTTCTCTACTTTGTGGCCGTACCGATCATATGGTCCACCCTCATACATATATGGACCACCACGAGCTATCGTGAGCAGAAGACTCCCGCGATGACGGTCTTCACTCACCTCATCGCCTTGCTACTGCTGATTTCCACTGTCTTTCTGATTAGCGCTACCCTGAACACCATTGCCGACGCTCTCGGGCCCACGGGAAGCGTGCTATTCCACTTTGTTGGATGGACGGTTGTTCTTTCCCTCATCTACTACGACGTGGTCGACATCAACCGGTGACCTCGAGATCGCGAAGAAGTAACTCCTTCGATTGATTTCCTGGGCCCGGATGGGTACCAATAGAGCATGAGCACGATAGAGAACGACGTTCTTGCCGGCGCCCTGCGGGAGCTCCTGAGAGAGGCGTACTTTGAGCCCGAGGAAAGTGGTACCACCTGGTTTGCGGATGAAGGGCCAGGCTCCGGTCTTCTCGGCACCGTGGAACAGCTGACCGCCCAGGAGGCGAGCACCCTCCCCTACGTCGGGGGTGACACAATCGCCGCCCACTGCAACCACGTGGCTTACTATCTTTCTCTCGCCAACCGCTCCTTTCAGGGAGACAACGCCTTCGCCGAGGCTGACTGGTCCGAGAGCTGGGAAATCCAGACCGTGAATGACACAGCCTGGCAGCATCTCCTCGAACAGCTTGCCGTCGAGCTCGACCGCACCCTCGGCATACTCGGCCGGGGAGCCGACCTGACCTATCCGGAGCTCCTCAAGGGCACCATGGCGCTATTGGCCCACGGGGCGTGGCATTTGGGTGCGGTGCGGCAACTGATCCCGGTGGTCAAGGAGAAGACCGCCGCGGGCAGTTAGATCAGCCGCTGTTGAGTGGGGCCCGGGAGACGAGATACACAGCGCCGTAGCACGCCATGGCGACAACGGAGACCACGAGGAAGCCGGCGTTTACCGCCAGGAGCACCGCCAGGGGCGCGGCCACGACGGAGGCGACTCCGTTCACCGCCCAGGCGAAGGGTATGAGCTCTCGGTGACCCGAGGCGAGACGCTCCAGGCCTGAAGGCATCTGTATGCCGAGGAGCAGCGAGACCGGCCCGAGGAGGAGGAGCGCCGTGACGATCCTCCAGGGGAGGGAAAGCTCCACCGCGGCGCTCAAGGCTGGATCGAGACCGAGCTCCACGGCGAGTATGAGGACCAGAAGCAGCAGTGCCCCGAGGCGTATGCGGCGTCGCGGCGAGAGGCGGAGGCGCTGCTGGAGAGCGCTGCCGAGCCCGGAGAAGAAGAGAATGGAAGCTAGGACCACGGCGGTGGCGTAGATCGGCGCTCCGAGAAACCGGGTTAGACGCTGGATAAAGAGCATCTCTAAAAGCATAAACCCCGTGCCGATCGCGCCGAAGTGAGCCGTCGTCCAGAACTTCTCGGTCATGCCGGTGCGCCCCTGTCGGAGCCAGAGGAGGGGCAGCATGATCAGGACCACCCCGGCGATTCCAACCTGCAGAAGCGTAATGACCGTGACCACCACGCCGAGTTCCACTCGCTGAAACCAGCTCGTGCCGTAGGCTTCTCTGAACCGACCGAGACTCGAGAGCTTGAAGAAGTTGTGAAAGTACGGTTGCTCGTCCGTCGGTGGTCGGACGTTGTAGACCCACTGTTCAAAGAATCGCTCAGGCTCCTCCGAGAGAACTGAGAGGGCCGCGTGGTGAAGGTAGGAGCCCGACTCACCCTCAGGACCGGGAATCAGAGCCCGCTCGGTCAGTTCCCCCCGTTGAACTCCCGGGTAGTAGTCGAGGTCCATCGTGAGCCCGTCGGCCCGAGCGAGAAGGCGGGCTATTGCCGTGTCGGTCCAGGCCTCGGCGGAGAGGAGGGTCGTGGAAGCGAGGTAGTTGTGTCCCTGAACCAGCCGGTGGGCGGGATCTCCCGTGCTCCTGGCTGCTTCCGCCAGGAGAGCAAAGAGGCGAATGCTGTCTCTCGGTGGTGTCTGGAGCCCCCGGGTAACCGCGAGGACTCCCCTTTCACTCAGACGCCCAAGGGCCAGGCCCATCGCTTCCACCGTCAGGAGATAGTCTTCTCTTAAGGAGGCGAGGCCCCCCGCGGCGGCGGGAACTCCTTCAGCGGTAACTACCTGAATCAGATCGAAGCGATCTCCGGTGCGTTCGAGGTAGGTCCGAGGGTCCAGGGTGACGACGCGTACCTCCGGTCGATCGAAAGGTGGCTCATCTCGTGTAAGGACAGCCTCGGTGATAGCGCTCTTCGGCTGGACCACCGTGACCGTCCTTGCCCCGTTTCTCAGGGCGACCCAGATATTCGTTCCACTCATTTCGCCCAGGAGCAGCACCCTTGGCTCATCGAAAAGGGAGTAGGGAAGCGACTGCGGCACCTTTTCCAGGATCTCCGCCTCCGCCGGCGTGTCTATGCGAAAGAGGGCCCCGCTGTGGTAGGCGTCCAGGAATAGCTGATCCTGCTCCGGAGGCGGGGGCGCCATGGGCGCGGCAAAGAGGGTGTGTCGCATCGCCTCGGCCCGGTAGACGTCGAGCCGGGCAGTGGCGCCCCGACTGGTCAGTATGTGCTCCGCCGCCCCCTGTTCGGTGAGCCGTTGCGCCTGGGCCATCGCCTTGTACTGGTCGATCCGGGTCGCCTCTGGTAGGAACAGCGTCACGCCGCCGCCGGCGAGCGCAACAAGCGGTAGTAGGAGTAGCCAACCCGTCCTTGCCCTCCCGAGGACCCAGACCGTCGTGCCTAGGGCCGCGACGATACTGAGCAGATCCAGGGCTCGTGGCCCCCCGACGGCGGCGGTCAGGGCAACGCCGAGAGCTGCGCCCAGGCCGCTGGCGATCATGTTGACCCCGTAAACCGGACCCGGTTGGCGGCGAAAGAGGTAGAGCACCAGACCAATGAAGAGACCGGCGAAAAAGAACGGGAGAAAGAGGAGCAGTGTGGAGAGCCAGAGTTTTCCGACCTCGGCGAAGCGGTAGAGCAGGTACTGTAAGTCCGGCCTGACCTCAAGAGATAGACGGTAGGAGTAGGCGACCGAAAGAGTGAAAAGCGCGAGACAGACAGGACCCCCGAGCCGCCACCATCCGGGGCGGTACCGGTTCAGGAGGCTCAGGGCGGTGCCGCCGGCGCCGAAACCGAGAAGGGCGGTGCCGATAACGAGGTAGGTAAAGTGGTGGTACGTGTCCACCGAGAGGGCGCGAATCAGGGCGATCTGTAGGCCGATGGTGGCGGCGGAGACGAGGGCGAGGGTGAGAGCCGCCGCGGCGAGGGGCGGAGGGAGCTCGCTCCGGGTAGTCATTCCTGAGCCCGGCCGGTCATCGGAACAAAGCGTACCGGAAGCAGTTGTCTAGTTCGTACCGACCCGTCCTGCTCTTTCTGGAGAAGAATCAGCGTCTGTACCGAGAAGACCGGCCCCACGGGGATGATCATCCTTCCCCCGGGCTCGAGCTGTTCCACTAAGGGCGTCGGGACGTGGCCGGGAGCGGCGGTGACAATAATCGCGTCAAACGGCGCCTCCTCGGGCCAGCCGAAATAGCCGTCTCCTGCCCTAACGGTGACATTCTCGTAGCCGAGGCGCTGGAGCCGTTCTCTCGCGCTCTCCGCCAGGGCCTCGATAATCTCGATCGTGTAGACTTGGCTAACGACCTCGGCGAGAACCGCCGCCTGGTAGCCGCTGCCGGTACCCACCTCCAGGACCTTGTCGCCAGGTTCCAACTCCAGGGCGGCGGTCATATAGGCGACGATGTAGGGCTGCGAAATAGTCTGCCCGTGGCCGATCGGGAGGGGAGTGTTGCGATACGCCGCGCTCCGGAGATTCTCCGGTACGAACTCGTGCCGCGGCACCGCGCGCATCGCCTTCACCGTTTCCGGGTCTTCGATCCCCCCATCGATCACCGCGGACTGCACGAGTTCCTCTCGTTCCGCCGCCCAGTCCCCGGCTGTGTATCCTTCGGTTTTAGTCTCCTCAGGACTCGATGGCTCTTCCTGGCCGCCGCCGGCGCAGAGCACCGCGGACACCAAAGAGAGGAGCAGCAGAAAAGACAACCGCTTCATACTTCTAATATGCGTCGCAGCGGTTCCGGATTCAACGTGTCAAAAGCCGAGCTTACGCGGGCCGCATCGCCGGCGCGCTAGTATGGAGCGACGTAGATCTGATACTCTGCATCTCAGCCACCGAAAAACTTGACAGCCCGCGACAGGAATGCTTCAATGATAAATACACTAAGGAAATCCAATGTCACAACCCCTTGTTACTGTAAGAGAGGACGGGAGTGTCACGCTTCCGCCCGAGGTTGCTCGTGGTCTCGGCCTCATCCCAGGGTCTCACGCCCGG
>CAYZHV010000165.1:3450-8937 GCA_964478055.1 uncultured Spirochaetaceae bacterium | reverse complement strand
CCGGACTGATTATTCTGGAGCCCGAAGGTATACGGCGTGGTACCGCCGGTAGCGACAAAAGTGTAGGTGCCGCCGTAGTTCAGTGTCACCGTTTCAGGAAAGATCCTGAGTTCAGCGGGCACGAGGATATTTACCGTCGCGTCTGCCGTGGCGCCCCCGGCGTCAGTCACCCGCACCGTGGCGCCTCCGGCGGTGGCTGGGGCTGTGTAGAGGCCCGAGACGGGGTCGATGCTGCCTCCTCCACTGTTCACCGAAAAGACGTAACCTCCCTGACCGCCGCTTGCGGCGAAAGCGATGTTTTGCGTGATCTTGACCGCCGCGGTGGCCGGCACGATTGCGAGGGGCGGTGGCGCTGCGTCGAGTATCGTTACTTCCGCGTCGGCGAAGGCGCCTTCCGAGTCCTCGACCCGGACCGTGGCGCTCCCGGCGGTGGCCGGGGCTGTGTAGAGGCCCGTATCCGCCTCTATTGAACCGCCACCGCCGACGACACTGAAGACGTACTCCGGGTCCCCGCCACTGGCGGCGAAGTCAATCGTCTGATCAGTCTCAACGGAGACCGAAACGGGGGAGATTTGAAGTGTTGAGCCTCCTCCGGAGTCCAGTATCGTAACATTTGCCTCTGCGGTAGAGCCGGACTCGTCAGCGACCTGTACCACGGCGCTGCCGGCTCCATTTGGGGCGGTGTAGATGCCTGTGTCCGCTTCTATTGAACCGTCGCCGCTGGCTATCGAGAAAATGTAGTCTGGTTCGCCGCCGGTCGCTTCGAAATCGATGGTCGCGTTCTTCACAATAACCGCGGATACCGGCGATATTGCGAGGGCCGGGGACGTGGTGTCGCCGCCTCCGCCATCGTCGGTGTCATCACCCCCGCCCTGACCTTCGTCAGTGGCAGCGCCCGCTGCTGCGTTGAGTTCCTCGTAGAGCACGAAGTTGTCGCAGGTAACCGTTATCAGCGCGAGAGAGGCGAGGAGGAGTATGAGCAATAGCCCCGGGTTCGGCTTCCTGAGAAACCGCATCCTAGGAGTTCGAGAAGTCGTACGCTTCATTTGAATATCTTGATTCCAGCGGATCGGCTCCCGTGGTAAAGGCGGTAACTCGGTAGATGTACAGGTTGTTTGGGAGGCAGCTCCCGTCGGTATAGCTATTGGAGTCCGCCGCAATTGTGGTCAATTCGGTAAAGGTGCCGCCATTGAGTTTTCGTTCGATGCGATATCCGTCCTCGGAGGAGGAGTTGTCGCTCCAGGTGAGAAGGATATCGCTGTTGCCTCCGGCTGAACCGTCTGCTACGAGGTTGGTAGGCTCGGCAGGAACGACGGTTACGAAGGTCGTAACGCTCGTCTGAGGAGTTTCGGCATCGGCTATGCGCACTTCCGCCAGGTCGCTGCCTACTTGATCTGGGGCTGTGTACGTGCCAAGTGTGGCGAGGATGGTGCCCGGTCCGTTGGCGATACTAAAAGTGTATGGAGGCTTGCCTCCGTATCCGGAGAAAGAGACCGAGCCGTTTTCCGCTACAATTGGGTTCGTCGGGCTTATACCGAGAGGCCCGCCGCTCACGACGGTTACCGCGGCGAAGGCTTTGCTGTTTGTGTCATCGGTGAGGACAACGGTATCCGTTCCGGCGCTGCCCCCGGCGGTGTAGGAACCGTCCCCGGCTAGGGTGGCCCCGGATTGATTATTGCTGAGGGAGAACACGTAGGGAGTGGTACCGCCGGTTCCGGAGAACTGGTAGCCTCCCCCTGTCTGTAGCGTGACCGTCTCCGGATAGATCGTAAGCTCCGAGGGTGTGACGATTGTAACGCTGGACTCGCTAGTGTCCCCCGCGGCATCAGCCACACGGACCGTGGCGGCTCCCGCGCTCTCCGGGGCGGTGTAGTAACCACTCCTGGCGTCGATTCTGCCTCCGCCGCTTGTAACGCTGAACACGTAGTCCGGAGTACCTCCACTGGCTGCAAATGCGACTCCCTCGCGGACCTCCACAGCCGCGTTGGCCGGTGAAAGGGAAAGAGGAAGGTCTTCCCGAGCGGACAAAGCGAACTGGTCGTAGAGCACAAAATTGTCACAGGTAACGGTTACCAGCGCCAGAGCCGTGAGAAGAGGCACTATTAGCAGCGTAAGGAGAGAGAAACGTCGTTGTTTCTTATGCTTCCAGTGCAGCATTCTGCACAACTCCTTTACGGCTGCCACTCAACTGCAAGCGAGGGGGTGAAGGCCATTATTGGGTAGACCTCTTCAAAAAAGACGGCGTAGTTGGACTCGAGGCGAAGGAGAAACCGTCGGGCAAACTGATAGGATATCTCTACTCCGCCGAGGACGTAGGGAACAAGTTTTGCCAGATCTCCCTCCGGTCCGCCCGAGACCGAAAGAAGCGCCGCACCACCTGAGCCGCGTACCCCTACTCGCAGGGCCACTAAAGAGGATGTCTCGACACGTATAGAAGGTCCGAAGGGAATTAGGTACAAGTCAATGTCCGATGCAGCCCCTTCAGGATAGAGCCTTCCCGCTCCGGCGAGGAGTCCGAGCCCAAAGCTCAGTCCGCGCCCTCGGAGTCTGTACCCCCCGAAAAGGGATGCCAGGAATCCGAACTTGAGGAAATCGCTCGCCTCGCCAGTCACAAGGGCCGGTGCGATGCCTGCGCCAAAGACAAAGCCGTTCTCCCCGGGAGCTGCCCCTCGAGGCTGGTCAGGCGGTGCCCCCGAGGGTACCGGAACCTGGCCGAATCCGGGATCTTGGGTCTCGGCAATCGATCCTGGAGCAGTGGAAGCTACTTCCGACTCTGGTCCGAGTCGGTCGAACTGTATACCAGCCTCGGCGAGGAGCGCCCGGGCGCTCCTGGCAACCACCGTGTCATACTCGAGCTCCACGGGGACGTTCTCTCTATCCAGTCTGGAAAGGGATGTCCCGGTCTCTCCGTCGTAGAGGGCCATTTCGAAGCTTGCGCTCGCCCCGGAAGAGGCAAAGCGGAGCTCAGCGACGTACTGAGCCTCCGCCGAGGCGGCCAGGGAGCTCAGTTCCTGGGCATCTATTCCCTCATCGGGTGAGATTTCTCGGGATTCTACGTTCAATCCAGCTCGTTCCAACTCCACTGCCATGCTCCGCCTGGTCACCTCTGAGAGCGGACCAGGGTCCTCGGTCAGGACCACTTGAAGTACTCGATTCTGCGCGGTCGCCTGAGGTGTAATTACGACGGCAAGTAAGAACAAGACGGACAACCAACTGGCGTTTCTTTTCACTCGGTGGTGCCTCAATTAGGTAGCTTCTAGTTTAATACGCTGGAGGTCAGAATTCACGACGCCGGACAAATAAGTGTGCCAATACGACTGCCCGGCGGTCCGATTTCCGGTAGCCTGAAGAGAAGAACGCGCCCTAGGTCGTAAGAAGGACAGGTGCCTGCGCAGGGACGAGAGCCTCGCAGTCGGAGCCGACGGCGTGGGCGGCATGGTCGAAAACAGTGAGCCGGGCTCCTGACGCAAGGGAGCATTGGTACTCGAAGTAGTGTCCGAAGAACTGCCGGGAGTCAATATGAACGGGAAGGGAGGCGCCCATTTCGGAGTCGTCCCCGGGTTTTCGAAGGCGCAGAGAACCGGGACGGAGCATAACAGTCAGTTCCTGGCCTTCCGGTATCTCCGTTGCACTCTCCGGGGCGAAGCGAATCGGCTTCTCCAAGGCGTCACTTTCGAAAAGAAAAACCGGGCCCCTAGATGCTCTGCCTTCGGAGCCTCGCCTAACAACTCCCCGAAAGAACGAAGCGGGCCCTACGAAGCCGGCGACGAACTCGTTCACCGGTCGCGCATAGAGCTCCTCAGGGGTTCCAACCTGGAGAATGTGTCCCTCCCGCATCACCGCAACCTTGTGTGATATGGAGAGCGCCTCGCTTCTGCTGTGGGTTACAAAGAGTATGGTTATCCCCAAAGCCTGCTGAAGCTGGAGCAGCTGTGCACCCAGGTCTTTGCGTAAGGGCGCGTCGATCGAGGAGAAGGGCTCATCCAAGAGGAGCACCTCAGGCTCAACCACCAGGGCCCGGGCCACAGCCACCCGCTGTCGCTCTCCCCCGGAGAGTGTCCCTACTCGGCGCTTCTCGTAGCCCGGTAGGCCCACAAGTTCCAGATACCGGGTAACCCGCTCTTCCTGCTCTTCCTTGGGCATGCGCTGCACGTGAAGACCATACGCAACGTTCTCAAAGACGTTCATGTGCGGAAAGAGGGTGTAGTCCTGAAAGACGAAGCCGATCTTCCGGTGCCGCGGAGATAGGGAGGTAACCTCCCGGTCTCCGATCCAGACTCGACCTCGTTCCGGCGCCTCGAACCCGGCAATTATGCGCAAGGTCGTGGTTTTGCCGCTGCCGCTGGGACCGAGAATGGAGAGTACTTCACCCTTCGGTGCGGTGAGGGTCGCATTGAGCTGGAACTCCGGCCAGGTTACAGTGACGTCTTCGATTCGTACCACTAGGTGGTGCCTCCTATTTCGCGGCGAAAAGAGGTTCGATCTATCCAGAGAAAGAGCAGAAAACAGATGATCAGGTAGAATCCCGAGAGGGCGAGGGCAAGATCGAAACTGCGAAAGCCGATGAGTCGGTAGATTGCCACGGGAAAGGTGGCGATTTCGCCCCGTCCTACGGTGAGAACCGCCGTCAGGTCCGCGAAGGGGAGGGCGAGGGCGTAGGCGTAAGCGTTCAAGAGTCCCCGGCGAAGGACGGGAAGAGCGATTTCGCGAATAATACGCGGCGTGCCGGCTCCAAGGGAGCGGGCACCTTCAACGTAACTCTCCCGGAGTCGCTGGGTTTCCGTTGAGACGATGCGGTAGACCAGGGGGAGCGTCGCGATCGCCTGGGTCACGATAACGAGGAGCGGAAGCGGTAGAGCCCGTATATAGAGAAGTCGTACGCCCAGGGCAACGGTGACCAGAGATATTCCCAGAGGCAGCTGTACGATCGTCGAAAGCACCCCGCCGGAGGTGCCGCGGTTCTGCCGGAGAACCCAGGCGAGGGTCATGGCGAGAACAAATGTGAGCGTGCCACTCGCAAAGGCGAGCAAGAGCGATTGGAGGATCACCTGCGGAATCGTCGCCCGCAGGATACTCTCGACGTTTCGCTCGGTCTCGCCACCAAAGAGGGCAAAATAGGCGCTGAAACTGAGTCCGCCGTCGGCGGTAACCGAACGCCAGAGAAGCGTAAGAATCGGCCCCATGAAGAAGAGCAGCAACCCCACACCGTAGACCGTGGCCAGGGTGCGGCGCACCGGGGGAGCCTCGGAAAGGCGGAGCTCCGGGTCCGTCACCTCCGCCTGTACGGCGCTGCCGCCGCGAATGAGTCTTCCCGAGACCAGAAAGAGGGCCCCGGTAAAAAGCAGCTGCACCGCCGCGTAGAGCGCCGCGGAGACAAAGTCGAGGCGTACGTTTATGTCGCTGTAGATCCGCACCTCGAAGGTCTCGTACTGAACACCGCCGAAGACTAGGACCACGCCGAAACTCAAGAAGCAGAAGACAAAGACC
>CAYZHV010000165.1:0-3440 GCA_964478055.1 uncultured Spirochaetaceae bacterium | reverse complement strand
CGTGAGAATGCTCGGCGCGAGAAGGGGCAGGGTAATGCGCCGAAATCTGCCGAAGGCGGTGTCCCCGAGGGAGGAGGCGATCTCGTGATACCGTTTGTCGATGGATTGCCAGCCGCTCGCGAGCACTCGGAGAGCCAGGGAGAAATTGTAGAAAACGTGGGCGACGATAATGCCTGCAAAGCTGTAGACGTAGCTCACCTTAGTTCCGAAGAGCTGGTTGAGCAGGCCCCCCCGGCCAAAGAAGCTGATCATCGCGATGACCACGATAATGCTCGGCAGCACAAAGGGAAGGAGCGTGAAGGAGTACGCCACCCTTCGGAAGGGAAACTGGTAGTGAGAAAGAATATACGCCCCGGGGAGCGCTATTAGGAGACTAACCAGGGCGGAGAGGGCCGCCTGCCCGGCGGTAAACCCGGCGATCCGGCCGAGTCTGCCGCTTTCAATCGCCTCATAGGCTGCCTCCGCCAGGGCAGGGAGCCCCTGCCCCTGGAGAGTAATGCCGTAAAAGGCGACCAGGGGCAGGAGGAGAAAGGCCGCGAGCACGGCGACCACCAGGGCCGCCGGCACGCCGTGCCTTATCGCATTACGTCTTCCCAGTCCGAGAGCCATTGGTCCATCTTTTCTGCGACTCGATCCTGGTCGAGCTCGACTTTTTGTTCAGCTCGGTCAAAGGCGGTAAACGCCTCGGGAAGCTCAATATCGTCCCGAACGGGGTACATAAACTGGTTCAGGGGGATTTCGCTCTGGAACTTCTCGGAGAGCATATGCTCGATAAACGCCTCGGCGAGCTCCCGCCGCGGAGTGTCCCGAACAATCCCGGCGACCTCGATCTGCCAGTACGCCTCGTTGTCGAAAATGAGGGGCTTGTACCTGCTCGTGTCCTCGTAGGCGAGGTGGTAGGCGGGAGAGGTCTCGTAACTCAGGACGATCGGCGCCTCACCCTGGCTGTAGAGTCCGTATCCCTCGGACCAGCCCGGAGTTACGGTGAGAATATTGGGCTCGAGCTCCCTCCAGAAGTCGAGATACCCATCCTCGCCGAACTCTGCGATGGTGAAGAGCAGGAAGTTTCGTCCCGGAGAGGAGGTGTTCGGATTCATGAGAATAACAGTGTCCCGGAACCGCTCGTCCAGAAGCTCCTCCCAGCTCTCAGGAGGATTCTCCAGGGCTTGGCTGTCGTAGTTGAGAGTTACCCCGCCGTAGTCGAAAGGAGTCACTCGAAACTCCTCATCAACGATCAGGTCGTCCGAGAGCAGGTCAGCTCGCTCCGGTCGGTAAGACTCAAAAAAGTTCTCCCGAAAGGCTCGGCCAATATAGGTGGTGTCGAGGCCGATCGCGACGTCCGCTCTGGGATCCTGTCGCTCCAGGTAGAGCTGGTTAAAGAGCCCCCCGGTGTCCGCAAAGCGCTGAAAATCGACTCCTACGCCGTGGTTGGACTCGAAATGCTCCACCATCACTGTCTCCAGGGCTTCTGGAAAGGCATCGTAGGTGTAGACAATGAGGGGGCCTTCCGCTTCTTCAGCCTCCGCCTCCGGGGCTCCGGACGCAAAAAGGGCTCCGCTCGCGAGAAAGAGAATAGCAGCCGCTGTCAGGCTGTTTCGTAGAGACTTGCGCATAGACGCACCTCCTGAATGGTTGTTCTGAGGGCGTTCTCGAGAAGAGGATTCTGCAGTTTGAATCTGATTATACGGTTTGATCAATCGGTTTCCTCCGCCGGCATTACCCGGATCAGGTTCAAGGGTTTACTCTCAGCCTTTCCTCTCGAAAAGCACCCCTAATCTGCGGTAAAGGTAGCGAGACATTGCCTGGAGGTCAAGCGCCCCCGGGCAGATGCTGATGCGCCTCGACTCCCGTATCTCGAGGCGCGGGATCACCGGCTCTCGGTGTTTTAGCTATCCGCGATCTTTGATCGCCGCGACCCGGAGTCGGAACTCTTCGGTTTCCTCCCTGATCTGGTTGATAAAGCTGTTCTCCTCGATTGTTCCCATGGCGGCGACCATTTCTTCTTTGTTTCGGTAAGTCGCCTGTCGGAAGGGATTGTCGTAGTCCTTCTTGCGGCTCTCATAGACCCGGTCCCGCCGCAATTCCTGGATCTCCAGGGCGCGGTCGAGGAATCGGTGCCAGAACTCCGCGGAAGGCTCCTCCTCTCCGGCGAGAAGCGTGTACACACCGTAGGCGTGGCGCTGCTTCGCCTGCGGGTAGGCTTCCCAGAGCTCATCGTATCTCCGGTGGAGATCGTCCCAGGAGTTGATTGTCCCGGAAGCTAGGTCCTGCCGGAGGCGGTCAACCTCGTTCCTCGGGACGAGCTGTCCCCCGAGATTCTCCCATTCCCTCAGACGCTCACCGGCGAGGTTCTTACACATCGCCTCATAGCTCTCCTTCGGATTTCCCTCCAAATAGGAGACGAGATTGGTGGCTGCGTAGTAGTGGAGCATCTCGAGGTAGGCTCGATGCCCTTTGTAGGGGCGTATCACGACAGCCTCTCTCCGGGATTTCTCGAGAGCCGGCCCACGCACCAAGAGCCCCTCGGTCTCATCGCGCTCCCGTTCCAGAAGCTCCCTCCCCAGCCGGGCGAGCCCCTTCAGGTCGTCAGCCTCGCCGCTGGGCTCGTTCCGGGGCTCGCCGCTGGGCCCGCCCTGGCCGCCGGACCCCCTGGCGCCAGGTGACGTTGTCTCCGCCAGAGCCGCGCCGACCCACTCTTCCAGGAGAACCTTGGCCCGGAGGATTTCCTCCACCGTATCCGGTGCCAGGGCGTCGAACTCGATGTGCTGCGCCTTTACAAGCCGCTTGTCCCGGGCTCCGAATTTCCAGCTGTTTCGAGCGAGGGCGTACATGTTGTAGAGCCACCAGAAGCCGGGCAGCACCTCGAGACGGTTTTCCGCCTGGTTCTGGCTCACCAGGGCGAAGGGAAAGGGAATGTCGAGCTCCGCCGGGTAGGAGCCTTTCGCTATGAGCACGAAGGAGGCGAATTTCGAGGAGTGTTTGAGGCTCGTGCAGAGGCCGGGCCAGAACCCGCGGCCCGCCTGGATCTCGTTGTCGTTGGCCCGGCTATTGTGGTTCGAGCCGATGGTGGCGCCGGCGGCTATGTTGCTCTGACCCATCACAAGGGCGGCGACGAGAAAGGAGTTGTTGTGATGCTGCTCATGGGCGGGAAAGATCAGGTTGTTCAGGAGCTCGCAGCAGGAGACCGTCGAGTTGTCCCCCAAAAAGGAGTGAATGAGCCGGGCACCGTACTTCAGGCTGGCGTTGTTACCCATGATGAAGCGGACCGCCTTGCAGCCGTAGAAGATGCGGCACCCCTGGCCGATGATGCCGTTGACGAGCTCCACCCCCTCGCCGATCTGGGTCGGCTCCTCGGATGTTGAGTTTATGGTGAGATTCTTGAGCTTGTTTGCTCCCTTCACGTAGCAGTGGGGGCCGATTTTCACGTCCTTGATAATCCG
>CAYZHV010000164.1:0-8953 GCA_964478055.1 uncultured Spirochaetaceae bacterium | reverse complement strand
GAGACCCCACAAGAGTGCACAGAGGGCCTCGAGCTTCTCACTCTTCTCTCGAAAACTAAGGGGGATGAGTGCTTTTCTCAGCATGTGCCCTCCTAGAAGGCTAGGACCAGTATGAGGATGAGTCCCTAATCCGGCAAGCCGTCGGAGTCCACGATCACCTGGTTGCGACCTGCTTCCTTCGCGGCGTAGAGACAGCGGTCCGCTCTTCTGTTCCAGCTCTCCTGATCGTCAGAACCGTTCAGCAAGGCCGCGCCCGCGGAAACTTCCACCTGCACTCGAGAGTCGATCCTTTCTCGAGCCTGCCGGAGAATAGTCTCAGCCACGCGACGCACGCCGTGCTCGTCCGCGTCCGGAAGAAGCACGACGAATTCGTCTCCGCCGTAGCGAAAGGCGCGGTCACTCTTTCGGATCGACTGCCGAAGGAGGTCGCTAAACTCTCGCAACACGCGATCCCCCTCGGCGTGGCCGAGCATATCGTTGAGCTCCTTGAATCGGTCCAAATCCAGGACCAGCAGGCCGTAGGGGCGTCCGTAGCGATCCCGGGCAGCCAGAGCGGTTCGTAGCTCATCATCGAGGGCCCGGCGGTTGTAGAGGTCCGTGAGAGGATCTTTCGTGGCCAACCGTATGAGCTGCCGCCTCTGAACCGTGCTGTGTATGGCAAAGAGGTAGCTGAACATCGCCGCCGCGAGACCGGAGACAAGAAACGAGACGGTCTGATTGGTGGAGGAGAACACCGATCGAGGGGAGAGGACCTCCTGCAGCCCAATGACTCCCAGGGCGAGCAACACGAGCAAGAGGGCCAGGGGCGGAGAGCTGAGATAGAAAACAAAAAGGATTATCGGAAAGATCCAGACTGCGCCGTCCAGCCCGACAACGGTGGAGATAAACGCTGCACCGCCAGTTA
This sequence comes from uncultured Spirochaetaceae bacterium, assembly GCA_964478055.1. Classification (GTDB taxonomy): domain Bacteria; phylum Spirochaetota; class Spirochaetia; order DSM-27196; family Alkalispirochaetaceae; genus CAYZHV01. The sequence goes on along the minus strand of CAYZHV010000164.1, from coordinate 8,049 downwards.
GGGCCAGGGCGACGAGGGTACCCGCAGTTTGGGTGTTATCGGTAACCCAGGCGTATGCGGCAACACCGGCGGCGAACACTACCACCAGGGCGTCAAAAATGGCAACACCGTATTCTCCCTGGAGCAGTCGGAACACCGCAAAGGGAGTAATGAAGAGAAGACACATACCCGCCACGAGGGTGATCAGCGTGAGTCGAAAATTCCGGGTAATCCAGGTCTCAGTAGGTAACCGCCGTTTCACACTAGCACAGTATAGTTGGCCGCCGCGGAAAAATGGTAACTACTTCGGAGTTTCTCCCGGAGCTGCGTGAACTTTGCATTGACAGCAACTAGTGTCGGTGGCAGAGTGGGACCCTCAATGTAAAAAGCATCGGCATGAAACGCACCCTCTCAAATCGCCTTCTATCGATGATTCTCCTCCCCACTATTGTCTCTCTTATGCTTCTTGCGCTCGCCCTCTGGGCGTTCAACGCGGCCAGAGGGGTGGTGGTCGGAGTTCAGGAGGCGGATATGCGGGAGCTCGTAAAACTTGGCAGCAGCAGTATTGACCGGCTCTGGATTCAGCCTCGAAACCACGCGGTCCAAGGGCTCTCGGAGAGCCCCCTGCTGAGCAGACACCTTCGGGGAGAAAATGTCTGGCCCGCTCTAGAACGGGAATGGGCTACGGCTAAAAGAATGCTCCAAGGCTGCGCCTTCGTCTACTACGGTCTCGAGGACGGTACGGTCCATCTCTACCCGCCCCTCGAGTTGCCCGCGGGTTTCGACCCAAGGGGTCGGCCGTGGTACGAAGCCGGTATTCAGTCCGCGACTGGTCCCGCCTGGAGTCGACCATACGTGGAGGTCATTACCGGAGAAACGATCGTCAGTACTACCCTCCCTCTGACAGGCCCCGACGGAGGACGAATCGGAGTGTTCGCCGTGGATGTCACCCTCGAAGGGGTGAAAGAAATCCTTCAAGGGATCGATCTGCCCACCGGCGGAACAGTCTATCTCCTGGACAAGGAGGGCAAACCCTTTGTGGGAACCGGGGAAGACCACGTTTCCCGGGGCGTGCTCCCAGGAGAGAGCGAAAGGCTCTTCGTCGAGGCGGGACTGCCTCTATCAAACGGCTGGAAAGTGGCGGTGGTTGTGCCTCGGGAATCCCTGGCCGAAGAGTTTGCTCGAGTGCGAACGCCGATGGTACTTTCCTTCGTTATCGTGGTTTCTCTGGCTGCTCTGATTCTCTCCTGGCTCGTGGCGGGTCTCGTCTCTCGGACTCGGCGCCTGGCGGCTTACTTCGAGGATGTCACCGTCCATGACGCACCGATTCGACGCATTTTTCGTAGCCATGATGAGTTTACCTTTCTCAATCACCAGTTCAACAAAGTGATGGCTGCGGCCAGGTACTCAGAGGACCAGAAGCTCGCCCAGGAACGCACCTATCGACACCTCCTCGAACGCGCTCCAATCGGTTTCTTTCGCACCCACCTCGACGGCTCAGTCATGTTCGTAAACGATCAGTGTGCGGAGCTTCTCGGCAGGAGTAGGGAGGAGCTTCTCAGTCTGAGCAACATCAGTGAGGTATACGTTGACCCGGAGACGCGGAACTCCTTCCTTAAGGAGCTCTTGACTTGGCAGGAGGTCCGGGATCGACGCATCCTGTTCTATCGTCCATCGGGAGAGAAGATGTGGGTATCTCTCAATGCGGTCCTCGCCCCAGACAGGGAGGCGGAGGAGTACCACATCGAGGGGTTCATTACCGACGTTACCAAAGACGTAGAAGAGCGATACGCGCTCAAGCGGTTAGCGGAGACAGATCCTCTCACTGGGCTAGCCAATCGAAGGTCTCTCGAGACGGCTGCCAAGACTCTATCAAAACGACGAGTCGGTCTCGTTCTCATCGACGTGGACTATTTCAAGAGTCTCAATGACACCCTCGGCCATGACGCCGGAGACTTGGCCCTAAAGCAGATCGCCGAAGTCGGATCCGCGGTGCTCCGTCGCGGCGACCTCTTTGCTCGTCTCGGGGGAGACGAGTTTGCAATCCTCCTTCCCGAAGCGACCGAAGACGACGCCGCCAATCTAGCCCGCCGCCTGCAGACCGAGATCTCCGGGAGAAGTCTCGGAGCGGGGGTCGATTTCCCACTTTCGGTAAGCATCGGCGTCACAAGCCACCCCGGAGGCGAGGCCTCCGTGGACGAGCTGCTCAAAGAGGGGGATAGTGCCCTCTACGAGGCAAAACGTGCCGGGCGTGGTTGTATTCGGCGACGCTCCGGCGGTTGAAAATGTCGACGGAAACCATTACCGCGATGCAACGCCGATCTCACGAGAAATTTACCTAACCGTTACAGTCAATTAATACTTTGGACACACGTTTCTCACATCTATGACCTTCCATGAACCATCTTATGATTAGAGGAGTCTACATGTCAGCAAACAAGCGACGGATCGTCTTGGTGATGGTCCTCTTCTCTCTTGCGGCCATGTTATGGGCGGGCGGAACTCAGGATGCAACTGGGGCCGAAGGCACCATGGAGCAAGAGCCGACAGAGCTTCAGTTTTGGTACGCCTTTAGCGACGAGCCGAGATCGAACTGGATTCAGGAACGCATCGCTGAGTGGAACGCCATGAATCCGGAATTTGAAATGGTTGGTGAGCGAAAAGGTAGCTACCGGGAAACCCTGCAGGCGGCGGTCCTGGCCGCACGACAGGGTGATCCGCCCCATACAGTTCAGCTCTTTGAGGTAGGTAGCCAGCTGGCGGTAGACTCAGAGATCTTCAAGCCCGTCGGCGAGATCGGGACATTCGACACAAGCGACTACATTGAGCCGGTACTCAACTACTACACGATTGATGGCGAGGTCAATTCCATTCCCTTTAACAGCTCGAGTCCGATTCTTTACACCAACAAAGACAAAATGAGCGAGGCGGGACTCGACCCCAACGATCCGCCTGAGACCTTTGGTGAGGTGATCGCCGCCCTGGAGCAAGCCCGAGAGGCGGGTGTGGAGAACGCTCGCATCGGGTTTAATCTCCATTCCTGGTTCTACGAACAGTGGATGGCAGAACAAGGCGCCCCGTTGGTTAACAACGACAACGGTCGAGAGGGCCGGGCTACGGAGACGCTTCTCAACAGTGAGGCGTCCAAGCGAATCGTGAACTGGATTAAGGAGCTCAACGACCGCGGCTTCTACACCTACACCGGTAAGCTGGAGGATTGGGGCGGCAGTGACGCAATATTTCAGGAAGAGCGAGCCATGTTTCATATCACCTCCACCGCCGACGTTGGGAACATCGCCTCCGCGGTTGAAGGTAAGTTCGAGCTGGGCACCGGTCGCCTCCCTATCCCCGACGGTGTTAAGCGCAACGGAGTTGTCATCGGAGGAGCGAGTATCTGGGTCCTTGACGGGCACCCCGAGGACGTACTGGAGGCAACACGAGACTTTGTACTCTACATGACTAACACCGAAAACATGGTGAGTTGGCACAAGCTTACCGGGTACTATCCGGTGCGAAACTCCTCAATAGAAGCACTGGAAGATGAAGGATGGTTTGAGACGAACCCTGAGCGGACAATCGCCTTTACGCAGCTCACGGAGACCATTCCCAACAGTGCCACCGCCGGCGCCCTCATGGGCAGCTTTCTCGACACTCGCACCATCATCGAGGAAGCCATTCAGAAGGTACTCAACGGAGAGAGCGTGGATTCGGCGATGGGTGAAGCTAAACGTCTCGCAGACGCTCGTCTCGAAGAGTACAACGCCAACTTCTGACCGCCGGTTTCACCAGATCAGTGCAGCGGCGCCGGCTCTTGCCGGCGTCGCCTTTTTTAGCCCACTCAAGGAGATGCATCATGGTCCGGTACAGACCGATCTTTCGCAATCGGGGACTACCCTGGCTTCTGTTACTACCGACCGTGACAGTTTTGCTCATCTTTCTCTACTATCCCGCCTTACAGTCCGTTGTCCTTAGCTTCTACCGGAGTAATCTCTTCTTGGGGACGCGTAAGTTCATCGGCTTTGAAAACTACCAAAACCTCTTTACAGGCCCCTTGTCCCCTGCCTTTCGGCAGGTGGTCCTTCAGACTATCGTGTTTGCTTTCTTGGTTATCCTTCCGGGGATCTCTATCGCTATGGTCCTTGCTGTAGAGGCTAACAAGCCCATCAGAGGAGGCCGGGTCTATCGACTGCTCTTGATGTGGCCCTTTGCTCTCTCCCCGGCTGTGGCTGGCACCATTTTTCTCTTCATGTTCAACCCCGAGGTTGGAGCGATTAATCAGGTGCTCAACGCACTATTTAATATTCGTCCTCGTTGGCTGGACAACCCGATTCTGGCTTTTCTCCTGGTCGTCCTGGCGGCTATATGGAAAAACCTCGGGTACAATATCGTGTTCTATCTAGCGGCGTTACAGAACATACCCAAGGAGCTCGCGGAAGCCGCGGAAATAGACGGCGCCGGTGGGAGCCGCCGTTTCTTTCATATTACCGTTCCGATGCTGAGCCCTACCACCTTTTTTCTTATCTTCACCAACCTTGTTTTCAGTTTTTTTAGTGCCTTCGCCCTTATCGACATTATCACCAAAGGCGGCCCCGTTGGACCGGCGCCCTTCAATGAGACGGGCATTACGTCAATCTTTGTCTATAAAATCTTTCAGGACGGCTTCGGCGGAAGCAGTAACATCGGCTTTGCTGCCGCCCAGGGGGTGATACTGATGGTTATCGTGGCGGTGATTACGATCGTGCAGTTCAGAAGCGGCAGTGACAAAGTGTACTACGGAGGCCTTTGATGAAACGACACGGCACGGTCTGGACCCACGTTGTGCTCATATTTGCGGTACTAATGATGGCGTCGCCAATCCTGTTTGCGGCCATAAAGGCGTCCCAGACGAGGGCGGCGGTAATGTCACCGAGCCTACTGCCGGGAAAGGAATTCTTCCGCAATCTCGGCCTTGTTTGGAACACTCACAACCTCGGGACCTACATGCGCAACTCCACGATTATCGCCGTCACGGTTACCGTGGGCAAGACAGTGCTTTCTATCGGTGCCGCCATGGCGATAGTCTACTTTGCCGTTCCATATAAGCGTCTGATCTTCGGCTTTGTTCTCTTCACCCTTCTGATGCCTACGGAGGTGCTAATCGTGGGGCTCTTCGATATTGTTTCCTTGCAGCCCCCCGAGAGTGCATCCACCCTGTTCAGCTGGCTGCTAAACCCACGGAGGCTTCTTTTGGAGCCCGCTCCTTTCGGCTTTGGATGGACAAACTCCTACCTCTCGGTAATCATGCCGTTCCTCGCTTCAGCGACCGGGGTCTTTCTCTTCCGGCAGCACTTCCTCTCCATTCCGAAGGACCTCGGTGACGCCGCTCGCATAGACGGAGCAGGCCCCTGGAGGTTTCTCAAGAGTGTTCTCGTCCCAATGAGCTGGAACACCGCCGGGGCCTTTGCGGTAATCACCTTCGTCTATGTCTGGGACCAGTACCTCTGGCCCCGGGTCATCATTAGAGAGGAGTCCCGGCAGGTAGTGCAAGTTGGATTCAACCTCATCATCGGCACCGGTGAGGGAGTGTACTGGGGGCAGGTCATGGCCGGCGCCCTGGTCTCCATAATTCCGCCTCTCTTTGTATTTATGCTGTTGCAGGAGCAGTTTATGCGCGGATTTGCGCTCTCTCAGGACAAGTAGTATTACGTCCGTGGTTGAGCGCCCGGCCTGAGCTTTGACGCGGGGTCACCGAAGGGGTAGGATGGCACCGTTATGAAACATCCCCTACGAAGCAGTCGCACCACTCAGGGTCGACGAATGGCCGGCGCCCGAAGCCTTTGGCGCGCCAACGGCGTCAAAGAAGATCAGTTCGGCAAGCCGATAATCGCAATCGCCAACTCCTTTACCCAGTTCGTCCCGGGCCACGTCCATCTTCACGAAGTGGGCCAGATGGTCAAACAGCGAATCGAAGAGCTCGGCTGCTTCGCCGCGGAGTTCAACACCATTGCCGTGGATGACGGTATCGCCATGGGCCACGACGGCATGCTTTATAGCCTCCCGAGCCGGGAGCTCATTGCCGACAGCGTGGAGTACATGACCAACGCGCACCAGGCGGACGCCCTGATCTGCATCAGCAACTGCGACAAGATCACCCCAGGGATGCTCATCGCCGCGATGCGACTCAATATCCCCACCATCTTTGTCTCCGGTGGGCCCATGGAGGCGGGAAACGCCCACGGCCGCAAATATGACCTCATAGACGCCATGGTGATGGCCGGGGACAAGAGCGTCGACGACGAAAAGCTCCGGGAGGTGGAGCTGCACGCATGCCCCACCTGCGGCTCCTGCTCGGGCATGTTCACCGCGAACTCCATGAACTGCCTCAACGAGGCACTCGGTCTAGCACTGCCCGGGAACGGCACAGTCGTTGCCACGCACGAACTGCGGAAAGAGATGTTCCTCAAAGGGGCGGAACGAATCGTCGAAATGGCCTGGGCCTACTATCGAGACGGGGACGACTCCGTCCTCCCGCGCTCTATTGCGAGCCGAGCCGCATTCGAGAACGCAATGGCTCTCGATATCGCCATGGGCGGAAGCACAAACACGGTGCTCCATATCCTTGCCATCGCCCAAGCGGCAGGGGTCGAGTTCACCATGCAAGATATAGATCGACTTTCCCGCTCCACCCCGAATCTCTGCAAAGTCGCGCCCTCGAGCACCTACCACGTGGAGGACGTCAATCGCGCCGGTGGAATCCTCGGTATCATGGCGGAGCTCGATCGTGCCGGACTCCTCGACACCTCGGTCTCCAGGGCCGACGGGCTCAGCCTCAAGGAGGCCCTCGCTCAGTACGACATTATGATTGGCCAGGAGCCGGACATCTACCAGGCCGCCCCAGAGGGCCGTCGGGGCAACCTGGAGCTCGGGAGCCAGAAGACGAGGTTCAAGGAGCTCGATCGGGACCGGGCCGGGGGCTGCGTGCGGGACACGGAGCACGCTTACTATGCTGAGGGAGGCCTGGCGGTCCTCTTCGGAAACATCGCCACCAAGGGATGCATCGTTAAGACCGCCGGGGTGGACCCGTCGATCCTGCAGTTCCGGGGGACAGCCCGGGTCTTTGAGAGCCAGGACGAGGCGGTGGAGGGTATCCTCAACGGCGCCGTCGGCCCGGGAGATGTTGTGGTGATCCGTTACGAAGGGCCGAAAGGTGGACCGGGCATGCAGGAGATGCTCTACCCCACCAGCTATCTCAAGAGTATCAAGCTCGACAAGGAGTGCGCGCTTCTGACCGACGGTCGCTTTTCCGGCGGTACCAGTGGCCTTTCCATCGGGCACGTCTCCCCGGAGGCCGCCGCGGGAGGTGAGATCGGTCTCCTCCGGGACGGGGACCCCATCGTCATAGACATTCCGGCCCGGACACTCAATGCGGACCTCACTGAGTCGGAGTTCGCCAAGCGACGCAAGGAAGAGGAGGGCCGAGGCGATGGCGCCTTTTCCCCCAAGGCACGGGAGCGCCACGTGTCGGACGCCCTGCGAGCCTACGCCTATTTCGCCGAGAGTGCTGACAAAGGAGCTATTCGTAGGGTCCCCTGAGGACCCGAGACGATGTACGCCAGGCTTCGCTGGTAGTATGCTCTAGGTATGATACGCGTAGATAAGAACGACAACGATCACTTTACCGTCACCGTGAGCAAGGGCGGTTCCGAGACCACGCACCAGGTGGAGCTCGACGACAAGTACCACAACAAGCTCACCGGACCCGGAGAGCCAAAAGAAGAGCTCATTCGTAGATCCTTTGAGTTTCTCCTCCGTCGAGAGCCAAAGGAGAGCATTCTCGGGAGCTTTCACCTCTCCAAGATCGCGGTCTACTTTCCGGAGTACGAGCAAGATATCAAGGAAGGATGAAGGCCGCCGGGCCATCCCGACGGCCGGTAGGCTATAGGCTCACGGCACCGCGGAGCTCGGCCCCGCGGCCCGAGAACTAAGAACTAAGAACTACCTGAGCCCCTTCCACGGCTCCTCTTCAGAGACCTCCTCAACCCTTTTCCGGAGCGGGGGTCTCACCTTTGCTGGTCGCCTTGGATAGCTGTA
>CAYZHV010000163.1:0-8960 GCA_964478055.1 uncultured Spirochaetaceae bacterium | reverse complement strand
AAGAGCCAGTAGGAACCGACCTTACGCCGTCGGAGGGGGCGTTGTTAGTTGCTCCGTCGGTGTACCTTCTGCGTGCTCGACGTTCTCAGCGGAAGGAGAACGAACCGGCCGGCCACGCTCGCTGAGGGCGAGTCCGCCGAGGAGTACGGCGGCGAGGAGGGCGACAACCGCAACGAGAGGCCACGCCTGAGCCGGCGAGAAACGATCAATGTAGCTTCCCATTATCGCGGGACTGACCGAGAAGCCGAGGCCCAGAATAATCGGGACGATTGCGTTTACACGCCCGCGATGGGACGCGGGGGTGTGGTTGGCGATAAAGACATCGATATTCGTGGCGGTGAGGACTTCCCCAACGGTCCATACTACTGCGAGGAGAATGACGAAGTAGAAGCGGCCGGTGAAGTAAAGCGCTCCGAATCCGACCACGTAGATCGCGGCGCCGATCGCCACGGTAATCACCGGGCGCATACTGCGGGTCAGGGCGATCAGAGGCGCTGTGAGGAAAACGACCACCAGAGCGTTAATTGTCATGGTCGTTCCGAAAAAGCTTGGCCCACGGCTACCAAAGAGCTCCTGCAGGTGGAGGGGGAGGGTAAAGGTGAACTGCGCGTAGACGAACTCTATGAGCAGCGCTCCGAGAATAAACAGGAGCAGCGCGGGACGACGCAAGACCACCATGATCCCGCTGCCCACGTCGCCCGCCTCCGACGGCCGCTCCGCGCCAATCGCTTCGATCTCCTCTTCCCCGGGTTTCGACTCCTGGATGAGCAGGATGATGAGGAGAACCGAAATTAGGGTCGTTGCAGCGTCGGCGAAAAAGAGGAGGTAGAAGTTCCGGGTGAATAGGAAGCCCGCGATAAGCGGCCCCGCGATGAACCCTAGATTGTGACCGAGATAGAGGAGCGAGAATGCGGCCTTCCGGTTTTCCGGTGTGGTTACATCGGTGGCCAGGGCCGAAATAGTCGGAAAAACCATCCCCAGGCAGAACTCCGCGGCGATCATAAACCAGGGCAGATGCTCCGGGAGACGGGCGTAGCCGGCGGCGGTGAAAATCGCGGCGACCGCGAGCATCCCGGTTACCAGGAGTCGCTTTCGTCCGAACCGGTCGGCGAGGCGCCCCCCGAGCAGGGAGCCGGGAATGAAGCTTATCGAGGCGAGGAGGATGTACCGGCCCGCCTCCGCAGCGGTGTACCCTGCCTTTTGGGTGAGCAGGAGGGTGAGAAAAGGGTACACCAGGTGACCGAGACTGTTGATAACCTGCGCGGCGAAGAGGGCGTAGATTTCCCGAGGCAGGTTTCCGTAGAGCTCTTTTAGGTAGGCCAGTGGGGAACGCTTCAACTCTCTTCCTCGCAAGGTGGTGTTCCCACTGTAACCCGGCTAATGGTTCGATCTGTTACCTTAAGCCCGGGAGCCTCAGATTCTCCGGGCGATCTCGTCTCCCATCTCCGCGGTGGAAACGGCGGACTGACCGTCGGCCGCAATGTCGCCGGTGCGCACCCCCGCGTCGAGGGCGCCCTTAACCGCCTCGAAAATGGCGTCATACGCCCCGTCCATGCCGAAGGAGTACTTCAGGAGCATGGCGGCGGAGAGAATCTGGGCGATGGGGTTGGCAATACCCTGGCCGGCGATGTCCGGGGCGGAGCCGCCGGAGGGCTCGTAGAGGCCGAAGCGCCCCTCACTCGTGGCGCTCTCGGAGAGTGAGGCGCTCGGTAGCATACCCAGGGAGCCTGTGATCATGGAGGCCTCGTCCGAGAGGATGTCGCCGAACATGTTCCCTGCGAGGATAACGTCGAACTGCCCCGGATTCTTTACGAGCTGCATCGCCGCGTTGTCCACGTACATGTGGCTGAGCTCCACCTCCGGGTACTCCGCTCCGATCTCGGTGACAACCTTTCGCCAGAGCACCATGTTGGTGAGCACGTTCGCCTTGTCGATCGAGTGAACCCGCTTGTCTCGGCTCATCGCCGCCTCGAAGGCGACCCGGGCGATGCGCTCGATCTCCGGACGAGTGTAGACCATAGTGTCGAAGGCGCGGTCTCCCTCGTCACCCTTTGGCTCACCGAAGTAGATTCCTCCGGTGAGCTCCCGAACCACGAGAATATCGAGCTGCTCTCCAATGGTGGCGTTCTTGAGGGGCGAGGCGTCCCGGAGCTGGGGAAAGATAATCGCCGGCCTGAGGTTCGCAAAGAGCCCGAAGATCTTTCGTAGCGGCAGAAGGGCCGCGCGCTCCGGCTGCTCCGCCGGGGGCAGGCTCTCCCACTTCGGGCCGCCCACGGAGCCAAAGAGAATCGCGTCGCTCTGCCTGCAGGTCTCGAGGGTGCCCTCAGGCAGCGCCTTACCCTGGTTATCTATCGCGATTCCTCCGACCTCCGCCTCCCGGTACTCCAGGGAGAGGTCGAACTTCTTCTCCACGGCGCTCAGCACTTTTCGCGCCTCAGCCATTACCTCCGGGCCGATACCATCTCCGGCCAGGACCGCTACGCTCTTTTTCATAGGCGGAAATCTACCCGGTTAACCCCAGCGGTCGCAAGGGTGGGTCGGTTCGAAGTGTGGTGCCGGACACTCTGGCCCCTGGGGCTCCTTTCCAATAGAATCCCCGGGAACTGGAGGTGCAAGAATGCGTGCCGTTATTACGGTCATTGGAAACGATAAACCGGGAATCATCGCCGCGGTCAGCGGGGCCCTGGCGGAGAAGAGGGTAAACATCCTCGATATAAGCCAGACCATCATGGAGGGGATCTTCACCATGATTATGCTTGTGGAGACCGGAGAGATGACGATTTCCTTTAAGCAGCTGCGAAATCTGCTCACCGAGCTCGGCACTCAGATCGAGATGAGCATTAACATGCAGCACGAAGACGTCTTTCAGTCGATGCACCGCATTTAGGAGGTCTGGATGCTGCTATTTTCTCCCTTCGAGATTCGCGAAACCACGCAGATGATCACCGAGCAGAATCTCGATATTCGCACCATAACCATGGGAATCAACCTCCTCGACTGTCTCGGCGGCACGACGAAGCAGGCTCGCCTCAAGGTCTACGACAAGGTCACCAGCGCCGCGGAGCACCTGGTGGAGGTTGGCGAAGCGATCGAGGTCGAATACGGAATTCCGATTATTAACCGGCGCATTTCGGTGACCCCGATTTCTCTACTGGTGGAGGCGACGGGAGAAAAGGAACCGATTGAGTTTGCTCGCACCCTCGACCGGGCGGCGAAGGCCGTGGGAGTGGATTTTCTCGGCGGTTACAGCGCCCTCGTCCACAAAGGGATGACTTCCGGGGAGAGGCGGCTCATAGAGTCGATCCCCCAGGCCTTGGCGGAGACGGAGAAGGTCTGCGCCTCGGTCAACGTGGCAACGAGCCACGCGGGCATAAATATGGACGCCGTTGCCATGATGGGCGAGGTGATACACGAGCTCGCCGAGGCAACCGCCGAGCAGGGCGGCTTTGGAAACGCCAAGCTGGTGGTCTTCTCGAACGTTCCCGAGGACAACCCTTTTATGGCCGGGGCATTTCACGGGATCGGGGAGCCCGAGCGGGTCGTCCACGTCGGGGTGAGCGGCCCCGGGGCGGTCTACTCCGCAGTGAAGGAGCACCCCGATGCCACCTTTGACGACCTCGCGGAGATCGTAAAGAAGACCGCTTTCAAGATTACCCGAATGGGACAGCTGATCCTCGAGGTCGCGGCGCACCGGCTCGGGGTGACGCCGGGGATCGTTGACCTCTCCCTGGCACCGACCCCCGCGGTGGGTGACAGCGTCGCCCGGATTCTCGAGGCGATGGGTATCGAGCACACCGGCGCTCCCGGCTCGACCGCGGCTCTGGCGCTTCTGAACAACGCCGTCAAGAAAGGGGGCATGATGGCCTCCTCCCGGGTTGGCGGCTTGAGCGGCTCTTTTCTGCCGGTGAGCGAGGATGAAGGAATGGCGGAGGCCGCGGAGTTGGGGGCTCTCTCGATAGAGAAGCTCGAGGCGATGACCGCCATTTGTTCCGTGGGGCTCGACATGATCGTCCTCCCCGGTGATACGAGCGCTTCGACGATCGCCGGGATAATCGCCGATGAGATGGCAATCGGCGTGATGAACGGAAAGACCACCGCCGCTCGCCTCATCCCGGCGCCGGGAAGGAAGGCGGGGGAGTGGGTAGAGTTCGGCGGTCTACTGGGGCGAGCGCCGGTTATGCGGGTAAGCCCCTTCTCCTGCGAGGGGTTCACTCGGCGGGGCGGACTGATTCCCGCGCCGATCAGCTCCTTCAAGAACTGAGGCTATGCAATACCGTGTATAGAATTGCATGGAGGATCCGGCAAGAAAGCCATTGACGATAAAATTACTCAAGAATATATTGCGTAGCATCATAATTATGTAAAGGAGGCTGTTATGATGCGCGTTCGTTCGCTATTCGTGACAACTGCGTTGGTCCTGCTGCTTGCCGCAGCTCCTCTCTTTGGCGGCGGTGCCCAGGAAGAAATGGCTGAAGAGAGGGACACTCTCACCATCGCAATCGGTGCTGAGCCGGAGTCCCTGGACCCGGTAAACATGACCTCGGCCCCGGCGGCCACCGTCGGAGAGCATGTGGTTGAGCGACTCATCTACATGGAGGAAGATGGTTCTCTCACCCCGATGCTTGCGGAGAGTTGGGAATCCAACGATGACAGTACGGTCTGGACTTTCAAGATCCGGGAGGGCGTCACGTTCCACGATGGTGAGCCTCTCAACGCCGAGGCGGTTGCGGCCAACCTTCGCCGGTTTGTGGATCCCGACGTTGGAGCAGCTTACGCCTTTCTTCTCGGTACGGTGGAAGAGATCGAGGCTGTCAGTGAGTATGAGCTCCAACTCTCCCTTTCTCAGCCCTTTGCTCCAATTCTCGCCCACCTCTCTCACAGCTTTGTCGGTATTGTGAGCCCTGCACAGCTCGAAGGGCTTGGTCCCAACGACACATTTGAGATACCCGTGGGTACTGGTCCCTACGTGATGACCGAGTGGAGTCGAGGTGAGCGCATTACCCTCGAGGCAAACGATGACTACTACGGTGACGTTTCGGAAATTCCGAACATTGAGTTCGAGTTCATTCCGGAGTCTTCGGCCCTGGTGGTCGCCCTGGAGACTGGCGAGGCGGATGCGATCATGCGCGTGCCGCCCCAGGAAGCGGAGCGCCTTGAGCAAGATCCCAATATCGAGGTTGTCTACGAGTCCAGTGTGCGAACGATCTACATAGGCTTCAACAACCAGCGCGCGCCCTTTGATGACGTACGCGTCCGACAGGCGTTGAACTACGCTGTCGACAAGCAGGCGATTGTAGACGGCATTTTCCAGGGTGTCTTTACGGTGGCGGATGCACCGGTGGTACCTGCGGTATTCGGCCACGAGTCCGTGGGACCCTACGAGTACGATCCTGAGCGAGCTCGGGAGCTTCTCGCTGAGGCGGGCTATCCTGACGGGTTCTCCATGACCCTTCACCATCCGACTGGTCGTTATCTCCTTGATGCGACGGTGGCCGAGGCGGTGCAGGATATGCTTTCCGAGGTCGGCATCGACGCCACCCTGGAAACCCGGGAGTGGTCGAGTTACCTCGCCTTTACCAGCCAACCACCGGAGGAAGCTGAATACGACGCCTTTATGCTCGGCTGGGGAACGGTTACTCTGGACTCCGACTACGGACTCTACGCCTTACTCCACAGCAGGCAGTGGAATCCCAACGGCAACAACCGGGGCTTCTACAGGAACGAGCAGGTCGATCAGCTTCTCGACGAGGCTCGGGTCGAGACCAACCGGAGTCGAAGAGAAGAGCTCTACGCCGAAGCGATGGAGCTGATCTGGGAAGATGCTCCCTGGATCTTTCTCTACAACCAGGGTCAGATCAACGCGAATCGGCAGAACGTGGAAGGCCTGATTCACCATCCCTTGGAGAATCTGAGCGCCTGGGACGCGTACTTCGCCGAGTAAAGAAGCCTGTCTTTCCCTTCGGGGTTGGAACAGCTCTATGAGCCTGACGGGGTCGCTTGCAAGAGGGTGAGCGACTCCGTCCGTTTTTCGCGAGCTAAGGGTCTTGCGAAAGGCGAGACACGGGAGGACCCTGCTTTTGTATCAATACATTCTGAGGCGGTTGTTACTGACGATCCCGGTCGTCATCGGAGTCTCTATTATCGTCTTCGGCATAATTCGTCTGCTCCCGGGAGATCCCGCCCGGGCGTTGGCCGGCGTGCAGGCGACACCGGAGTACATAGAGCAGGTGCGGGATCGCTACGGTCTCAATGAGCCGATCTACGTTCAGTACGGGAAGTTCGTCGCTGGTGCTGTCACCGGTGACCTGGGGACTTCGGTATTCAGCCGAAGACCTGTAACAACAGAGATTTCCGAGCGGTTTCCGCGTACCCTTCTTCTGGCAAGTGTTTCCCTCGTCATTGCGACCATTGTCGGCGTGTCCGCGGGAATCATTTCCGCCACCCGGCGAAACTCAGTGTTTGACAACACGAGTATGTTCGTCGCTCTCGTAGGTGTGGCCGCGCCCGTCTTCTGGATGGCCCTTATGTTACAGCTTCTCTTCTCGGTGCGGTTGCGCTGGTTACCGGCCACAGGGATGGGAGGCTGGGAACACCTGGTGCTTCCGAGTATTACGTTGGGCATGGCCAGCGCCGCGCTGATGGCGCGAATCACCCGGTCGAGCATGTTGGATGTTCTGAAGCAGGACTTCATCACCACTGCCCGCGCCAAAGGGCTCGCGGAGCGGATTGTCATTTACAAACACGCTCTCAAGAATGCCCTGATACCAGTAGTGACCGTTATGGGGCTCCAGTTCGGGATCCTCCTCGGAGGCGCTGTACTAACGGAGACAGTTTTTGCGTGGCCCGGGGTGGGCCGGCTACTGGTGGACGCCATTCTCCGTCGTGACTACCCGGTGGTTCAGGGGACCGTCATGCTCCTGGCGTTTCTTTTCGTCATTATCAATCTCGTGGTGGACGTGATCTACGCCTATCTCGATCCCAGGATTCACTATCAGGGTAGGGAGAGCGAATGATCGGCCATGCTTCCGAAAGGTGGAAACGGAATGAGCGAAGCTGAAGCGAGACAGGGAATAGCGGAGGAGCAGGCGCCCCTATCCGGAGGCAAGGAGCCCTTGGGCGTTCGATGGAGACAGAGTGAGCTCCGGACGGTGTTCAAACACCTGCTGCGCAACAGAGGCGCTGTCATCGGACTCGTCATCATTGGTGGCTTTGTTCTCGCCTCCCTCTTTGCGCCACTCCTGGCGACGCATGACCCCACGGAAACCTCTCTCACCGCACGATTGCAGCCGGTAAGCGGGGAACATTTCCTGGGCACCGATGAGCTGGGACGGGACCTATTCACCCGCATGCTCTACGGGGGTCGAATCTCTCTCAACATCGGCATTATCTCGGTGGCCATCGGTATCGCTCTCGGGGTCCCTATCGGTTCCATAAGCGGCTACTACGGCGGCAAGCTCGACATCGTGACGCAGCGATTCATTGATATCATGATTGCCTTTCCCGGTATCCTCTTGGCTATCGTTATTGTCACGGTCCTCGGGGTGGGAGTGGAGAACGTGATGATTGCCACCGGGATAGCCAGTGTGCCGATCTACGCCCGCCTTGTCCGGGGGTCTGTCCTGGCCGCGAAGGAGCAGAGTTACGTTACCGCTGCCCAGGCCGCGGGGATTTCCGACGGAAGCATCATCTTTCGGCATATCCTGCCGAACTGTCTTGCACCGATCATCGTTCAGAGCACCTTCCAGATCGCCACTTCCATTCTCTGGGCCGCGGGCCTCGGCTTTCTCGGCCTCGGAGCCCAGGCGCCAACTCCGGAGTGGGGCGCGATTCTGAGCAACGGAAGGG
Source organism: uncultured Spirochaetaceae bacterium (assembly GCA_964478055.1). Taxonomy (GTDB): domain Bacteria; phylum Spirochaetota; class Spirochaetia; order DSM-27196; family Alkalispirochaetaceae; genus CAYZHV01. The sequence continues at coordinate 1,115 of CAYZHV010000163.1, read as the reverse complement.
ACTACATCCGAACCGCCCACCACCTCACCACCTATCCCGGACTTGCCATTCTTCTTATGGTTCTCGGATTCAACCTGGTGGGTGACGGTTTACGGGACGCGCTGGATCCCAAGACGAGGTAGATAGAGCATGGCGAGCCTACTCGAGATACGGAATCTGGAGACGAGTTTCAAGACTGAGGGCGGTTTCGTCCGGGCAGTTGATGATGTTTCCCTTACAATCGAGCCCGGGGAAGTTGTGGGGCTGGTGGGGGAGAGCGGATGCGGGAAGACCGTTACCTCCTTGAGCATCCTCCAACTTCTGCCCACACCTCCGGCCTCCATCGATGAAGGGGAGATCCTGTTCCAGGGGAGGGACCTTCTTAAACTCACTCCTGAGGAGCTGCGGCGAATACGAGGCAACGAGATCGCCATGATCTTTCAGGAGCCCATGACGAGTCTCAATCCGGTCTTTACGATCGGAAATCAGCTCATCGAGGCGATCGAGTTGCACCAGAACCTCTCGGGCAAAGCCGCCCGGGCTCGGGCGATCGAGATGCTCCGCCTCGTCGGCATTCCCCGGGCGGAGGAGGTGATCGACGAGTATCCGCACCGATTTTCCGGCGGTATGCGGCAGCGGGCGATGATCGCCATGGCCCTGAGCTGCAATCCGAAGCTTCTCATAGCCGACGAGCCCACCACAGCTCTCGACGTGACCATTCAGGCGCAGATCCTCGACCTCATGCTCGAGCTCAAGGAACGCATTGGTACGGCGATTCTCTTTATTACCCACGATCTGAGCGTGATAGCGGAGATGGCGGACAAGGTCGTTGTAATGTACGCCGGAAAGGTAGTGGAGGAGGCGGACGTCAGGACCCTCTTCCATGATCCCGGCCATCCGTACACACAGGGACTCATCGGAAGCCGACCCACTATCGAGGCGGAGCAGGAGCGCCTCCTCTACATCCCCGGTAATGTTCCGAATCCTCTCGAGATGCCCGGAGGATGTCCCTTTCATCCACGTTGCCCTCACGCCATGAAGGTGTGTACCGAACAGATGCCCGCGGCCCGGACTCTCAAGACCGGGCACAGCGTCCGCTGCTGGCTCCACGAGAAGCTCGAACCGCATCAGGCGGA
>CAYZHV010000162.1:8582-8969 GCA_964478055.1 uncultured Spirochaetaceae bacterium | reverse complement strand
GCGGAGGATTCGGACCGGGATGAGGGTGCCCCCTTCCGGAGATGCACCGGAGCTCTGCCCCGCGGCGCTTGCGGCCGCACCGGCGGCCTGAGCCGACTCCCCTTTCGGAAGAAGAGCAATCTCCTCGGGCCGGGCGAGAAGAGTGACCGCCTCGCCCTCTCTAAGACTCCCGGCAGCCTGGGCGAGACAGAAATCGCCGGCCTCGGTTACCACCGTCTGTCCCGAGACTCGGCCGGGCAAGGTGTTGGTGTTGCCAAAGAACTTTGCGATGGCGAGGCTCGCCGGTCGCCGGTAGAGCTCGTCGCTCTTCCCGTACTGCTGGAGCTCACCGCCGAACATGACCGCGATACGGTCCGCAAGGAGCACCGCCTCCTCCTGATCGTGGGT
>CAYZHV010000162.1:0-8572 GCA_964478055.1 uncultured Spirochaetaceae bacterium | reverse complement strand
ATGGTGATGTCGAGCTCTTCCTTGATCGAAAGAATCAGCTCCCGCATCTCATCCCGGAGAGAGGCGTCGAGATTCGAGAGCGGCTCGTCGAGTAGCAGCACCTTTGGCTCGAGGACAAGAGCCCGGGCGAGGGCGACTCGCTGTCGCTGGCCTCCGGAGAGCTGCGAGGGGCGTCTATTCTCATATCCTGCGAGCTGCATCCGCTCGAGCATCGGCGTAACTCGGCGTCGTATCTCATCCTTGGGCACTCCCTGCATCTTGAGTCCGAAGCCGACGTTCTCAGCGACACTCAGGAATGGAAAGAGTAAATGGCTTTGAAAGACCATTACCGCCTCCCGATGCTCCGCGGGAATGCCGGTAACATCCTGACCATCGAAACAGACATTGCCCGTGTCCGGTTCGAGGAGCCCGGCGATTATCTTGAGGGTGGTAGTTTTACCGCAGCCCGAGGGGCCGAGGAGGCAGACGAGTTCTCCCTTCTCCACCCGGAGAGAGAAATCGCGAACTGCTTCCTCCTGGGAGCCCGGGTACCGTTTGTGGATGTTCTCCAGGACGACTTCAATCATCTTGCACCTTTCATATCAGAGCTTCCCTGCTCCGCCGATGGCCAGGGAGCGACCGGTAAGAAGGCGAGAGGTGAGCAGCAGTATCACCGCCGCCGGAAGCAGGAAGAGCACGCTCAAGGCACCGGTGAGGGCGTTGTCTCCGGCGCTGGCAAAGGAAAAGAGGAGTACCGGAAGGGTCACCACCCGCCCCCCGCCGATGAGGAGCGTGAGTATGTACTGGCTCCAGGAAATGAGAATGACGAAGAGGCTTCCGGTGAGTATGCCGGGGTAGACCAGGGGTAACGTCACTCGGTAGATCGCCTGATATTTGCGAGCCCCCAGGGAGCGTGCCTGCTGTTCAAAGGCGGGGTCGTAGTTTGTGAAGACACTCTTCATTACGACAATCATATAGGGAAGCGCCGGAATGAGGTGAGAAATCACCACCCCCATGAGCGTATCCACGAGACCGCTTCTTATGAAGAAGACGTGGATCCCCATGACCACCGCCAGAGGGGGCACGATAAGGGGCGCGAGAATAACGAACTCTACCACCCGCTTCCCTGGAAACTGGTAGAGCCCCAGGGCCCTCCCCGCGGGGACCCCGAGAACAATGCAGAGTAGGCAAACGAGCAGGGAGACAAGGAGCGTATTTCCGATAGCCTCGGCCACGCCGGAGTCAAGAGAAAAGACGTAGCTCCAGGCGCGGCCGCTGAGGGCCGAAGGGAGTATATCCGGAAACCACCATCCGTGGCTCACGGACCAGACGAATAGTGGAACGAGGGGGAGCAGAACCCCAAAAAGGATGCCGAGCAGGACAGCGATGCGTACCGGACGTTGCGTCGTGGAGATCACCGTTCGCCAACCTCTGTATACCCTCGTGTCAGCTTCTGGTAGATACCGACAAGAACAAGAACCATCACCGCAATCGTCACGCTAACCGCCATCGCCTGGGGCCGCAGAGAGAGGTCCGTATCGATGTAGAGCCGGTACGAGAGCACCGACAGCATGGTTGGAAAGCTCTCTCCCATGAGATAGGGCACCTCAAAGGAGCCGAAGACGAAGGCGAAAATGATAATTGAGCCCGGAATCAGTCCAGGCAGCATCAGCGGAAGAAGAACGTGCCGGAAGCGCTGCCAGCTACTCGCCCCGAGAGACCTGGCGAGCTCTTCGTAATCCTCTCCGATTGACTGGAGCACCGCCAGCGCGATTAGGCCGATAAAGGGCACCTGCTTCCAGAGGTAGACGAGAATAATTCCCACGCCCCAGTCGTCGTGGACGAGAATCGGGAACTCCGCCTGCTCGCTGATGAGCCCGAGATTAAAGGCAATCCGGGAGAGGAGTCCGCTCTGGGAGACGAGAGTGAGCATGCCGGCGGCTACAACGATGTGCGGCACGGTGAGGGGGAACTGGTAAATGAAGGTGAGGAGCCCCCGGCCTCGAAAACTGTGCCTGAGAACCAGAGCGGTGAGCACCGCGAGCATAATCGTCACGATCGTCGAAACAAGGGAGACCCAGAGGGTGAGTCCGAAAGAGTGCAGAAAGCCGGGACTTCTGAAAACCTCGATATACGCCCGTGGCGAGAACTCCTCGAACCCCGCAGCCGGAAGATAGCCGAGACTCTGGAGGAGCCCCATGGTTACGCCTCCGGCGAACAGGAGAATCAGCACCAGCACCGCCGGAGAGAGGAGAAGCACAATATCCCGGGTTCGCCGGACTGCCGGGGAGACTCGCTGGGACATTCCTTACTTCTCGAGGACCTCGCTCCGCCAGCCCCGCTCGATCGCCTCGAGCCACTCCGCCTGGAGCTCCGGTAGCTTACGCTCCGCCCGCACTTCCGGGGGCACCACCGCCGGAGGGCTCGGAAGCTCGTCGAATCTCTCCCGCCACTCCTCCGGTAGTCGGCTCAGGTCGATGGCCGGCGGATCCCCCCAGACCTCGGGCTTCGCCTTTTCCAGCTGCGCCTCCGGTGATAGGAGAAGGTTTGCCAGGACCATCGCCGCCGCCTTATGCGGGGAGTTGTAGGCGATGGCGACGTAGTGGGTGTTTCCGATAGTCCCGCCGTCAAAGACAAAGGAGCGGGTGCTTTCCGGGTATCTGCCCTGAGCCACGAGATTGGCGGGTTCGTTGGGATTATAAGCCACGTCGAAATAGACCTCCCCGTTGGCATAGAGCTGGAGCAACTGGCTCCGGCTCTCGGGATAGGTCTCGCCCCCTCGCCAGAGGTAGGGTTCTATGTCGTTGAGTATCTCCCAGGCCCGGGGCGCCACCTCGTCGTACACCTCCTGGTCAAAGGGCCCGAGGAGCCGCTCGTACCCCCCGGCGGCGTAGTAGAAGATGTGGCGAACAAAGGCGCTGCCGGTAAAGTCCGGCGGCGCCGGGTAGGCAAACATCATCGGATTAGCCCGAATCCACTGCAGGAGGCCGCCCACGGTCCGGGGAGGCTCAGGGACATCGGCGCTATCGTAGATCATAACCACCTGGGCTGTACCGTAGGGACTTTCGTACCCGTTCACGGGATACCCGAAGTCGTTTGCTATGGAGGGGTCCTCGAGATTGACGTACTCGATGTTGGGAAGCTTCTCGGCGTAGGGGCCAAAGAGAAGATCCGCCTCCCGCATGGTCCGAAAGTTTTCACCGTTTATCCACATGATATCCACCGAACCACCCGTGTCTCGGCCCGCCTGCTTCTCTCCCAGGACCTTGTTTACGAAGACCGAGGCGTCGGTTACCGGCACCATCTCGAGGTCGATACTGTACCGCTCTTCGAGCAACCCGCCGACGTACTCCTCCACAAACCGGTTGATCACGTCCGAGCCGCCCCACATGTGCCAGTAGACCGTCTGCCCCTCCGCCTCGGCGACGATCTCTTCCCAGCTCATGGAGCGAAAACGCTCCTCAAACGGCGGGAGATCCTCTTCTCCGCTTCCGCCGGCGTTAATTGTAAATACAACAAATATAAGAAAAAAAGCCAAAAAAACTCTTCGGGCTCCCTCCATAACGCTCCTCCTTATTGTTCTCGACCGTGCTGATACGGTATGCAGCGAACTCCATAAACGTCAAGGAAATGTTACATTTTTGTCACCCTTCTCCGCCACGGTAGACGGCTCCGGGACGGCTCCATACATTGTGGCTATGAAACGAAGATCCCTTAGCATGGCTCTGCTGCACCTTCTTGTTGTTCCCTTCCTTCTCTTTGGCACAGGAGTTCAGGAGTATCCGGCAGAGACCGGAGAGGCTCTGCAGCTCAATCCGGAGGTCAGGCACGGCATGCTCGACAACGGCTTGAGTTACTACATTCTCGAGCACCGGCGGCCGGAGTCCCGGGCGGCATTTCGCCTGGTAGTAGATGCAGGCTCCCTTATGGAAGAAGAAGATCAGCTCGGCCTTGCCCACTTTCTCGAGCATATGGCCTTTAACGGCACGAGCTCCTTTGAAGGAAACGAGCTGGTGCGTTACATGGAGTCCCTGGGGATGCGTTTCGGCCCGGACGTCAACGCGTACACGAGCTTCGGAGAGACCGTCTACAGGCTCGATGTACCCACGGAAGACCGTGAGCAATTCGAAACGGGACTGCGGATCATGCGGGAGTGGGCCTCGGAAATGACCCTCGCTCCCGAGGAAATCGAGAAGGAACGGGGGGTTGTCATCGAAGAGTGGCGAACCGGGCAAGGTCCGGCCACCCGGATCCGGAATCAGCACCTCTCGGTGATTTTCCAAGACTCCCGGTACGCCGAGCGGCTGCCAATCGGAGAGGTGGAGATCCTGCGTAGCTTCGATCGCGCGACCCTCGCCCGGTTCTACGAGGATTGGTACCGCCCGGATCTGATGAGCTTCATCGCCGTGGGCGATTTCGACGGCGCGGCGGTAGAGCAGCAGGTACGGGAGACCTTTTCCGACCTCTCTCTCCCCGAGCGTCGGCGTCTGCGCACCTTCTATCCTATTCCGAACCATCCGGGGACCCGCGTTTCGATCGCCTCGGATCCCGAGGCCCAGCAGAACCGGGTTGCGATTTACAACAAAACCGAGCCCTTGCGCCTCGTGAGCCGTGGCGACTATCGGGAGCTCCTCGCCTACTCTCTCTACTCGATCATGTTCAACAACCGTCTCGACGAGATCGCCCGCTCTCCGGAGGCGCCGTTTCTGAGTGCCGGGGCGGGACGGACCAATCTGGTGCGCTCCAAGGGAGTCGTGGCTCTCAGCGCCGAGGCGCCCACCGCCGGGCTCTCCGGAAGTCTGGAGGCGCTGCTCATCGAGGCGAAGCGCGCCTACGAGCACGGCTTTACCGACAGCGAGCTCTCCCGGGCGAGGGAGCAGATGCTCTCGAGTATGCGGAGGCTCTACAACAACAGGGATAGCATCGAGTCGAGCAGAAAGGCGGACGAGCTCATTCGGTACCATCTCGAGGATGAGGCGGCTCCCGGCATACCGAGGGAGTGGGAACTCTACCAGGAGATCGTGCCTCAAATCACTCTTGGGGAAGTGAACGATCTCGCCGCGGGAGCTCTGCAGGAGGATAACCGGGTCATTACGGTGAGCGCCGTAGAGAGCGATGAGAATGAGATTCCTGATGAGGCGGCGGTGCGCTCGCTCCTCGAAGAGGTGCGCTCCACGGAGGTGCAGCCCTACGAGGACAGGGTGATCAACCGCCCGCTTATCGAGGAGCTACCCGAGCCCGGTGAGGTCACCGAGGAAATCCTTCACGAAGCGGTGGAGACCACGGAGTTTCGGCTCTCCAACGGGGCTCGAGTTCTCATCAAGGAGACGGACTTCAAAGACGATGAGATAATCCTTCGCGCCTGGAGCCCCGGGGGAACATCTCTTCTACCGGACCAGGTCGCTCGCGCTGCCTCCCACGCCACGGAGGTAGCCTCCCAGTCCGGCCTCGGCGAGTTCAGCCGCACCGAGCTCGAGCGTCTCCTCGCGGGCGCCCAGGTTTCCCTCTCTCCTTACATCTCGGGAAACAGCGAGGGCTTTTCCGGCAGCAGCTCCAAGGATGACTTCGAGACGCTCCTGCAGCTGCTCCATCTCTCCTTTGCCGAACCGCGCCTCGACGAGGACGCCTACGAGACCTACATGCGCCGTCTCCGGCAGCAGATCTCTACCCGGGCAAACGATCCCCGGGGCACTTTTCAGCTCCGGCTTCAGGAGCTCTACGCCCAGGGCGATCCCCGGCAGGCGCCACTGACCCCGGAGAACGTAAATGAGATTACCCTCGAACGAGTCCGCCGGGCCTACCAGGAGCGCTTCCAGGGAGCTGGCGACTTCACTTTCACCCTGGTGGGAACCATAACCCCCGAGGAGGCACGCCCTCTCCTGGAGCGGTATATCGCCTCCATCGAGTCCGGGCCAATGGGCGAAGAGCCCCAGGACAGAGGCTTCCGTCCACCCCGGGAACGGATCGATGAGATTGTCCGGGCCGGGAGCGAGCCGGTAAGCCAGGTGGCGATTCTCTTCTCCGGTGACTACGACTGGTCCCGGGAGGAGAACTACCAGTTTGCGAGCATGATCGATGCGGTCCGGATGCTCCTCCGGCAGGAGATCCGAGAAGAAGCGGGAGGTACCTACGGGGTCGGTATCGGGGGCTTCCGGCAGCTCGAGCCCTACGAAGTCTATCTCATACAGATTGGCTTCGGCACCGATCCGGATCGGGTGGAGGAGCTCACCGAGCGACTCTACGAGACCCTTGACTCCGCCAAGGAGGGAGCTCTGGATCAAAGCTTCGTTGAGCGAGTGACCGCTACCCAGCGAGAGGAGTATCAACAGGACCTCAAGGAGAACGGCTACTGGGCCTCCGCCCTGGAGGCGGCGGTTGAGTACGGCCGCCCGCTCGACTCCGTACTGGAATTTCCTGAGTTCATCGACTCCCTCGAGGCCGGTGACCTTCGGGAGGCAGCGCAGACGTACCTCGACCGCGCTCGCTCACTGGAGCTCACCCTCCTCCCGGCGGCGGAGAGTGGCGAGTAGCAGAGACTCCTCGTGAGCGATCTCTACCTCGCGCTGCCGCATCAGCTCTTCGAGGAGCCACCGATTCCCGAAGGAGTCCGGGAGGTGATACTTCTCGAAGAGCCGCTCTTTTTCACGCAGTTCTCCTTTCACCGGACAAAGATCATCTACCACCGGGCAACCATGAACCGTTACGCGGAGCACCTCGAGTCCCGGGGCTACACGGTGCGTTACGTCGAGGCCAAGGAGCTGCAGGGGGAGCACGCCCTTGAAAGCGTGCTGAGGAGCGCCCTTGGGCCCGGGCCGGCCGCCCGGGCCGGCACTTTTCACTTCCTCGACTGACCCGCCGCCTTCTTCTCCTTCTTGGCTTCCCGCTTTTCCGCTCGCTTTCGCTTTCGCTCCTCCATATCCGCTTTGTCGTAGAAGATGCCGTAGAGGGAGGGGACGATAATCAGGGCCGTTATCGTGGAGAAGAGGAGGCCGAAAATGATCGTCGCGGCCATGGGGCCCCAGATCACCGACTCGCCGCCGACGCCGAGGGCCGTCGGGAGGAGTCCGGCGATGGTGGTAATAGAGGTGAGAAGTATGGGACGCAGCCTGGTGCTGGCGGACTCGATAATCGCCTGCCTAACCGGCGCGCCCTGGGCCCGCGCCTCGTTTACAAAGGTTATGAGCACGATGGTGTCGTTTACCGCGATACCCGCCAGAGCGACTCCAGCGTAGATCACGGTGGTGGAGAGGGCGTTACCGGAAATAAGCAGGTAGAGAATCACACCCACAAAAGCGAAAGGTACCGCCAGGAGAATGAGCAGGGGCTGGGTGTAACTCCTGAACTGGGTGGCGAGAATAGTGAAGATGAGGAAAATCCCGATAAGAAAGACCCGGGCGATCTCGGTAAGGGTGTCCGCAATCTCTTCGAACTCGCCCCCGACGTCGAGCTCCAACCCCGGGAATCGGGCGGAAAAGCGTTCCCTGTAGAGGCTTCCGATTTCGCGGTTGATCGCCGGGATATCGACCTGCCCTCGCGTTTCGGCGGTAACCGTCACCTCACGCTTTCCATCTATGCGGCGGATCGCCGAAATGATCTGCCCCTCCTCGATCTCCGCCACCGCCGAGAAAGGAACCAGCGCCCCGGTAACCGAGGGGAGCTTGAGCTGCGTCACGCTGTCGATGGAAAAGGGACGCTCATCGGCGTAGCGCACAACGATGTCGCTCTCCTCGTTCTCAGTAAAGACCGTGCCGGCGACGATACCGTCAAAGCTGCCGCGGACAAAGTTTCCCACGCTCTGGGCCGAGAGGCCGTAGCGAGCCGCCAGGGTGTCGTCCACCCGAATCCGGAGCTCCGGGGTTCCGGCGTCCAGGTTATCCTCGATGTTCGTGAGCCCTTCATAGTCGCGAAGCCGTTCCTGAAACGCCTCGGATACGGTTTGCAGCTCCTCGTAGCTGTCTCCAAAGAGGCGAAAGGAGACCGGCGGATCCGTGGGAGGGCCGGTTTGCTGCTTTCGAAACTGGACTACCTCGGCTCCCGGAATATTGCTCGTCTCCCTCTGAACCTCTGCCATGATCTCGTTAATCGACCGAGTCCGCCCCTGGTCTCGTTCGGCCAGGTCGACGATAATCTGGGCGATATTACTCCGCCGGACGTTCTGGGTTTCTCCACCGGCAAAGCCAACGAAAGCGTTGACCGCAACAACCTCACCGTCTCCCACTCGGGGGAGAATCCGCTGCTCATACGCCCTTACCACCTCTCCGGTCCGCTCCACCGGCGACCCCGCAGGCATCTCGATATCGATATAGAAGAGCGTAAAGTCCTCTGACTCGAAGAGGTTCTGCGGGATGGAGCCGATCCTGCTGAAAATCAGGAGCATGATTACCAAGGCGCCAATCGCTGTAGTGAGCCTGTGCTTGTAGAGGCGGTCGAGGATTCTCGAAAACCGGTGGCGAAACCGGTCGAAGATGCCTCCGGGTTTGCGCGGATTCTTACCCCCGGGCCAGTCGGCGTAGTGAGAGGGGAGAAAGACTGCCGCCTCCAGGGTGGAGGCGATAAGCGCTATGGAGACCGTGAGCGGTACAACCCGCAGGAA
>CAYZHV010000161.1:0-8985 GCA_964478055.1 uncultured Spirochaetaceae bacterium | reverse complement strand
GCAGTTGCCTTGTTCACAGTCTGCGGATTGACTCCGTACTCGCGAGCAAGTTCTCGAATCGTGGGGATCATCTCTCCCTCTTTGTAGGCGCCTGATTCGATCTCCTGACGGATACGCTCCGCTATCTGTATGTACTTTTTCTGCCCCAGTTCTTGCTGCATCGACGTTTCCTCTCAAAACGTAGTATACCATACTTGGGGCATTTGTCCAGATTGTATCATACAATTTGTGTGACGATTGCTATTACCCCGCGCGCTTTCTGAATCTCGCCGCCGCGAGGGCGAGAATCGCAAGACCGAAGACCAACAGCGCCAGCGCCTCGTCCCAGAGCACCGTCAGCCCCGCCCCTTTGAGGAATATTCCCCGGATAATCACGAAGAAGTAACGCAACGGGAGCAGGTAGGTAAGGTACTGAATCGACTGCGGCATGCTCTCGATCGGAAAGGCGAAACCCGAGAGAAAGAACATCGGCACCATCACGAAGAAGACCGAGGTCATCATCGCCTGCTGCTGGTTATTGGAGACGGTGGATATGAGGAGTCCCAGGCCCAGGGTCGTGGCGAGGAAGATGAGGGACATGGCGAGCAGGAGTACTACGCTACCCTCGAAAGGCACTCGAAAGAGAAAACGGGAGACTGCGATCACAAGCAGCACATCAACAAAACCGATTATCACGAAGGGAATGAGCTTTCCGATAATCATCTCCCGGGGCTTGATCGGGGTGACGTTGAGTTGCTCCAGAGTGCCGAGCTCCTTCTCCTTTACTATGGCGAGGGAGCTCAGGAGCATAGTTATCACCATAAGCAGAAGGGCGAGAATTCCCGGAACCATGAAGTTCTTGCTCTCGAGCTCCGGATTGTACCAGACTCGCGGCACCACCTTTACCGGCATCTCCGGCGCGCCAGCCGCGTCAGGTCCCATTCCACGAGCCATCAGGTCCCGCTGATACTCCTGGACAATAATGTTCGCGTAGTTGAGCACTGAGGTTCCGGTGGTGGAGTTTGCCCCATCCACCAGGAGCTGCAGTTGCGCCGGCTCGCCCCTCAGAAGCGAGCGGGAGAACCCGGGGGGAACCACGATCACCGCAGAGGCCTCACCGGAGACGAGGACCTCTTCAGCCTCTCCGGAGCTCTTGATCGCCCCAGCCGGGTCAAAATAGTCGGTGGCAAAGAAGCGCTCCACCAGCTCTCTACTAACAGCGGAGCTGTCCCGGTCCATAACCGCCGTGGGCACGTGACGGACGTCGAGGTTCGCGGCGTAGCCGAGGAGAATGAGCTGCAGTACCGGTGCTATAAGAACGATGGGCAGCATTTTTCTGTCCCGGCGGAGCTGCAGAAACTCCTTCTTTATCAAATAGGGAAAGACACTCATGCGAGGACACTCCTTGTTCTAAGCCTCATGACACCGGCGCCGATGGTAAGCACCGCAAAGAGCGCAAGAAAAAGAACGTCCGTCCAGAAAACCGCCATCCCTGCTCCTTCTAGCATGATCGCCCGCAGTGCCGAGAGGTAGTATCGGGCAGGTACCAGGTAGGTAACTATCTGGATCGGCCCGGGCATGTTCTCTATCGGAAACACAAACCCTGAAAGGATAAATGAAGGAAGAAAGGTCGAGAGAATCGCGATCAAGAAGGCGACCTGCTGCGTCTCCGCAATGGAAGAGATGAAGATCCCGAGGCCCAGACAGGCAAGGAGAAAGAGAATCGTCACCCCGGAAAGCCAGAAGAGGCTGCCGGCGACAGCGACATCAAAGAAAATGTAGCTTGCCACGAAAACTGAAGCGGCGATGACCGCGGAGATAACCATGTAGGGCAAGGTTTTGCCCAGAATCAGATCCACCGGCCGCAGTGGAGAGGCGGCGATCTGCTCCAGAGTACCGAGCTCCTTCTCCCGGACCACCGAGAGAGCCGTGGAGATCACGGCGGTTACCACAAGGATAAACGCCACGAGCCCCGGGATGAGATACTGGTTGCTTTCGAGCTCCGGATTAAACCAGACTCGTGGCCTGTAGTCGATCGGGAGCACCTCCGAGGTCTCCACCCCCAGACGCGCCTTTTGAACCTCCCCGGCGAAGTCGATTACTACTGCCTGCATGTAGCCGAGAAGCGCGGAGCCGGTGGTACCGTTGGTGCCGTCGATAAGGATTTGCACCGCGGTCTCCTCTCCCCGGAGCAGGGCCTCGGAGAAATCTTGGGGAATCACCAGGGCCCCCTTAACCGTCTCACTCAGGATCATCGGCTCCAGACTACCGGTGTCGTCGAGGAAATATGCGAGATCGAAGTACTCGCTATGCGCAAAGCCACTGATGAGTTCTCGGCTCCTTGCGCTCTTATCATGGTCCACCACCGCAATGGGAGCGTTCTTCACGTCCAGACTAATGGCATAGCCGAACATCACCAGGAGAAAGAGGGGCACGAAAAGCAGGACCCCCAGGGTTCTCTTGTCCCGAACGATCTGCCGCAGCTCCTTCTTGACCACCGGCCGTACCATCACGCCGTCGCTCCTTCCACTTCGCGGCTGATCACATGGATAAAGACGTCCTCCAGGGAAGGAAGAATCGGATCCACCCCAGTCGCCTCGATCCCGCCTTCGCGGAGCGTCCGGCTGATCGCCTCGGACGCCTCCTCTTCGGGCAGGTCCACACCAACGTGAAGGGTCCGGCCGAAAATGGAGCTCTCCTTCACCCACGCCTCTTCCTGCAAGAGGGAGAGGGCGTCGGTTACCGACTCACAGCTCACCTGCCAGATCTGCTCGGGGATTTGCTCCCGTTTGAGGGTGGTGGGGCTTCCCTGGGCCACAATGCGCCCGGCGTGCATGAGGCTCACGTCGTTGCAGAACTCCGCTTCGTCTAGGTAGTGGGTCGTTACCAGGAGTGTCACACCCTGGTCGGCGAACTCGTTGATCAAGTCCCAGAACTCCCGCCGGGAAACCGGATCCACCCCGCCGGTCGGCTCGTCGAGAAAGACGATCCTCGGCTCATGAAGAACAGCGCAGCCCAGGGCAAGCCGCTGACGCCAGCCGCCGGAGAGTTGGGCAGCGAGCATGTTTTCCCGTCCTCTCAGGCCCGCCATCTCCAGAACCCACGCCTTTCGCTCTTCGATCCGCTTCCTCGAAAGGCCGTAGACGCCACCGAAGAAGATGATATTCTCCTCCACCGTCAGGTCCCTATAGAGAGAAAACTCCTGGGACATATAGCCGATGTTGCGCTTGATCTGCTCCGGTTGCCGGTTAATGTCGTAGCCGGCGACCCGTCCCTCCCCTTCCGAGGAGCTCAAGAGACCGCAGAGCATTCGGATCGTTGTGGACTTTCCCGCTCCGTTGGCGCCGAGGAGCCCGAAGATGGTCCCCTGCTCCACCTCCACTGAGATGTGATCCACCGCGGTAAACTCGCCAAACCTCCGGGTGAGCCCCTTCGCTTCGATTGCGAGACTCATGGTGTTCTTCCCGTTTCTCGCATCAGTCGATCCCAGCTGATCCGTTGTCCCGTCCTGGCGGAGGTAAATGCGAGGCGCGCGTCGAGAAGGGTCGCCTGCGCCTCCAAGAGGTCTTCGTTCAGGGCCACACCGTTCTCCACCCTCACCCGAGTATCCTCGAGGTTCTCCTGCGCCTGCCGCACCTTTGTCTCGGCGAGCTCGAGCTCCCGAGCGCTGCTCTGCCAGCTGAGGTACGCCTCCCGCACCGAGAGCCGAACCCGGTCCTCCGCCGCCTCGAGCCGAGCCGCAACGGCCGTCAGCTCGGCCTCCCGTTGAGAAGTCTCGTGGTAAACCCGCGGCATATTGCCGAGCTCGATTCGTCCCACAATACCGACCCGCCAGGAGCTCTCGAACTCATCCTCCGCGGGAAAGCTCGCCTGGTTCGGCCGGGAGTATGAGTACTCCCCAGCGACAAAGAGCTTCGGAAACCAGCCGGCGCGAGCCGCGGACTGCGAGGCCCGGGCGGCGTTCAGGTCGGCTCGAAGCTCCGCCAGATCTCCGCGATTGGCGAGAGCGCCCCGTATCAAGGAGTCCAACTCAGGGGTGTTCTCCGACCAGGGTGTCCCGGCTCCGCCGCCGTCGGCCCCTCCGGAGTGTAGCTGCGTCGTCGGCGCCAATCCTCGGTCCGGCGAAAGGCCGGTTAGTAGGGCGAGGCGAGTCGAGGCGAGCTCCCGGCCGTTGCGAGCCCGCAGGAGCTGCAGTCGCGCCTCGGCTAGCTTCATCTCCACCGTCAGCACTTCATTTCGAGTCACTACGCCGTTGGCCAGGCGACTTTCCATGTTACGGAGGTTTAGCTCCACCTGCCGCAACCGCTCCTCGATCGCCTGGACCCGCAACTCCGCCTCGACGAGAGCCCAGTAGGCTGTTCGAACCTCGAGCTCTAGGCCGCTTCGCTCCCAGTCGTAGCTACCGCGGCTCGCCGCAACGGCGTGGCCCGCGGCGTCGATCTGGGAAGTAATCTCGCCGCCGGTAAAGAGTGGCTGCCGCACTGAGAGGGTGGCCGCATAGGAGTTTTCGAACGACTCCCCCAGGGTGACCGGCCCTGGTCCCTGAGGCGGGTCGGGGAGCGGGATGGTCGCCGGGTCCTGCTCCTTTACCCGCATGTAGGACGCTTCGAAATCCACCGAGGGTAGGCGCCCGGTGCGCGCCTGGGACCGGACCGCGGATCGGGCATCTACGGCGGCTCGCCCCGCCTCCAGACCGCTACTCGAGGCGATAGCCAGCTCCACCGCCTCCTCCAAGGTGATTTCTCTTGGTGCGCTCTCGGTCTGCGCCACTAGCAGCTGCGTCACAACTAAGAGGAGGGCGGCACATACCAAGAATCTTCCATTCACTATCCTGTTCATCGATTCCGCTCCTCGTTTATGAGAGAAACAAAGACGTTTTCCAGGGTCGGGGACATCTCCCGCACCGAGCTCACCGCGACGCCGGCCTCCTCGAAGAGCCGCTTCAGAGCAGCCGCCTCACCGCCCCGTGCATCAGGCTCCTCGGAGAGGCGAAGATGGAGCCGGTCTCCCTGGGCTTGCATCTCCAGGAGCCCCGAAAAACCCCTTTCACTCATCACTGCCCGGGCTCTCCTCGGACTGGGGGTGACCACCTCGTAGATCCTGCCTCTGACCTGCCCCTTTACTTCCGCGGGCGTTCCAACGGTAAGAAACCTTCCTCTGTCGAGGAGACCTACCCGTGCACACCGCTCAGCCTCATCGAGATAGGGGGTAGCAACCACGATGGTGAGCCCTTCGTGGAGGAGCTCTCCGAGGATTACCCAGAAATCCCGCCGGGAGACCGGGTCGACCCCGGTCGTAGGCTCGTCCAGGAGAATAAGTTCCGGCTGGTGAATGAGGGCGCAAGCGAGAGCGAGCTTTTTCTTCATGCCCCCGGAGAGCCTCCCGGCCAGACGGGTGCGGAACGGCGCAAGACGGGTGAAAGCGAGCAGCTCCTCCCGTCGTTCGGTGTACTCCCGCACTCCGTAGATCTCTGCGAAGAAGGCCAGGTTCTCGTCGATCGAGAGATCCCCGTAGAGCGAGAACCCCTGGGAGAGGTATCCGATCCGCGGCTTGAGCTCCCGCTTCTGCTTCGGGAGGTCGCGGCCCAAAACCGTGGCTCGTCCCTCATCCTGGGAGAGCACCGCGGCAAGGATCCGCAGCAGCGTTGTCTTGCCCGCGCCGTCCGGTCCGACCAGGGCAAACATCTCTCCGGCGGATATCTCCAGATCCACGCCGTCGAGAGCTTTGACCGATCCAAAGCTCTTCCTGATCCCAGTAAGGGAAACAGTGGATTCCATCACTCCGGCTCCGTCACGATCCGGGCGTCCGCGGGCATCCCGATCTTGAAGATCCCCTCACTGTTATCGATAGTGATCTCCACCGCAAAGACCAGCTGCGCCCGGGCGTCCTGGGTCTGAACGTTCTTCGGCGTGAACTCAGCCTCCTCTGCTATCCTGGTTACCCGGCCACGAAATGTGCGCTCCGGCATCCCGTCCACCGAAACTTCCGCTTCCTGCCCCAGGGCGATTTCTCCCAAGGAGGGCTCGGGAACGTAGATAGTGAGATACACCGTTTCGAGGTCAGCTATGGTGAAGAGCGGAGTCCCCGGAGCCACATACTCCCCGGCCTCCCGGGCCCGGGTTGTCACCGTTCCCGCTCGGGGCGCCTTGACCACCGTCTCCGCCAGGCGACGTCGAATCCGCTCCACCCCGGCCTGCGCCTCCGCCACCTTGGCACGGGAGGCGCGCACCTCTTCCGGCCGGGCGATACTCTGCAGTTTCTCTACCTGCGCCTGCGCCGAAGCGACTCGGGAGCGCGCCTGTTCGAACTCCGTTTCCGCCCGGTCCAGGTCGCTGGGCGTAGCGCTACCGCCCTCGGAGAGACTACGGACCCGATCGTAGGACTTCCGAGCGAACTCGAGAGCTTGCTCGGCTTGCTCCAATTGAGCTTGCGCCTGTCGCAGGTCCTCGCTCCGAGCCCCCGCGAGGAGAAGGTCCAGCTGTGCCCGGGCCCCCTCGAGTCGGTTCTCCCCCTGCTGCAGCTGAAGCTCCAGGTCCTCCCGCTCGATCTGCGCGAGAACCTCCTCTTTTTCAACCACGTCTCCTTCTTCCGCCTCAACGGAAAGCAGCTCTCCCTGGGCTCGAGCGGAGATCGTAATTTCCGTTGCCTCCACCGTGCCGGAGCCACGGACGCCTATCTCTGCCTCACCACAGGCAATGAGAAAGAGGAGACTCGCTACTCCAAGGGAGCCGAGCTTCACCACCGTGATCACGCCGTTAGCCATCTTTCCGTCCCCCCTTGCTGGTGAGCTCATCAAGGCCATCAAACCGCTTCTGCCCTTCGGCCGTCAGAATCCCCTGGGAAACAAGCATTCCCATGTGACGAATCACCTCCTGCGGTACCAGATCCAGCTCCGCGAGCTTGCTGGGCACAAGCAGATTGTCCGCCACGGTAGTGATAATGGTGACCAGCATACGAGGGTCTGTCTCAGGGCGAATCATCCCTTCATCCTTGCCCCGCTGAATAATCCCCTCCAGGCGAGAAAAGACACGTTGATGCCGAAAATCCTGAATCTCCTGCCAGAGCTCCGGAGCGTAGCGCGCCAGGTCTCGCAGAAACGGCTTGCCAAGGGTGTTTAGGATCCGGCTCGCCACTCGGAGCTGAGCACCAAGGCGCTCCACGAAACAGCGGTTTTCATCCTCGAAGACCTCGGCCAACTCTCGTTCCACCGTCGCGAGTTGGCGACGCACCACCGCTCGTACGATTTCTTCCTTTGTCCCGAACTCTCTGTAGAGGGTCTTCTTGCTAATACCGAGCTCCCGGGAGAGCTCTTCGGTGGTAATACGGCTGAACCCCTCCTCAAAGAAACGGGGCCCGGCGTAAGCAACGATTCGTTCTCGTAGTCCGTGTTCCTGTTCCATACTTCCTCGTTTCAGAGGCGCGATGCCTCCAGCGGAAACTCTACTGGTTTCTATAGTTTCCATGCAGATAGTACCTATCCGTGGAGCGAAGGTCAATAGGAAACTATATAGGTTTCTTGAGTTTCCATAAAGACGCATATACATGCATCCAAGACGAATATTCCTTGACAGCTCCGCTCCTACCGGCGATGATTCTGCAAAACAATTCACGTGGAGTAGAAGCTCATGCTAAATGTTGCAGAATTGGTGACCTTTCTCGTCTATTTCGTGCTCTTACTTTCAATAGGCTGGTTTTTCTACAACAAGACCGGCGACCTATCGGACTACCTGATCGGCGGTCGAAAAATGAACCGTTGGGTCACTGCCCTCTCCGCCCAGGCGAGCGACATGAGCGGTTGGCTCCTCATGGGACTCCCGGGAGCAGTGTTTCTCCTGGGCCCCCATCAGGCATGGATTGCCATCGGCCTCTTTATCGGAACCGTGGTTAACTGGATCCTTGTCGCACCCAGACTACGGGTGCATACCGAGAAGACGAACTCTATCACCTTGCCGTCCTTTTTCGAGGCGCGGTTCAAGGATCCCACCGGGGCAATGCGGCTCTTCTCCGCGGCGATTATCCTTTTCTTCTTCACGATCTACGCCTCTTCTGGCCTGGTGGCAGCAGGGCGCCTCTTCGAGTCGATGTTTTCCATCCCCTTTACTACGGCCGTCCTGATCGGCGGTGCAGTGATCGTTGTCTATACCTTTCTCGGCGGCTTTCTCGCTGTCTCTTGGACCGACTTCATCCAGGGACTGCTGATGCTCGCCGCCGTCATAATCGTACCCATTATCGCCTTTGTCTCCGCAGGCGGTGTTAGCGGCATCGCCGAGGCCATGGCCGCCCGGGAAATATCGCCGAGCATCATTCCGCCCGGCAGCGCTCCTCTTCTCGTCATCATCTCCACTGCGGCTTGGGGTCTCGGCTACTTTGGCCAGCCCCACATCCTCGCCCGGTTTATGGGAATCCGCAGTGTGAGGGACTTGCCCTCGGCTACCGGTATCGCCGTGGTCTGGGTCGCGTTCTCCCTGAGCTTTGCGGTCTTTATCGGTCTCATAGGCATACCACTCTTCCCCGGTCTCGAAGGTCCCGCCTCGGAAACTGTGTTTATTCACATGATCCGGGAGAGCTTCGTACCATGGATCGGCGGTATCTTCCTGGCGGCGATTCTCTCCGCGATCATGTCCACCATCGACTCCCAGCTACTCGTCTCCTCCTCGGCCCTGACCGAGGACCTCTATCGCCGATTCTCCGATAGTGAGCCTTCCGAAACCAAGCTCATGTGGTTCGGCCGAGTCAGCGTTGTCATTATCGCCGTAGTCGCCATGGTCCTCGCCCTCTCCCCGGGCAACACCGTCCTCGGCCTCGTCTCCTACGCCTGGGGCGGCTTCGGTGCCGCCTTCGGTCCGGTGATTCTAATGGCCCTCTTCTCCCGGAAAACCACCTGGAAGTCCGCGCTTTCCGGAATGCTTATAGGTACGGCGGTCCTCATCGTCTGGGAGCGGGTGGGCCTGAACGCCTACATGTACGAGATCGTCCCCGGCTTCATCGCCAACTTCGCAACGATGC
>CAYZHV010000160.1:0-9044 GCA_964478055.1 uncultured Spirochaetaceae bacterium | reverse complement strand
GGGCCTCGTCTCAAGCGCCTCTGGGTTCGGGGTCGAGGACGTGCGGATCTTCTGCACAAGCGTATGAGTCACATTACCGCCGTCGTAGACGAGTTGGAGGCGTAGTATGGGACAGAAAGTCAATCCGTTCGGCCTTCGTTTGGGCATCAATAAGACCTGGCGGTCCAAATGGTATGTGGACCCCCGGGATTATGTGGAGACTCTCCACGAAGACCTGAAGCTGCGACGACTGCTCGCAAAAAGCCCCCTCACTCGGAATGCCGAGATTGCTGAGGTGGAAGTTGTCAGGCACCCCCAGCGCATTACGCTGGTTATCCATACCGCCCGGCCCGGTGTCATCATCGGAACCAAGGGCTCTAACATCGAGAAGATCGGGTCAATGCTTCAGAAGGAAGCGGGCAAGAAGATTCAGATCAAGATCAAAGAGATCAAGCGACCTGAGTCCCACGCCCAGGCAATTGCGCTCAACGTGGCGCGACAGCTCAAGAGCCGCTCTTCCTTTCGTCGGACCCTCAAGATGGCGGTAAACGGCGCTATGAAGACCGGGATACAGGGTGTGAAGATTCGCATCTCCGGTCGCCTCGGTGGTGCCGAGATGAGTCGGACTGAGACCCAGAAAGACGGACGTATTCCGCTGCATACCCTTCGTGCAAATATCGACTACGGGTTTGCCGAGGCTCATACTACCTTTGGTGTGATCGGTGTGCAGACCTGGGTCTTTAACGGTGAGGTTCTTCGGCGTGATAAGAAAGAGGACGCCGGCGCGGTGGTCAAGAAGCAGCGACGCGAGCGCAGTGGAGCAAGGAGTTAAGAGATGCTGAGTCCAAAGCGTACGAAATTCCGAAAGCGACAGCGTCGCGTGAAGCGGGATCTCGGTGGTCGCGCTACCCGGGGAGACGGCATCGCCTTCGGCGAATACGGACTTGTCGCCCTGGAGTCCCACTGGATCACGGCGCGACAGATAGAGGCAGCCCGTATCGCCATGACTCGTAAGATCAAGCGTGGCGGTAAGGTGTGGATCCGGATTTTCCCGGACACGCCCTATACCAAGAAGCCTGCGGAGACCCGGATGGGTAAGGGTAAGGGTGCACCGGAGAACTGGGTGGCAACGATCAAGCCCGGCGTAGTGATGTTTGAGCTCGCCGGTGTGAACTACGAGCTCGCGGAAGACGCGATGCGGCTTGCGGCGAGCAAGATGCCGATTAAGTGCAAGTTCGTATCACGGCAGGGGGCGGACCATGCGTAACAGCTTTAAGGATCTGACCTTCGAGGAGCTTGTTGCCAAGCGAGAAGAGATCAAGAAGAAGTACTTCGATCTGAGGATGGACATGGTGATGGGTCACGTGGATAACCCGATGCAGAAGCGGACGCTCCGACGTCATCTTGCGCGGCTCAATACCCTCATCTACAACCACCCAGAAGTTGAGAACGAGTAGAGGAGTTGGCCGTGGCTGAGACAGAGACCAAGACGACGGGCAAGAAGATCTTTCAGGGCCTGGTTGTCAGCGACAAGATGGAAAAGACCATCGTCGTTGAGATCCACAAGCGACGCGTCCATCGGCTCTATAAGAAGTACGTAAATGAGACCAAGAAGCTCAAGGCCCATGATGAGAACAACGATGCCCACATAGGCGACACGGTTCGGGTAATAGAGGCCCGTCCAATGAGCAAAGACAAGAAGTGGCGCCTGTTGGAAATCGTGGAGCGTGCTAAGTAGGAGAGGTGGCTGAAGATGGTTCAGATGAATAGCTATCTGAATGTCGCTGATAACAGCGGCGCAAAGCGCGTGCAGTGCATAAAGGTCCTTGGCGGCAGCAAGCGAAAGACCGCCGGGGTCGGCGACATTATTGTCGTGGCTGTAAAGGACGCGCTTCCGAACGCTCCCGTCAGAAAGGGCAACGTTGAGCGGGCGGTGATTGTTCGTACGAACAAAGAGTTTCGTCGACCCGACGGGACCTACATTCGTTTCGACGACAACGCCTGCGTGATTATTGACCAGGCGCATAACCCCAAGGGTAAGCGTATATTTGGTCCCGTGGCCCGGGAGCTGCGTGATGAGGACTATATGAAGATTATCTCCCTCGCGCCGGAGGTGCTCTAATGGGTGATACGCGCAAGAAGAAGAAGTTCAAGCTTCGTCGGGATGACCAGGTGATGGTCATTTCCGGGAAGGACAAGGGTAAGACCGGGCGCATTCTCCGGATCGACCCTGAGAATGAGCGAGTACTGGTTGAGGGCGTAAATATCGTCAAGAAGGCGATGCGCAAGAAGAGCCAGCAGGACCGTGGTGGCATTGTGGAAATCGAGGCGCCGATCCACATTTCGAACGTCCAGTTCGTCACCAAGAACGGTAAGCCCTCTCGCCTCGGTACAAAGGCCGAGGGCAGTGAGACGGTCCGAGTCGCTAAGAAGACGGGAGAAACGGTCTGATGGTACCGACGCTGAGAAAACTGTACGACGAGAAGGTTAAGAACGAGTTGCGAGACGAGTTCTCCTACAAGTCTGTGATGCAGATTCCCAAGCTCGAGAAGGTTGTTCTGAGCATGGGTGTCGGTGAGGCTATACAGAACAAGAAGATCCTGGACAATGCCGTGAGCGAGCTGACGCAGATCGCGGGCCAAAAGGCTGTAAAGACCAAGGCGCGGAAGTCAGTCTCGAACTTTAAGGTCCGGGAAGGCATGGAAGTGGGGGCCAAGGTCACCCTGCGAGGATATCGGATGTACGAGTTCCTCGATCGGCTGATCAATGTAGCGCTCCCTCGGGTCAAAGACTTTCGCGGAGTAAGCCCCAACGCCTTTGATGGGCACGGAAACTATTCCATGGGTATCCAGGAGCATATCATCTTTCCGGAGATCGACTACGACAAGATCGAGCGGATTAGCGGGCTCAACGTCTCCATTATCACGACGGCGGAGACCGACCAGGAAGCCCGGGCGTTGCTCACGAAGTTTCGGATGCCCTTCAGGAAGTAGGAGAGGTCAATATGGCGAAGAAGTCTTTGATAGTTAAGTCACAGCGAAAGCCCAAGTACAGCACCCGGCACGTCAATCGGTGCAAGGTGTGCGGTCGTCCTCGGGGGTATATGCGCAAGTTCGGTCTCTGCCGTATTTGTTTTCGTAACCTCGCGAGCGAGGGAATGATCCCGGGTGTTCGGAAATCGAGCTGGTAGGAGTGTGCGATGAGTGTTTCAGATCCTGTAGCAGATATGCTTACTAAGATTCGAAACGCCAGTGGAGCGAAGTTCGAGCGGGTGGATATCCCGACGTCAAAGCTAAAGCTGGAAATAGTTAAAATCCTGAAGACCGAGGGGTTCATCCGCAACTTCAAGCTCGTCAATGACGAGGAAACCGAGATGATCCGGGTCTTTCTCAAGTACGATGATCGGCAGAATCCGATTATCCACGGGATTAAGAAGATTTCGACTCCCGGGCGAAGAGTATATTCGGGCTACAAGAAGATGCCACGAATCCTCAACGGTTACGGCACGCTTATCGTCTCTACTTCCTCCGGTGTAACCACTGGACGAAAAGCGCACGAGAAGCGGGTCGGCGGCGAGCTGATCTGCTCGGTCTGGTAGGAGTTGTAGCATGTCTCGAGTAGGAAAATTACCGGTTGCGATTCCCAACGGCGTCTCCGTAGACGTCGGCAAGGGCGCCGTCACCGTTAAAGGGCCGAAAGGTGAGCTCTCTCAGGGCTACGAGCCGGTTGTCGAGTTCAAGGTCGAGGATGGACAGTGTGTGGTAACCCGCAAGGATGAGACCAAACGGACTCGTTCGCTCCACGGCCTCTACCGGCAGCTGCTGCAGAACATGGTTGTTGGAGTCTCACAAGGGTACACAAAGACCCTGGAGATCAACGGTGTTGGTTATCGGGCGGAGCTTTCGGGCAACACCCTGGTGCTCAACCTTGGATACTCCAATCCAATTGAATACGTGATTCCCGAAGGAATCACGATCTCCATCGAGGGGCAGCAGAACAACCGGGTCGTGGTAACTGGCATCAAGAAGGAGCAGGTCGGACAGACCGCTGCAGAGCTTCGCTCCCTGAGGCCACCGGAGCCCTACAAGGGTAAGGGTGTCAAGTACCTCGAGGAGCAGATTCGGCGCAAGGTCGGCAAGGCCGGCGTTAAGTAGGGTAGCGTCATGAAGAAACTGCAAGAGAAGTTGAAGAGAAAAGCGCGGCGAAAGCAGCGGATCCGCGGCAAGGTCGCCGGTACTGCAGATCGTCCGCGGCTGAGTGTCTACAAGTCCAATCAGCACCTGTACGTTCAGGCGATCGACGATGTGAAGGGGAGCACCCTTCTTACCATCTCGACCCTCAGCGGGGAGACCAAGGGTCTCAAGCCGAACGTGGAGGACGCCGCCAAGGTTGGCAAGGCTCTCGGAGCGGCGCTCAAGAAGAAGAAGATTAGTCGGGCGGTGTTTGACCGGAACGGCAATCTCTATCATGGCGTCATCCGCTCCTTGGCCGAAGGCACTCGCGAGGCGGGAATAGAACTCTAGGGGGACAGTCTTGGATCAGGGCAGAGATAAAGAGTTTACAGAGAAGCTCATTTCGCTGAACCGAGTAGCGAAGGTCGTAAAAGGCGGTCGCCGTTTCTCTTTCTCCGCACTCGTTGTTGTCGGAGATAAGAACGGTCGCGTTGGATACGGATACGGAAAGGCGAATGACGTCGCAGAGGCTATTCGGAAGGGCGTGGACAAGGCCAAGAAGGGTATGATCAGTGTACCCCGCAAGCAAGAGACCGTGCCGCACCAGATCATCGGCCGCTTCAAGAGCGCGGAGGTGCTTATCAGACCCGCCGCTCCAGGTACCGGTATCATCGCCGGAGGGCCGGTTCGTGCGGTAATGGAAGTTGGCGGCATTAACGACGTGCTGAGCAAGTCCCTCGGTTCCCAGAACCCGGTCAATATCGTCAAGGCGGTGTTCAACGGGCTCGAGAATCTCATGGACGCTCGAAAAATCGCCCACGACCGCGGTAAGAGCCTGCAGGAGATGTGGGGTTAGTCATGGCGGCTAAGAAGAAGAGCAAGAAGATTCGGATAACCCTGGTACGCAGCACCATCGGAAGAAAGCCTGAGCAGCGGAGCACAGTGCGCTCCCTCGGGCTCCGAAAGCTTCATCAGACCGTCGAGAAAGAGGCAACTGAGCCGATTCTCGGCATGGTGAAGGCCGTATCGCATCTGGTTCGTGTTGAGGAAGTATAACTATGGCTGAACTACGTGCACCTCAAGGGGCAACCCGGCAGAAGAAACGAGTCGGGCGCGGTCCCAGCAGTGGGCATGGAAAGACCTCCGGCAAGGGGCATAAGGGTCAGAACGCTCGATCCGGCGGTAAGGTCCGTCCTGGGTTCGAGGGTGGTCAGATGCCCCTTTACCGACGCATCGCGCGCCGCGGTTTTTCCAACTATCCCTTTAAGGTTGAGTACATCGGCGTAAACGTGAGCACCCTGGACAAGAGCTTCGGGGACGGCGACACGGTAACGCTGGAGAGCCTCAAGGAGAAGAAGGTCGTGAAGAACCGGGTCGAGAACGTCAAGATCCTCGGCCAGGGAGAGCTAGGCAAGAAGCTCACGGTGCAGGGGCTCAAGGTTTCCAAGGGTGCGGAAGAGAAGATCACCGCCGCCGGCGGAACAGTCCAAGGCGAGTAATAGTATATGGCGTCAAACCCGTTAGTTGATATTTTCCGTGTAAAAGATCTGCGAGAGCGGGTCATTTTTACACTTTTCATACTGCTGATCTTTCGACTCGGCGCAACGATACCGATTCCAGGAATCAACGTAAACGCTCTGCAAGCGTACTTCATGACGCAGCAGGCAGGGGCGGGGATTTCGGTAACCGACTACCTCGACTTCTTTGCGGGTGGAGCGTTTACTCGGTTCTCGGTCTTTATGCTGGGCATAATGCCCTACATCTCGATGTCGATCATCATGCAGCTTCTGCTCCTGGTTTTCCCGAAGCTCAAGCAGATCTCCGAGGAAGAGGGCGGTAGAAAGAAGATCCAGCGGTATACCCGCTACGGCACCGTGGTGGTCTGTATTATTCAGTCCTTTGCTGTGACGGTATATGCGGACAGCATTCCGAACGCTATCACCATGTCGCGAGGGCTCTATACGGTTGTCTCGATGATAACCGTGACCTCGGGAACTGTCTTTCTGATGTGGCTCGGTGAGCAGATAAACCAGCGCGGAATCGGTAACGGTATTTCGCTGATTATCTTCGCCGGTATAGTCGCCCGGATGCCGAACGCGATCTGGCTCCTATTCCAGGAGATCCAGCAGGGCAACCTGAACCCGGTCTTTGTGATCGTTGTGTTCGCCATGTTCGTTGTGGTCGTGGCCCTGGTTATCTACGAGCAGCGGGGACAGAGAAAGATTCCGGTGCACTACGCTAAACGGGTGGTCGGTAGAAAGATGTACGGTGCGCAGAACACCTACGTGCCTTTCAAGATCAACCCCTCCGGCGTTATTCCGGTAATCTTTGCGTCGTCGGTGTTGACCTTTCCGTTGCAGATCGCTCAGAGTCTCGGTCCTGATGTCCGATGGCTTCAGCGGGTTGCTATCGCCTTGCGGCCCGATGGTCCGGCATACCTGGTGGTATATACGCTGTTGATCGTATTCTTCGCGTACTTCTACACCCAGGTTACCCTGAACCCGATCGAAATCTCGAAGAATATTCGAGAGAATGGCGGTTCGATTCCTGGAATCCGGTCGGAAAAGATGGAAGCGTACTTTACCAGAGTGCTCAACCGTATTATTCTGCCCGGTGCAATTTTCTTGGCGTTTATCGCGGTGATTCCGACGCTGGTGCAGCAGCTGTTCAATTTTCCAGCTCAGGTCGCCTTTCTGATGGGCGGTACGTCGTTGCTAATTATGGTTGGTGTGGACCTTGATCTAATGTCACAGATCGAGGGACACCTCAGGATGCACCATCACGACGGTCTGGTTAAGAAAGGCCGAATCCGGTCACGGAACCTCTAGGTGCGCAAGGAAACAAGGGGAAGCATATGAAAGTGCGAGCAAGTGTTAAACCGATGTGTGATCGCTGCAAAGTGATTCGCCGGCGGGGTGTGGTACGCATCGTCTGCACGAATCCCAAGCATCGTCAGCGGCAGCGGTAAGTAAGGAGAGCAATAGATGGCACGTATAGCTGGTGTAGACCTGCCCAATAAGCACACCGATGTCGCGCTTACCTACATTTACGGGATTGGCCACTCTTCGGCAAAGAAGATTTGCGAGGCCGCCGGAATTAGTCCGGACACCCGTTTGAACGACCTCTCGGCGGAAGAGCTCAACAAGCTCAGGAGTGTCATTGATAATGACTACACCGTAGAGGGTCGCCTCAGGACAGAAAAGTCGCTCAACATAAAGCGACTCATGGATATCGGTTGCTATCGTGGCCTCCGACATCGGAAGGGCCTTCCGGTACGTGGTCAGCGGACGCAGACCAACGCGCGTACCCGTAAGGGTAAGCGGAAGACCGTAGCCGGTAAGAAGAAGTAGTGAGACGGAGGTACTCTTTTGGCTAAGCAGCAGAGTAGCGGCAAGAGAAGACGCGATAAAAAGACAATATTCGAAGGTTGTGTCTACATACAGGCAACCTTTAACAACACGATTGTGACCATTACCGATATGGCCGGAAACGCCATGTCTTGGGCCAGTGCCGGCTCCCTTGGATTCAAGGGTGCAAAGAAGTCTACGCCCTACGCGGCGCAGACCACGGCGGAGACGGCGGCCCAGAAGGCGATGGACTATGGCCTCCGGGATGTGCACGTATTCGTAAAGGGGCCGGGCGTTGGCAGAGAGTCAGCGATCCGATCTCTCGGTGGCTTGGGACTCCGGGTGCGATCGATTAAGGATATCACCCCGATTCCCCACAACGGCTGCCGGCCGCGAAAGAGCCGTCGCGTATAGCACTTCTCAGCGAAATGCCGCTCCCGATGGTTCCGATGGCTGGAGCGGCAATGATTAAGGAGAAACGATGGCGCGTAAGAACCTCTTAAAGGGCTTCAAGAAACCGAAAAACATCAAGTTCGAGCCCAGCGAATCAACACCGAATCACGGTGTCTTTGTGGCGTACCCTTTTGAACGGGGTTACGGCACGACGATAGGTAACTCGCTGCGCCGGGTCCTTCTCTCGTCCATACAGGGGTACGCCGTAACGGCCCTCAAAATTACCTCCTATGACGCGGAGGGAAATGCTCACTTTCTTTCAAGTGAGTATGAGTCTATGCCCGGCGTTATGGAGGACACCCCTGATCTGATTAACCGCCTCAAGCGGCTTCAGATTCAGATGGCTGAAGAGGTGGAGCAAAAGGTTATCGTGGTCGAGCTCAAAGGGAAGCAGGAAGTAACTGCCGCAGCCTTTGAGGTTGATGGAATCACCATCACAAACCGGGATATGCCGGTTATGACCATGATGGAAGACTCTCATATCGAGCTGGAGCTTCAAATAGACCTCGGTCGCGGCTACGTCCCGGCTGAGATAAACGAGAAGTATATCGAAGTCGTTGGTACGATACCAATTGACGCTGTTTTCTCACCGGTTGAGCGGGTAAAGTACTCCATTGAGCCTACTCGAGTCGGTCAGCGAAACGACTATGACAAGCTGATCCTCGAAGTGTGGACCGACGGAACTGTCAATCCCGTTGACGCCGTGGCAGAAGCAGCAAAGATCGCGAAAGATCACTTCGACATCTTCATCAACTTCAACGAGGATGAGATCGAGAGCGATGACGAGGACGATGAAGATATGCGTTCTCTTACCAAGCTCCTCGAAACTCCCGTGGATGAGCTCGAGCTAAGCGTCCGGGCGAGCAACTGCTTGAAGAACGCGAAGATCCACAGCATCGGGGATCTGATTCAGCGGTCTGAAGAGGATATCGCCAAGACCCGGAACTTTGGAAAGAAGTCTCTCCAGGAGATCAAGGAGAAACTCTCTGAGTGGAACCTCAGCCTCGGAATGACCGACCTCAGTCAGCTAAAAGGGTCGGCGGTAATGCCTAAGGAGAAGGAAGAGAACGATGAGGCATAGACACGGATTCAA
>CAYZHV010000159.1:7010-9092 GCA_964478055.1 uncultured Spirochaetaceae bacterium | reverse complement strand
AAGAAGTTGTGGGCGAAATGGGTGGTCTCCGGTCGTTCCGGGCGCTCCCCGGCGTAGACCATGTCAAACTGACCGATCCGCTGTGGCCGTCGCATGACGGTCATGAGCCAGAGGAGCGGGAGAATAAAGACCGCCATGGTTACCCACATCACCGCATTGCCGTTCCAGTAGCCGAGAGAGGAGATGACGGTGTAGCCGCTCCAGCTAACGGTGGATGGGAGAATCGGTTCAACCGCTGCGATCAGGGGCTGCAGAAGGGTGTTGGGAAACATGGAGAAGGTCATGAGTACGCCGATCAGAACCACCTGCGGAACGAGCAGGAGCGGTGACGCCTCTCGCACCTCTCGGAGGTCATCCTTGAGCTGTCCGAGAAAGACGGTGTAGATCAGCTTGAAGAGGTAGAGAAAGGCCACGGTGCTCGCGAAGAAGGCGACCCCCGCCTGGAGGTACCATCCGGATTCCATGAGGGCGGTGTACAGCAGCCACTTCCCGCCGAATCCTGCCAGAGGCGGGACGCCGGAGAGGGCGATAATCGCCATGAGCACGGAGATGTAGGTGATGGGCATTTTCTTGATGAGTCCTCCGAGCTCGTGCATCCGGCGCTTGCCGGTGCGCTCTATCACCCCGGCGATGGCGAGAAAGAGCATCCCCTTGAAGACGAAGTGAATCGCCGCGATGTAGAGCCCTGTCACCCAGCCGAGGTGAGTCGCCATGGAGAGGGCGAGGACGATGTAGCCGAGCTGGCTCATGCTCGAGTAGGCGAGCAGGTACTTTACGTCCTCCTGAAAGACCGCCAGGAGCGCCCCGAAAAGTGCGGTGGCTACACCAATCCAGCCGAGTAGCTGCAGGATTACGCCTGGCGAGCCGGGTATCCCAGCCGGGGGTATCCCGGCCGCGGCGGCGCCGGCGGAGCTCCCGGAGAGCGCCGAAACCGCCAGAGCCCCGACCACCGCGATAAGGAGAAAGAGTGGCGCCTTGCTGAAGACTCCCGAGAAGAACGCCGTCGTCTCATCCTCCGCCTCGGCGTAGCTGCCGGGTAACCAGATGTGGACCCCGAGGGCACCGAGCTTGACCAGGACGCCGAGGGCGATAAGCGCCGCCGCAACGACGCCGAGGGGCCCGGAGGGCCAGAGGAGCGCGGCGGCCGCACTCCCCGCGCCGCCGATGGCGGCGGGAAGCGCCGTTAGGAGGGTTGCCGGGGCAAGTTCCACCCCAGCGGTTCCCAGAGTAGCGAGACCGACTAACAACGCGAAGGCGCCTCCCATGGAGAAGATGAAGTATCGGTACGCCTGAGTTGCGGCCTCTTGTCGTCTGAGAAGGAGAAGGTACCCCGCCACGGTCATAAACTCCCAGGCCACAAAGAGCGCCAGGGAGCTCTGCGCCTCGAGGAGCCCAAGCATCGCAAGAGCCAGGGCGCCGGCAGAGGCGTAGTAGAGCGGCTGTCGCCCGCCCCGTCGCAGGGGTGCCACGAGCAATACCAGGGAGCCCCCGCCGATAAGGGCAAGAAAGAAGAGGTGTATTATCCCCGCCGCTGCGGCCGCGGGATATAGCCTATAGGTGGTAAAGGCCACCGCCGCCAGGGCGACGATCCCCTTGAGTCGGTTCGGGAGAATGTCGAGCGCTCCAAGCCCGAGAAAGAGAAGAAAAGGGGCAAGGATCGAGAGCTCACCGAACCCGGAGAACCAGGCCACCATGGGGCCGGTGATCAGAGCGAAAAGGCCGAAGAGAGCCGGAACAAGGAGGCCCGGGCGCTCGGTGACAACTGTCTCGTCCACCACTTCTGCGGGGTGGCCCGCTCCTCCGAGGCGGACCGCCTGCGGGACGGTCTCTCCTTCTCTCCCGTAGCGCACCCAACGAAAGAGGTATCCGACCTCGAAGAGGGAGCCCGCGACCAGAAGGAGAAGATAGACGTAGCGACCGCTACCGGTGAGAAGCGCGATGAGCTCCCACTTGGCCCAGAAGCCTGGAAAGGGCGGGAGCCCGGCGAGGGCCAGGAACAGTGTTACAAGGAGAACGAAGCTAAAGGGCTGTTGGACTCGGGCGCCAAAGAGCCAGAAGAGGCCACCTTTCGCGAGGTAGTGG
>CAYZHV010000159.1:0-7000 GCA_964478055.1 uncultured Spirochaetaceae bacterium | reverse complement strand
AGCCCGGCGAGGGCCAGGAACAGTGTTACAAGGAGAACGAAGCCGAGGGGCCGGTGGAGTCGGGCGGTGCCGGGCTGCTCAACGGGAGCGTCGCGCTCCTCCTGGTATCCGCCGAAGGCCCCTCGCATCTCCGCAGCCGAACGAACGCCGAGGGCGCCAAAGAGCCAGAAGAGGCCACCTTTCGCGAGGTAGTGGTTAAGGAGAAAACCGCCGGCGATGAGAATCATTGGTCCCTGGGCGAGGCCGGCTACTCGACCGATCGTAATTACCGCCAGGATCAGGCCGATCTGCGCAACCGAGGAGTAGCCGAGCATTCGGCGGCCGTCGGTCTGCTTGAGACCCATGTAGTTGGAAAGGCCAAAGGTGAGAAATCCCACGCCCCCGAGGGTGACCAGGAGCTGTGCAGGCATCAGCGGCAGGAGCTTGTAGACGCCTGAGAGAATCGCGGCGGAGGCGGCCACCGAGAGAAGGGAGGTTATCCCGGGGTGGCTCGCCTCGTAGACATCCAGGGCCCAGCCGTTAGCGGGAAAGGGCTTGAGCTCGATGAGAAGGGCGGCGGTAACGAGAAAGATTGCCGCCACCGCCGGAGCCGCGACTGCCCCTGCCGCAAACTCTCCCGGAAAGCCGCCTCCGATCATGTCGTCGATGTTGAGAGTCCCGGTGAGACGGTAGAGATAGATCGTCCCCAGGAGAAACATGGCCGACGCGATCCCCCCGGCGATGACGTACTTGAAGCCCGCCGCCAGGGAGCGCTTCTGATCGTCCAGTGCCAGGAGTCCGTAGGTGGCTATGGAGAGAATTTCCAGAAAGACGAAGAGGTTAAAGAGGTCCCGCGTCATGATCATCCCGGTAGCTCCAACCATCATGAGGATGTAGAGGACCTGCGCCGTTGCCGCCCGGCGGCGAAAGAGGGGCTGCAGGTAGATCGCCCCGAGGAGGAACGCGAGAGTCACCAGAAAGGTAAGTCCGCTTTCCAGAACACCCATGCGTAGCGCTATAGAGATCGGCGGGTCAAAACCCGCTGTCGTAATGAGGGTCGCGCTCTGCGGTATGCTCCCCGTTAGGAGTCCGACCAACCAGGAGAGGGAGACCACCACGCCGAAGGCGAGGGTGAGCAATGTTGCAATCCGGGTAAGGGTGCCGGATATCCGGTTAATGAGGCCCAGGAGAAAGGCAATAAGGAGACCGCTGAAGATAATCGATAGGGGAGTTACCATTTCAACTCCTTGTAGCTCTCTATCGAGAGAGACTCGTTGAGCCGGTAGAGGCGAACCGCGTAAGTGAGCATGAGGGCGGTAACCGCCAACCCGATGACGATTGCCGTGAGCACCAGGGCCGAAGGGATCGGGTCGACGACTCGATTCGCGGCGTCGCTAACAGGGACCGCCGCATCGAGGATTGGCGCGGTCCGACCCGGGAGGTACCCGATGGATACCATCACAAGGTGAATGCCGGTGTCTATGATCGAGAACCCCACTATGATCTTTACGATGTTCTTCTTTGTAAGCATGCCCCAGAGGCCTGCGAGAATAAGCAGCATGCCGGTTAGGGTAGCGATGTTCATGCGTGCTCCTTTCGTTCGTCCAGGAGTGTGAGAATGGAGGTGAGCTCCGAGCCGACCTTGAGACCGATAAGGGCGTAAATCACCGGAATCGTCCCGGCGCTCAGGAGGGAGCCAAACTCTCCGAGAGGGAGAATCCTGCTGTCCAGGAATCCCCCGGCGAGTATGAGACCGAGAATACCGAGGGCGACGTAGAACGCCCCGGAAAACGCCTCTATCGTCCCCAGGGTGGTGTGGGAAGCGGGAAAGGCGCCTTGCCCGAGGCGAAGTAGCACGAGGCCCGAGGCGATAATCACGCCGCCCTGAAAACCTCCGCCCGGGGTAAGGTGTCCGTGGACAAAGACAAAGACTCCAAAAAGCAGGAGCAGCGGAAAAAGCAGGGCAGAACCGGTTTGGAGGATTTCCGAAGGCCCTCGATCGGGAACACTCTGCTCCTCCCGCTTTTCACCTTCCTGCCCGGAACCGCTCATGAGAAATCCCACCGCCGTGGCGGCGATAAAGAGCACCGCAACCTCTCCGAGGGTATCGAGACCCCGGAGCGTTACGATTACCGCGGTAACCAGGTTCTGCGCGCCCACATCTTGCGGCGCCTGAGTCACATAGGCCGCGGAGAGATCGGAGAGCTCGGCAAACCCGCCGACGCCGGTCAGCAGCGGAAAGAGAACTGCGGCGGCGCCGATAATTGCAAGTATCGCGAGAATACGACTAACCATCCTTATCCTCCTTCATCTGCCGGAGCGCGTAGAGAAAGACCATGGTGGTAAGAGCCGAGCCTATGGCGGCCTCGGTCATCGCCACGTCCGGGGCATCGAGAATCAGGTAGACTACGCTCGCAAGGAGACTCACGGCTCCGGCGGAGATGACCGTCCCCACCAGACTCTTCTGGTAGAGGGCAAAGAGCGCCGCCACCAACATGAGAACACCTAAGAACCCGACAACAATCACGCTCATACCGTCTCCTCCTCTCTCAGGGCGTCTGTGACGCTCTGTTCAGCCAGGGGAATCCGGGCGTGATGGGCACTTCGAATCATCACGTGAGAGGAGATCGGGTTGGTAAAGACGATAAAGAGGGCGAGGATTATGAGCCGAATCGCCCAGCTCGGCTGCGCGAGGCCCAGTCCCAGGAGGACGAAGAGGCTACCGAGGGTGGTTGCCTTTGTTCCCGCCTGCATTCGGTTGTAGACGTCGGGCATTCGAATGAGCCCGATCGCCGCGAGTAGCAGAAAAAGCGATCCCGCGAGGCTGACGAGCGCCCCAATCAGAGCAAATAGCTCACCCATTAGAGCCCCCTTTCCACGTATCGTCCCAGGGCAACAACACCGAGAAAGCTGACAACGGCGTAGACCAGGGCGACATCGACGTATATGAGACGGTCCGAAAAGTAGGCGACATAGGCGATAAGGGAGATGGCAATTATGGTCATGCCATCGAGGCCAACGGCGCGATCGGGGATTGTCGGTCCCAGAAGGAGTCTGACAAAGGCGAGGGCCGCCGCGAGTAGCGCTACCCCGCCGGCAACGGCGAATATCGTGTCAGCCACAGGTGACCTCCAGGTATTTTTCGAAGTTGGAGACGATCCGGCGGGTGCGATCCTCGAGCCCCTCTCCCTCGACGCTGATCCAGTGGACGAACAGGGAGGAGCCCCGAGACTCAACGGTTATGGTACCCGGCGTAAGGGTGATAGAGTTTGCCAGGAGCAGCCGACCAAGGGGACTCTGCAGCCGGGTCTCGACCTTAACAATGCCGGGTTTGATTGGCAGCTTAGGGTCGATGACTCGAAACGCGACGTCCAGGTTTGCCTTGATAAGCTCCTTGAGAAAGACGCCCGTGTAGGCGATCCAGTAGGCGATTGCCTTGGGCGAAAGCCGTACGTTTCCGTAAGGAGCTGCACTATCTCCCGCGAGAGCAGCCACAACCAGGGCCACCACTATTCCTGCCAGTAGCTGCTGCGCATCCGGGGGATAGGTGAGTCCCAACCAGAGAACCAGAAGGGTCAAAAACAACACGAGCCGGCTTTTCATCATATGCTCCGACGCTCCTCTCCGCGGCTCAAAGGGCCGCGACTACACCTCACCCGTCGACGTCCGGTTCTCCTTTCCGAGAACGCAGAAACCTGACCATTTGAGGTAAAGATTTATCTATATATAAATTTCTTTATAGATAAGATTGTATATCCTGCTGGGTCTGTTGTCCAGGAAGAATTATGAGAAAATTACTCCTAAGGCAGGAAAAGGGGAGGGCATTGGGCTGAAGGGCCCGACGAAGAGCGTTACCGCGCCGGCAGGGCGAGGAGTTCCCGCCACTGCTCTCTGTCGAACCCCTTGATGAGCTTCTCCGGAGTGATTAGAAGAGGGAAAATGAGATCGTTGCCGGTTCGCATCTTGAGCTCCCGAAGGACAGGTCCGCGCTGATCGTGCGGAAGAGTATCAAGGAAGAAGTAGCGAAAAGAGACATCTTGCTCTTTGAGGAAGGCAATGCCTTCATGGCAGTGCTCACAGTAGGAGAGCGCCGCCAAAGTCAGTTCGTCGCTACTACCACGAGACCCTGAGAACTCTTCCTGTTTCACGTCGGGGAACATATTAGCTTTAGTATATAAAGATTTTTCTCAAAGAACAAGCGAGTCCCCAGTTCGCCGGTGCTCACCCCTGGGCGGAGGGGAGCCCGGCAAGGGCCATGGCGATCTCTTCCTCCGGATACTCGTAGGCGTGGAGCTTCCCGGCGTGGTAGTCGGCGTACGCCTGCATGTCGAAGTGACCGTGGCCGCAGAGGTTGAAGAGGATGGTCCGTTCCTTGCCCTCCCGCTTTGCCGCGAGGGCCTCCTCGATGGCGCCGGCCACGGCGTGGTTCGCCTCCGGGGCGGGGATAATCCCCTCAGCCTGGGCGAACTGTACGCCTGCGGCAAAGGTCCTCATTTGGTCGTAGGAGGTCGCCTCGAGCTCGCCGAGGTTCTTGAGGTGACTCACCAGGGGCGCCATGCCGTGGTACCGCAGTCCCCCGGCGTGGATCGAAGGGGGCACAAAGCTCGCCCCGAGGGTAAACATCTTCACGATCGGAGCCATGTGCGCCGTGTCTCCGTAGTCATAGGCGTAGGCTCCCTTGGTCAGGCTCGGGCACGCGGCGGGCTCCACCGCCACGATTCGTGGGCCGCTGCCACCCCGGAGCTTTCTACCAACAAAGGGAAAGGCTATGCCGGCGAAGTTGGAGCCGCCTCCGGTGGCGCCGACGATGACGTCGGGATAATCCCCGGCCATCTCGAGCTGCTCGATCGCCTCCTCGCCGATCACGGTCTGGTGCATCAGGACGTGATTGAGCACGCTTCCGAGGGCGTATTTGGCCTCGGGATTTGTCGCGGCTACTTCCACTGCCTCGGAAATTGCGATGCCGAGGGATCCGGTGGAGTCGGGATGCTCCTCGAGGATCGCCTTCCCGGACTGGGTCTCGGTGCTCGGACTTGCGGTAACCGAAGCGCCAAAGGATTCCATGAGCGCCCGTCGGTACGGCTTGCTGTCATAACTCACTCGCA
This sequence comes from uncultured Spirochaetaceae bacterium, assembly GCA_964478055.1. Lineage (GTDB taxonomy): Bacteria > Spirochaetota > Spirochaetia > DSM-27196 > Alkalispirochaetaceae > CAYZHV01. Next base: position 1,916 of record CAYZHV010000159.1, on the reverse strand, counting down.
CCATGTATACCTTGAGCTCCATCCCAAACATGGAAGTGGCCATAGCGAGGGAAGACCCCCACTGTCCCGCACCAGTCTCGGTGGTGAGCTTGGTAACCCCTTCCTGTCGGTTGTAGAACGCCTGAGCAACGGCGGTGTTCGGTTTGTGGCTGCCGGTTGGGCTTACTCCCTCGTACTTGTAATAGATCTTGGCCGGCGTATCGAGGGCGGCCTCCAGGCGTCGCGCTCGATAGAGCGGGGTGGGCCGCCACTGGCGATAGATGTCCCGGACCATGTCGGGAATCTCGATCTCTCGTTCCTGGCTCACCTCCTGCATTATCAGTGCCATCGGAAAGAGGGGCGCCAGGTCGTCCGGAGTGATTGGCTTCTGCGTCTGCGGGTGAAGCACCGGGGCGAGGGGCTCCGGAAGGTCCGCCTGAATGTTGTACCAGCTCTTTGGTATTCGGGTTTCGTCCAGCGAGTACTTCACCTGATTCATTACAATCCTCCTCGAGTTTTCCCGCCAAGGTACCACGGCTTCCTTGACGGGTCCAGTCTAAGCTCCCGTCTTCCCGGGCGCCATCGGAGCCGCCCCGGACGGCTAGGTTACTCCGGGTAGACCTTCCGACCGCTCTTGCGGATGGAGTCGATATGGACCTGCTCTGCCCGGTCGAGGTCGAGAATATCCGCGGGAAAGGAGCTCTTTTCTTCTGCCCAGTCGGATATCTCCTCTAGCTGTTCCCGGCTCAGTCCGGAGATGGCGATATCGATGTCTGATATTTCGGTAAATCGATCGGAGTCCGCCAGGGAGCCCGCGAGAAAGATCTCCTTCGGCTCATACTCCGACACTACGTGATTAATAACCTGTTTTGCGGCGCGCTCCGCCTTATTCACCAGTCGTCGCTGAGCCGCCTCCTGCGCCTCCCGCCGGCGGCGTTCCCGCTCCCGCTCGTGGACGCGATCAAAACTCTCTGCACCCATCTAAGTTCACCTCTGTAGCTTTTCTGTTTTCGGACATAGTATACCCATAAAAGGGGGGCTTGCGTCCTCCCCTCAGGGCGGGCAAGATGAGGCCACACTACTAGTGGAGGTCGTCTTGGTTCTCGAGCTGTTGCCCTTTGAGCTCACCGCCGTGCGTCTCGATCCCTCGGAGGCTCTCCCGGAGTGGGTGAGCAGTTCGCGGTTTCTGAGTCTCTTTCGAGGATCCGAGGAGCTTTCGATTATATGCGAGAGCGGAGTAGTCCCGGGAGCTCTCACCGTGGAAGAAGGCTGGTGCGCTCTGAAGCTTGCCGGGACCCAGCCCTTTACCCTTACCGGCGTCTTGGAGTCCATACTCAAGCCCTTGGCGGATGCAAAGGTGAGCATCCTCGCCGTTTCCACCTACGATACCGACTACGTTCTGATCAAGCGCTTCGCCCTGGAGGAGGCGGCGGACGCCCTGAGAGGGTTGTTTGATCTCCGCTACGCCGCAACTGAGCTTCCCCTCTCCCGACCACTTAGAACTGATCGCCTGGAGCTCCGCAAGTTCAGAGACTCGGATCTGGAGGCGGTCTTTGACTACGCCTCCAGCGAGGAGAACACCCGGTTCCTCTCCTGGTCCACTCATCAGAGCAGGGAGGATAGCCAAAGGTTTCTGAGTACTCAGAGGGAAGCTATCCTCAAGGGCAACGAGTACAACTATGCCGTGGTGGAGGGAAAAACCGGTAGGGTAATCGGAAGCGCCGGCCTTACCCGTTTCGATGATCAAATGAGCAGTGCAGAGCTAGGGTACGTTCTACACCGTGACTTCTGGGGTAGGGGCTACGCGACCGAGCTTTCCCGAGAGCTCCTGCGCTACGGATTCGAGGAACTCGGGCTTCAGCGTATCCACGCCTACTGCTTTACCGGCAACGACGCTTCTCGACGAGTTCTCGAGAAGGTAGGGATGCGGTACCTCG
>CAYZHV010000158.1:0-9143 GCA_964478055.1 uncultured Spirochaetaceae bacterium | reverse complement strand
TGGTGACATTGATCTCCTTATTACCGACGTCAACATGCCGGAAAAGGGCGGTCTCGATCTGGTCCGAGAAGTCAGGGCAAATCCAAAGACCAAGTTCATACCCGTAATCGTTGTAACGACGGAGTCCTCGGCCGAGATGAAGCAGAAGGGCAAGGAGGCGGGCGCCTCCGCCTGGGTCGTGAAACCTTTTGATCAGGAGCAGCTTCTCTCCGTCGTCTCTCAGGTGATGGCGTAACAGGTCGAGACATGGTGGAACTCATAGTCAACAGGAAGGAAGTCCCCAAGCGTCTCTTTCTCTCGGGATCCGCGCAGGTTCAGGATGCGGCGAGCCTCGCCGAGACCCTTCGTCCTGAGATGGGAGAAAGCATCATCGTTGACCTCTCCGGTCTTACCGATGCGGACCTTTCCTTTGTTCAGCTCATGGTGGCGGCATCCCGGGAGGCGACATCGTCGGGGTACGCCTTTGAGATCGACTCGTCAACGATTCCGGAGCAGATCCATCGCCTCCTGGAGCTTTGCCTGGGGGATGCCGCCGGCGCCGAGTCGGGCAGTGAGGTGGGGAGGCTCTTTTACGGTGAATAACGAACTCCTTGAAGCATTCAGAGAAGAGAGCAATGAAATCCTCGACAGGACGGAGCAGCTGCTCATGGAAGCGGTCGAGGAGCGTGCAGCGACGGTCGATGTGGACGAACTGTTTCGTGGGATTCATACGGTAAAGGGAAACGGAAGCATGTTCGGCCTCGAAACGCTGGTTACTACGGCGCACCGACTCGAGAGTGTCTTTGACAGGATTCGGAACGGCGAGGCTCCGCTTACTTCCGGTATCGCTTCCCGGGCCCTAGAAGGGATGGACCTAATAAGGCTGCTTGTTCGCGATCCAGAGGCCCCCCTGCCCGAAGGAAGCGACGAGCTTCTGTCCGATTTCGAGAGCTTTCTCGGAAGTGATAGCGTCGGTGGGAGTGACTCCCCTGCGCTGGCCGCGGAGGCGGTCGGGGCACCGGATCCCGGCGAATCGGAGGAGGAAGGTGGAAATCTCTATCTCATCACCTTCCTTCCGGAGCCGGAGATATTCGAGAACGGAAGCAGGCCCCTGGCCGTTATACAGAGGCTCAGAGCTCTGGGGTCCTACGCCGGCACATGCCGGCTGGGGGAAGATGTGTCTTCTCTCGACGATCTGGATCCGACGACTTGCCTCAGCTCCTTCTGGTTCATCATGCATAGCCGGGAGAGCAAAGAGGAGCTGCTCGACGTCTTTCATTTTGTTGCACAGGAAGCGAAGGTGGCTGTAGACCTCGTCGTTCCGGAAATCCAAGGACCTTCTGCGGAACAGTGGCGACAGATCCGGGAGGTCTTGACGGGGGAACCACAGACATTTCTGGAGGAAGCGAGAAAGATAGTAGGTCGCCGGGAGTCGGACGCGCAGGAAACTGCGCTGGAGCCAAGCCCCCAGCCGAGGGAAGAGGGGCTCCAGTCTGCGTCTCTTCGGGTGAAGTACGAAAGTCTTCAAGAGATGATCAACCAGGTGGGCGAGATACTCACCCTTCAGGCGCGGATAGAGAATCAAGTCGCTGAAACAAGACAACGGGATCTTCAGGCACTGCTTCGACGGCTTTCGACAAACATAACCGAGCTCAGGGACACGGCGATGCAGATGCGGATGGTGCCGCTCCAGTCTGGGCTGCAGCACTTGAGACGTCTTGTGCATCAGTCGGCGGAGCAAGTCGGCAAGAAGGTGGATTTTGAGCTCGACACCGGTGACACCGAGCTGGACAAGGTAGTGGTCGATTCCCTTAAAGACCCTCTGGTGCACCTTGTGAGAAACGCCATCGACCACGGGATCGAATCTCCTCAAGAACGACTCCGGGCCGGCAAGGAAGAGACCGGAACTCTCAGGATCAGCTCGTACCACGATCGTGGGGTAGTCGTTCTTCGAATTTCGGACGACGGAAAGGGAATCGACACCGAGAGAATTCGCTCGAAAGCGATGGAAAAGAGGCTCATCGGCCGGGAAGAGGAGCTCTCGGAGAAAGAGCTTCAGCAACTCCTCTTCCACCCCGGCTTCAGCACCACCAGCGAGACGACCAATCTCTCCGGCCGGGGCGTGGGGATGGACGTGGTCAAGAAGAACATCGAATCCCTGAGGGGAACCGTCCGCCTGAGCTCTGTGCCGGGAGAAGGGACGGAGGTGGTTCTCGAGCTTCCTCTCACCCTGGCCATCGTCGACGGACTCCTCTTCCGGGTGAGAGACACAACCTGTCTTGTTGATCTTTCAATAGTTGACGAGTGTCTCCAACTCACGTCGACGAATCTCGATGGCGGTGCAAAAGGAAGGCTCCTTCGCCTGAGAGATGAGGCGATTCCCTACCTGCCCATGCACGCGCTCTTCGTCGAGGCCGAGGGAGATGGAGACGCTGAAGCACAGAGAAGGGGCCAGCAGGCGATTATCGCCAAGACCGCCAACGGGAAGCTTGCGCTGTTGGTGGACGAAATTTTGGGACAGCATCAGGCGGCCATTAAGTCCCTTGGTGCGTATATGAACGAGATCGACGAATTTGCGGGAACCACCGTTCTGGGGGACGGCACCATCGCCTTTGTGCTAGATCCTCAGGCTGTATTCAGAAGAAGTCGGGAACTCGCTTAGGAGGAAGCAAAAATGAATCTATCAATTAAAGGTAAACTGCTGCTGGCGTTTTCAGTTGCCATTCTTGGCTTGCTGGCAGTTTCGGCTATCGGCATTGGGAATATGCAGGCAATGAACGAGAGACTCGTCTCGACGGTGGAAGGGCCGACTGAAGAAGTTCGTCTCGCCGGACGGCTCAACGCGACGCTCCTGGAGATCGGACGCGCGCAGCGGAACATGCTCCTCTCCGAGGAGAATGACGTGGCAGCCCATATTGAGACAATCGACCAAGAGATCGAGGCTTTTCATGGCTACCATGAAGACCTCTCCTCTGTCACGGCGGGAACCGAGCTCGAGGAGAGAGTCGGGAAGCTTGCAACACTTTTCGACCGTTATGTTGACAACGTGGTCGAGGTGGAGGACCTCGCGCGACGGGAGTCCGAGGAGGCGAACGCCCTGGCTCTGGATATCGTGAATGGAGAGGGGCGAGAGCAGCTCGAGGAGATGCGGGGGATCATACAGGATGCTTACCGGATCTCCGAGGAACACCTGGCAGGGGCAAAAGCCGCCGCGGACGAGCGGTTCCGTGCTTCCCTTACTTTGGTTATTGCGATCGCGGCGGTTGTGCTTGTATTGACGACCTTTTTGGCGCTCTGGGTGGGCCGGTACATCGTGAGCTCCCTCGGGAGGACTGATACGGTGCTGACCAAGCTGGCAGATGGAGACACCAGCCACGAGCTAGGGGAGTACGGGAACGACGAGATCGGCTCCATGATGGGTTCCCTGGAGAGACTCATTAACGGGCTTTCCGAGAAGAGCGCGGCGATCGAGAGCATCGCCGAGGGCGACCTCAATACCAAGGTATCTCCTACGTCGGAACAGGACTCCCTTGGCCACTCGCTCTTAACCATGCGCGACTCACTGTCCGACATGGTCCAGCAGATCCAGGGTGCGGCGGACCAGATCGCGGCGGGCTCCACTCAGATATCCGACTCTAGTCAGGAACTCTCGGAAAAGAACACCGAACAGGCATCTTCGGTGGAGGAGATCTCCGCAAATATGGACGAGATCAGCGCCACCACCAAACAGAACAAAGACAACTCCGAGGAGACCGAGTCCATCGCCAAAAAGTCCGCTCAGGAGATAACCAAGGGTGGCGAGCAGGTGGAGCAAACCGTCACCGCCATGCGCGACATAGCCGAGAAGATCAACGTCATACAAGAGATAGCGGGACAAACGAGCATGCTCGCCCTAAACGCCTCCATTGAGGCGGCAAGGGCCGGTGAGCACGGCAAGGGATTTGCCGTTGTAGCCGCGGAAGTGCAGAAGCTCGCGGAGAACACGCAGAACGCGGCGAAGGAGATCGACGACCTGACCAACTCCAGCGTGGGCGTAGCAGAAGAAGCGGGTACTATGATCGAGCAGGTCGTCCCCAACATTCAAAAGACCGCGGAGCTCGTTTCGGAGATTGCGGCCTCCAGCAGGGAACAGAGTGACGGCGTGACTGAAGTCACCACAGCGACCCAGCAGGTCAACACGGCGGTACAGGACAACGCCGCCGCCTCGGAGGAACTGGCTTCTACTTCGGAGCAGCTCTCCGCCCAGGCGACGCAGCTTCAGGAGCTGATCAAATACTTCCAAATCGACCCGTCGCAGACGGAGCTCGCGCCGGCTCCGGAGGCCCGGACAAAGAGGGAGCCTGAGCAGACCTCAGGGCGAAAGGAAAGGCAATTGGGCTCGAGAGAGTCTTTCTCCGGGGCAGGAGGAAAGATTCCGACCCAGACCTCCGGCGAGCCGGTGCCCGCAACAGGTATAGCCCTCGCCGCCGATGGCGGTGTCGGATCGGGTTTCGACCAGCCCGTCAGCAACCCCGGTGACGCCGAGGACGCCAACTTCGAGGAATTCTAAGGGAGAGTCACGTGGACACTGCTTCAATGACAAACAATAGAGAGGTTCGGCAATGCCTCCGCTTTGCCCTGGGCGGAGAGAATTACGCTATCGACATACTCCGGAGTAGAGAAGTAATGCGCTATACCGAGGTTACCCGGGTTCCCAAGGCAATGGATGCGCTCATAGGTGTTATCAACCTCCGGGGCAACGTAATTCCGGTCATGGATCTCCGGGTGAAGCTCGACCTTCCGGCGAAGGAAGAGCGGCAGAACTCAGCGATCGTCATGACCGAAGTCTACTACAAGGAGGAGCCGGTGGTTATCGGTGCTCTGGTGGACAGCGTCCGTAGCGTCGTGGCGATACCGGAGGAGGAGCTCAAGCCACCGCCCGAAGTGGGACTCGACATCGACTCATCTTTTGTATCGGGCCTCTGGAATCAGGAGGAGGATGGGCACTTTGTTCTCCTCCTCGACGTGGACAAAGTGTTCGGATCCAAAGATGTTCGAACAGCCATGGAACAGGCCCAGGGAAGACCTGGGGAATCGGATTGACCGATCCACTAGCACCAGGGCTCCTTGCCGCTTACTCGAGGTGATCAATGAAGAACTCCGACTACGGCAATCTGCGCCGGCGAATCGTGCTTATTCTCCTCATCGTGCTTACGCCGCCTCTGCTCGGAGCATTCTTTTTCGGGTATCGGGTCCGGACCTTGCTCGTCGAAGAGACTCGCCGGCAAGCCGAGCGTATCGCCTGGGAAGTCGCACAGGACCACGAGGAGAGGATAACTCAGGCGAGGGAGATCATGCTTACTCTCGCCTCCCTTCCTCAGATTAGAGAAGGTAGCACCTCGGAGGCTTCCGCGGTCCTCGCGGCCGCGGCGGCGCTCCACACCGGCTACACTCATTTTGGCCTGGTGGATCCGCGCGGCCGTTTGATAGTTACCGATGGGAATTATACCGGTGAGTCGGTCGACTTTTCCGATCGGGAGTGGTTCCAGCGACTCAGGGATACGCGCCAATTCACACACGGCACCATCGTTCGGGGCAAGCTTACCAATCGCCGCGTTCTCCCGCTGGCCCATCCCATCGTAGGCGGCAATGGAGAGGTTCGACGGGTGCTGGTCGTTGGGCTTAAGACTGGCTGGGTCCGCTCCTATCTGGGAGACAACCTGCTTCCGAAAGGCTCCTCGCTCTCGTTTGTCGTTTCCAAGGGCGGGGTGGTGACGCTACTGGAGGATGCGTCGGAACAGATGATGAGTTTTCCTTCGGATCGCAGCCTGGCGCTTACGGTGAAGGTAGTGGAGAGACTCGAGGCGTCTCTTACCGAGAGGAGACCGGAAGCGTTTCTGGGCATCAACGGCAAGGATGAAACTCGGCTTTTTGCCGCGGCTCCCTTGCGACTCATCCCCGGGAGTCTCAACAGGCATTCGGAGGAGGCGTACATCCTTGCGAGTCTCCCGGCGGCTCCTGCCCTCGCCGAGGCGGACCGAGCGCTTATCCTCCTCGTTCTCTGGCTGACCGCGTCTCTTCTGGTCGGGACTGTGGCGGTACGTTTTAGCGGAGACCGTTGGGCACTTCGTCCTCTTGTGCAGCTCGTGGCGGTGTCCAAGAGGAGTGCCGGTGGCAATCGCGGGCGGCGCATAGATGTGAGGAGTGAACCCGGTGAACTGGAAAGGAACCTTGACATCCTAGCGTCTCAGATCGAGAGCAGAGAGACACAGTTGGAGCGTGAGCTCTATTGGTCCGAGCTCCTATCAGTAATCTCCGAGGCAATGGCTAAGCGACAATCCATAGAGAGTATTCTTCGTGTGGTTGTTCAGCGGCTGGTGGAGGGTTTTGATGCGATCGCCGGAGGCATGACGATCCGAGATCGGGCGACGGGCAACGAGACGTTCAAGGTTACACACGCGGCGAGCAAGGAGGTGTCCCGGGACCTGCGGAAATATCAGGAGAGCGAGACTGCCGTAACCACGGAAGAGATCGCGGAGACCTTCGAACAGAATTTGCCAAACGTACGTGCCCTCGAGGAGATGGATGTGCGCTTTCTGCCGGAAGGATTTCTGGATGCCTTCATCGAACAGCAGGAGAATCTTGGCGTTCAGGCGTCCCTGCTGCTACCGGTGTTTGCGGAGGAGACCCATCTCGGATCGCTCTGGATGCTCTTGGATGATGGACGCGAACTCGATTCGTACGAGGAGAGTTTTTTGAAGCGCCTCGGAGCCCACCTCTCGGTGGCTATCCAACAGAACGAAGCGTACGCGGAGCTCCAGCGCTCCTACGAGGAGCTTCAGCGAACACTGGAGGCTGCAAAGCAAAAGGAACGACTCAACGCCATGGGTCAGATGGCAAGCGGCATCGCCCACGACATCAACAACTCGCTCATGCCGATATCCGGCTACACCTCTTTGCTCCTCGAAAACGAAACCGGCCTCTCGGCGGAAGCTCGAGCTCAACTGGAAACCATACGGCTGGCAGCCACGAACATAAAGGATGCCACGTCCCGAATGCGAAAGTTCTATCGCAAGACGGAAAATGAGGAATACACCTGGATGAGGGTTGCCGATCTCTTTGAGTCGGTCCTCAATCTCTCCCGCCCTCGTTGGGAAGATATGCCGGAGATGCAGGGAAATAGTGTCGAGGTCTCGGTCGAACTCGGGCCAGGAGTAGCCGATCTTTGGGCTGCGGAGTCGGAGGTTACTGAGGCTCTGACGAATCTCCTCTTCAACGCGGTAGACGCGATGCCTCAAGGAGGAACGCTGACGCTCTCCGCTCGCCGCGAGGAAAACTACGTGGTACTCGAAGTGCGGGATACTGGCGTCGGCATGAGTGAAGAACAGCGACGCCGGGCACTGGAGCCCTTCTATACCACGAAGGGCGACCGGGGCACAGGCATGGGGCTCGGTATGGTCTATGGAACGATGCAGCGCCACGGCGGCGAGATAGAGATCGAGAGCGACAAATGGCGGGGAACAACTGTGAGATTGCTCTTTCCAACCGGCCAGGGGTGGGCAGTCACGGAATCGGAAGCCAGCGATTCCACTCCTCCAAGGAGCCTACGACTGCTCTGCGTCGACGATGACCCGGGGATACTAGAAGTAATGGAGGACCTGCTCCGCTCGGGTGGCCACGAGATTACCACCGCTTCCGAGGGGACTCAGGCAATCCAGATGGTAAGTACGGCCCTTGAAGAGGGAGAGCCTTTCGACGCAGTCATAACAGACCTAGGCATGCCCCATGTCGATGGACGGGAGCTGATCGAGGAGCTGAGGCAAATCGCGCCGAAAACGCCGGTTCTGCTTCTTTCAGGTTGGGAGCCTCATCTCAATACGGACGATCCGGTCCACAGCCTGGCGGACGCCTCTATCGGTAAGCCTCCGAGGCGGGGCGAGATAGAGCGCGTTTTGCACACCGTTATCACAAGTGAAGAGCGAGGAGTTGATCATGGCGGGAAATAGCGGACCCCTTGTCTTGATTGCGGACGACGATCCCCAGGCAGCCGGAACCTTGGTGGCTGTTCTTCAATCCGAGGGATACGCGGTCGTTAGCACCACCAAAGGTGGCGATGTGTATCCGACAGTTGTCCGGGAGGATCCGGACGTTGTGCTTCTGGACTACCGGCTACCGGATCGAAATGGCATGGAAGTCCTGGAAGAGATCAAGAGGAGCGAAAAGACTGCCCACACTCCCGTGGTGATGATTACCGGCAGCGAGGACCGGGGGGCCGAGGAGAAAGCTCTTGCTTTGGGAGCGGATGACTTTGTGCGAAAACCCCCACGCATTCCCGAACTCAGGGCAAGGGTGAAGTCTCTGGTCAAGGTCAAGGGGTACTACGACGAGCTCCAGGTGTACCAGGCAGAGCTTGAACAGAAGGTGGCCGAAAGGACCAGGGCTCTGGAGGAAGCCATGACGGAGCTCCGCAAGACCTATGATACGCTGTGGAGCGCCTCCTATGAGGTGACCTTCAGACTCGCCCGAGCGGCGGAGTTCAAGGACGAGGATACTGGAAGCCACATTCGAAGGATGAGCCTGTATGCGGCGCTTATCGCCCGGGAACTCGATAGATCCGGAGGGTTGAGTGAACAAATTTTCCACGCCGCGGCTATGCATGACGTCGGGAAAATCGGCGTACCGGACAGAGTGCTGTTAAAGCCGGGCAAGCTCACAACAGAAGAGTGGCGGATCATGCAGACCCATACCACCCTCGGAGCGCAGATCCTCTCGGCTTCGAGATATCCCCTGGTGGAGCTCGGTGCATCCATCGCGCGGAGTCATCACGAGAAGTGGGACGGCTCAGGCTATCCGGACGGGTTGAGAGGGAAGGAGATACCGGAAGCAGCCCGGATCGTTGCGGTCGCCGATGTTTTTGACGCCCTCACTTCTCGCCGCCCGTACAAGGAGCCCTTCTCTTTTGAGAGGTCTGTTTCCATTATTCGCCAGGGATCGGGCACGCACTTCGATCCCGAGGTTGCAAGGGCCTTTCTGAGCGTCCTCCCTCTGGTCAAGGAGGTGATGGCAGAGAATACGGACGGCCGAGAGAGCTACCTGCATAGGGTTAACCCGACTGAGGAATCGCCCATAAGTTAACCCATTTCTCACCGAATCATCACGCTTTTCTCGCTCTCCCGTTGCACCGT
>CAYZHV010000157.1:0-9176 GCA_964478055.1 uncultured Spirochaetaceae bacterium | reverse complement strand
AGAATCCCCCGGTAGCGAGGGTACCAAAGGTGTGGGTGAGTGCGTCGAAGAGGTCCATCCCCCCTAGGAGAAGAAGCACCACCTCCGCCACGGTAAAGGTAAGATAGGTAAACCAGAGTATTTTCGCCGTCTCGGTGATCTTCGGCGTGATTTTGTCCACCGTGGGACCCGGTGCTTCCGCCTTGATAATCTGGAGCCCCCCGATGCCGAGGAGCGGAAAGATCGCGACGGTAAGCACGATAATCCCCATCCCCCCGAGCCAGTGGGTCAGGGAGCGCCAGAAGAGAATAGAGCGCGGAAGCCCCTCGATTTCCATGAGTATCGAGGCTCCGGTCGTTGTGAAGCCACTCATGGTCTCGAAAAAGGCGTCCACGTAGGAACCCATCGCTCCGGTGAGTACAAAGGGGAGTGCCCCTACAAGGGATGCGATCAGCCACGATAGAGCAACGAGAAGAAAGCCGCCTCTGTTAGAGAGAAAGCCGTACTCCCGACGGGTGAGAAAGAGGTAGAGGAGGGCCACGGCCACGCTTAGGCCAACGGGAATGAGAAAGCCGGGAATTGTCCAGAACTCCTCGTAGGCAACCGCCACCACCACCGGGATCAGCATGAACCCGGAGATAATCAGCATCAGGATCGCGACGACGCGGAGAACGAGTGCAAGATTCATGGGCTCGTGGTAAAGAGTGCCTCTACCTTTTCGGCGGCGGACTTCTGGGCTATTACGATGATGTGATCGTTCTCCATCACCAGGTTGCTACCGTCAGGGATAATCGTCTCGCTCTCCCGGGAAATTGAGACGATAAGACAATCCTTGGGCAGGGGAATGGCGCTGACCCGCTTGCCCACGGCCCGGCTCTTCGCCTCGACGTTTAGCTCGAGAACCTCCATCTGACCGTCGGAAATGCTGTGGACGCTCCGGACGTTGCCGCGGCGAATGTACTTGAGAATCGTGTTTACCATGGCGTTCTTGAGGCTCACGGCTACGTCTATTCCGAGATGCGTTGCGATGTGCGAGTAGTTATTCTTGTTGACCAGAGCTATGGAACGCTTGATGCCGAAGGTCTTGGCGTAGATTGCAGTGACGATGTTCAGCTCCTGATTGTCCGTGGCTGCAATTACCAGGTCACTATTGGCGAAGTGCTCCTCCTCGAAAATCCCCTCGTCGGAAATGTCCGCGTTTATCACGAGCCCCTCGTGGAATCGGTCCGCCAGTTGCTTCGCCCGATCGTAGTCCCGCTCGACAATCTTGACGCTCCGTTTGCCGTAGGCGGGGCTCAGGGAGCTCAGCAGCTTTCGTACCAATCCCTGCCCTCGACGCTCGCCGAGAAGGGACTCCGCTACCAGGGTGCCGATGTTTCCACCACCAACGATAACCACCTTCTTCAATCCGCTTTTCTGCTTACCTAGACTGGAAAAGAGGCGATCGAAGTTCTCGGAGTTCGCCGCCACATAGAGGATATCCCCCTCCTGGATTACCGTATCCCCGGAGGGAATAATGAAGCGGTTCTGACGGAGAATGATGGCCACCAGAAAAGAGACGTCGATAATGCGGTCGATCTCTATGAGGGACTTATTCTGAAACGGTGAGTGCCGGTCTATGGTGAGGTTACGGATTTGCACATCCGAGCTCTCGAAAAGCATGATGTCACTCACCGCGCCATGTTCTATGCTCCGGACAATCGCTCTGGCCGCCTCGATCTCCGGATTGACAACGTAGTCTATACCGAGAAAACCCTTCTGGGAGATCTTGGTCTCGGCGTACTCCACACTGCGGACCCGGGCGACTTTGGAATCCACGTTGAACTCCGAGGAGACGATGCCGCAGGCAATCATGTTTACCTCGTCCGAGTCGGTAACGCTAATGAAGTACTGTGCGCCTTCGGTCCCCGCCTTCCGGAGGGTCTCGATCTTGTTTCCCTCTCCGGTGACGACCATGCAGTCGAGCTTGTTCGAGACGAGCCGAGCCACATCGGGGTCCTTCTCGATCAGCACCACATCTTTGTTCTCGCTGATGAGCTGCTTGGCAAGCTGAAAGCCGACGGCCCCAGCGCCAACAATGACAACCTTTGTAACAGCCATTCCGCTCGTTATACCAGCCGCCTCAGGGGGTGTCAAACCGCCCGATCCGGGGATATAGTGCCTCCATGGACCTTTCCATCGGCACCTGCAGCTGGAAATTTCCCTCCTGGGACGGCTTAGTATACTCCTCCCGAGAGCCCGAGTCCTATCTTGCGGAGTACTCCCGGAAGTATCGAACAGTAGAGGTAGATCAGTGGTTCTGGTCTCTTTTCGGCACCGACACCATCAGGCTCCCGAGCCCCGATGACGTTGCACGATACCTCGGTGAGACAGAAGACGCCTTTCGTTTCGGCATCAAGGTACCAAACAGCGTTACCCTCACCCATCTCTACAAGCAAGCTTCCCGGGACGCGGGAAAGGAAAACCCGCATTTTCTCTCCCCGGAGCTGATGCGGCGCTTTCTCGAGCGAATCGCCCCGATGCGCCCTCGCGTGAGCTCTCTCATGCTTCAATTCGAGTACCTCAATCGGAAGAAAATGAGCGGGCTCCGGGAGCTCACGGAGCGGTTGGGGGCGTTCTTTGACTCCGTGCCTCCTGACTGGCCCTACGCCGTGGAGATCCGGAATCCGAACTACCTGGAGCCTCAGTACTTCGACTTTCTCGCGTCTCGGGGGATACGTCACGTCTTTGCCCACGGTTACTACATGCCCCCGGCCTACGAGACCTATCGCAAGGTGCGGGAGCGAATCAAGGGAGCCACGATCCTGCGACTCCTCGGCTGGGACCGCAAAGGGATCGAAGAGGAAACCGGCAAGCACTGGGACCAGGTGGTTGATCCGAGAGAGGAGGAACTCGGTAACCTCGCGTGGATGACTCGAGATCTTCTCGATCGAGGGGTGGAGGTGGCGGTCTACGTGAACAACCACTTCGAAGGCTCCGCACCAAGGACTATCGATCGTTTCCTCTCCCGGCTCGACGGCGTTGACCGGCGCGATGAATAGAGCTATTCTCTGAGCCATGGGAAGTGCGATTGAATCACTCGACTTTACGTACGTGGAAGGTTCCCGAAAAGAGCACGACGTGGTGCTCTACGCTCTCTCGACCTGCGCCTTCTGCAAGAAGGGCATCGACTTTCTCTCCAAGGCAGGAGTCGACTTCAAGTATATCTATCTGGACAAGCTGGACGTCGACCTAAAAAAGCAGGTAAAAGGCGAGCTCAAGTCCCAGTTCGACAACCTGGTTGTCTTTCCGGTTCTCGTTATCGACGGAAAGCGCGCTCTAACGGGCTTTACGAAGGATCAGTGGGAAGCAGCTCTGGATCTTCCTGAAATCTGATGAGTAATAAGAAGAAAACGAAAGAGGAGACTCGGCGATTCGTCTTCAAGGTCGCGGAGTATCAAGGTTGGGTTGTGAACCCTGACGAGCAGTTCCTCGACGACATAATCGAAGGGCTCCAGGCCAACTATAACCGGTACGGCTACTTTCTCTGTCCCTGCAGGGATGGTGACGGGGACCGAGAGGCGGACCGGGATATCATATGTCCCTGCGACTACAACGTCCCTGACCAACAGGAGCACGGCCACTGTTTCTGCGGTCTATTCCTGAGCAAGGAGTTCGCGGCCTCGGGCGAGCCGGTCCGGCAAATCCCCGAGCGGCGGCCGAGCTTCTAGATACCGCGCTCCCTAATTTTCTCCAGCACTTCCGCCACCTCTTGCTCGCAGCGCACACCACTGATTCGTGCCTCAGAGAGGTTTTCGGCTTTGAGGGACCGCTCCGTCTCCCGAGCAGCCTCCACACCGGAGTGGTTTCTGACAGCTCCGAGAAGGTTGGCAATGCCGTGAGCTGCTTTTGCCGCCCGGGGAATGTCTCCGCTGTCCAGGCCGGACCGTAGCGCATCGAGACGCTCCGGAGCATCCTGGAGAAAGAGGGAGAGAATCTCCGCAAGCCCCTCCTCGTCTCCAGCGTACATCGCCTCCAGTTCCTCGAGGGTGAACCTGCGATCGTCACTCATACCAGTTCTTTCAGAGCGCCGACGAACTGATCAACATCTTCCTCGGCGGAGTCAAAGGAGAGCATGAGGCGTACAATGTTCTTCTCCTCCTCCCAGAGGTAAAAGCCCCACTCTTCTCGCAAGGCGTTGATCGCCTTCTCCGGCATGGACGGGAAGACTCCGTTCGCCTCCACCGGATATGCAAGCTCCATGCCCGGGAGCGGCTGAATGCTCCCGGCGAGCCTGGCGGCGAGAGCGTTTGCCAGCCGGGCGTTCTCCGCCCAGAGGTCTCCCTCGATCATGGCGGTGTACTGCGCGGCGATGTACCGCATTTTGGAGGCGAGTTGCGTCGTCTGTTTGCGCAGGTTCAACCCCCACTGTGCGAGCTCCTTGCGAAACAGTACCACCGCCTCCCCGAACATAATGCCGTTCTTGGAAAGCCCGAAGGAGAGGGCGTCCACTCCGGCCCGGCTCGTTATCTCCCGGAGCATCTCTCTCGGCTCCATCGGGTCTCCAGGGCGATCGGCGAGGTTTACCACGGCGTTGGAGATGCGAGCGCCGTCCATGTGGAGGTAGAGCTTCTGCTCCCGGCAGAAGTCAGCGATCTCTCGGATCTCCTCCGGGGTGTAGCAGGTCCCGACCTCCGTGGCCTGAGTGATGGATACCGCCTTGGGCTGGGAGGTGTGCTCGAAGCCGCGGCGGGACATAAACGGCTTAAGTTGCTCCACCGTTAGCTTTCCCGCCAGGGGCGGCACCGTAAGTAGCTTGGCACCGGTAAACTTCTCCGGGGCTCCCGCCTCATCCTCCTGGATATGGGCGATCTCGGTGCATAGGGTCGCCTCGAAGCTTCGAACCATCGTGGCCAGGCTGAGTACGTTGGCCCCGGTCCCGTTGTAGACAAAGAAGACCGAGGCCTCCGCGTCAAAGAGCTCGCGGATACGCTCTTCCGCCTCTGCTGTGTAGGGATCATCGCCGTAGGAGATCTGGTGGTCCAGATTTACCCGGCTCAACGCTTCCATGACCCGTGGATGAACGGTGGCGGTATTGTCGCTGGCAAATAGATGAGGTCTTCTCATGAGGTCTCCACTTCTTCTGATTCGAGCTCTCTCAGGAGTGCTCGGGCGTCCGCGTGGTCCGGGTCCACGTTGAGGGCTTGTCGGCAGTCCGCGGTGGCCGCGGAGCGGTCATCCATGGAGCGATAGACCATGGCCCGGGCGTAGAGAGCATCCGCGTTGTACTGGTCGAAGTCAAGGCAGGTGGAAAAATCCCGGAGCGCCGCGTCGAGATCGCCCTTGGTCCGGTAGGCCAGT
The DNA here is from genome assembly GCA_964478055.1 of uncultured Spirochaetaceae bacterium. Classification (GTDB taxonomy): domain Bacteria; phylum Spirochaetota; class Spirochaetia; order DSM-27196; family Alkalispirochaetaceae; genus CAYZHV01. The sequence goes on along the minus strand of CAYZHV010000157.1, from coordinate 3,857 downwards.
CCCCGATAGAAATACGCCTTTACGGATTTCTGATCGTAGCCGAGGGTAGTTGAGAAATCTTCGATCGCCCCGTCGAGATCGCCCTGGGCAAACTGGGCCATCCCACGGTGTATGTAGACGATGCCACGAATGTGCGCCTTCGGTTGATGCTTGAGTATCTCCGAGTAGATGGAAATTGCCTGATCGTACCGTTTTCTATTATGAGCGTGCAGCGCCTTGAGAAGCATGGTGTCCATGGACTCCCGGTCACCAACCTCCGAGGCCAACGGAGAGGGCGCCGCGGGAACCTCAACCGCTTCTTCCTCCTCTTCTCCATGGATCTGTCGCCAGAAACCTTCCCGGCGGGTCAGGAGCTGGCTGTGGAGCTGCCTCTGATAGTCCCGGATCTCCTGAAAGATAATATCCGAGAGAGTGAGGTTCGCGTTGAGGGCGGCGAGCTTTCGGCGAAGGGGCTCATCAAAGGGGGTAAACTCCGCCTTGTAGATGAGCTCGTGCTCTACTTCGGCCCAGGCATCCTGGAGAATGGTCCTCAGTTGCACCTCCCAGAGAAGCGACTCGTGGAGATGAAAGCTTTCCCTGATGTCCGCGGGAACGCTCACCAGGCAGTGCGTGGCGTCATAGCCAAACTCTTGGGCGGTAAACTCCGAGCCCTTTCTCTCCACCTCAACCACGTCGAACGCTTCGAGTACGGCGTTCTCCACCGCCGTGAGATCCTCGATAAAGGGACAGACCACTCGAAGCCCCAGCAAATCGTGGAGCTCCACCTGCTCGACGGCTGAGGGAAGGTTTCTAATCCGCCGGAGGAGCTTCTCGTAGTAGCTCTCAAAACTCTTGACCCGATACTTAATCGACGGGTGCAAGCCCCGTTTCTTGAGCTCCTCTCGAAGACGACGATGGAGCTCGAAGAGCGCCTTTTCGTAGAGGGGAAAGCGATTCTCGTAGGTATCTCGTAGCTTCTGTTTCGAAGGTAGAGGAAGTTTGATACTGGTCAAAGAGTCGATCCTCCAGGGCATAGTTGGTCATCACGAGGTTTCGCAGAAGTATAACATGCAGCACAGGCGCTGGGTGAAGGGCCCTGCTTTTCGCTATACTCCCACTCATGAGAGATAGTGATCGCTATTTACTGGAAGGGGTCTTTATTCTGGTCCTGGTGGCTTTCTCGGTCGCCTTTTACCAGGTGATGGCGCCCTTTATCCTGGATATTTTTATCGCCTTGGTGTTGAGCAACATCTTCGGCGGAGTCCACCGATGGTTCTTATCCGTAACCGGCCAGCGAAAGCGCCTCGCCGCGGCTCTGACCCTTCTGGTCACTATCGTCACCGTGGCGATTCCGGTCACCCTGATCGCGCTTCTTGTCTACGGCGAGATCGCCGGGGGAGTCGCGAACATTCAGCAGCGGTGGCCGCAGATAGCAGCAACGGTCAACTCCCTGATCGCCGTGCAGTCCATCGATGAGCTACCCCTCCTCAACCGGTTTTCCGAGTTTCTGCCAGATCTCGATCTCACCCAACTCATTAGAAACGCCGTAACCACCGGGTCGAACCTTATCGTGGAGTTAACCCAGCGCTCCTTTGCCAACGTCACCCAGGCGATCTTCAATGGCGTCATCGTGCTCCTGCTCATGTTCTTCTTCTATCTCGACGGCGATCGAGTCGTTAAGAGAGCCTATGAGACCATACCCCTACCGAATTCCGAGATCGAGCAGATCACCAAGGAGACCTTCAACACCACCAGCGCCACACTGATCAGCACCGTGATTATCGGCCTAATGGAAGGCTCCCTGGCGGCGGTTCTTTTTCTACTGTTCGGACTCCCCTCCCCCTTCCTCTGGGGTGCGATAACCGTAATTCTCTCGATGATCCCACTTATCGGTACCAACCTAATACTGTTTCCGGCGGGGATCATTCAGATCGCCATGGGGAGAATCGCCCCGGGGATTATTATCCTCATCGGCGGCGCCGTCGGTGTGGCGATCACTCAGAACCTCATCAAGCCCAAGCTTCTCGGCGACCGCTCGGGGCTCCATCCGGCGATTGCGCTCCTCGCGACGATCGGCGGCATCGCCTGGCTCGGGCTTATCGGCTTTCTCATCGGCCCGGTGATAGCCTCTCTCTTCTTTGTGGTGTGGCGGCAGTTTGGTCAGCGGTATCGCACGCTTCTCGAAACCAAGGAAACTGTCGGCCATGGTGGTGAAGAGTAGCTAGACGTTGAACTTGAATTGAATAACGTCCCCATCCTGAACGACGTACTCCTTCCCCTCCTGCCGGAGCCTTCCGGCCTCCCGGATCTTCTGCTCCGACCGGAGCTCGAAGAGATCCTCGCAGGAGTAGGTCTCCGCCCGGATGAAGCCGCGCTGAAAGTCCGTGTGGATAATCCCCGCAGCCTCCGGCGCGGTGGCCCCTTCGTGAAAGGTCCACGCCCGGATTTCCTTTTCCCCCACGGTGAAAAAGGTGCGCAACCCCAGGGCCCCGTAGGCTTCCCGGATTAGATGGTGGAGGCCCGACTCTTCGAGCCCGGCGTCTTTCAAAAAGGCGGCGCGCTCTTCCTCCTCTTCGAGATCGGCGATCTCCGCCTCGAGTTTTCCGCAGATGCTTATGACCTGCGCACCCTCCTCGGAGGCAACCTCCTCCACCGCCCCTACCTGGGCGCTCTTTTCGCTGAGACTCGCCTCGTCCACATTACAGAGGTAGATCGTGCTCTTCATCGTTATCAGGTGAAGGTCACGAATGAGTTCGCGTTCATCCCCGGTAAGCTCCACGGTCCGAGCAGCCTTGCCCTGTTCCAGTGCCGCTTCTAGCCTGAGGACCACCGGCTCCATCGAGGCCGCCCGCTTCGCCTGCTCCTTGTCGTTCGCCTTCTTCTCTTTCTCCAGCCGCTCAAGCCGTTTCTGCACCGTCTCGAGGTCGGCCAGGGCAAGCTCCACATTGACGGTCTCTATGTCTTCCGCCGGACTAATGTTCCCGGTGACGTGCGCCACGTCTTCGTCTTCGAAGCAGCGTACCACGTGGACAATCAGGTCCGTCTCCCGAATGTGAGCGAGGAAACGATTGCCCAGGCCCTCTCCCTTAGAAGCTCCTTTTACGAGCCCGGCAATGTCCACGAACTCCACCACCGCCGGGATAATTTTCTCTCTCGGAATGAGCTCGGCGATGCGGTAGAGTCGAGAATCCGGGACTTGGACGATGCCGACGTTCGGGTCGATTGTGCAGAAAGGATAATTCTCCGCCTCCGCAGGGGCGGCGGTAAGGGCGGAGAAAATGGTCGACTTTCCGACGTTTGGCAGTCCGACGATTCCGCAGTTCAGTGACATAGGGTCCTCTGCCGGTTGCTCAGTCGTCGGAGCCGGAGGGGCGCTTCTTCTCGAGATCCGCCACCCGGGACTCCAACTCTCCGACGCGCTTTTCGAGGCTCGAGACCTTGCCGGGATCACCGCCCTTGGAGCGAAGCCACCAGCGCCAGCCTATGAGGCCGCCCAGCAGCAGAGCGGCGATAATGATAATAGGCAGAAAGGCGGCGATCGCGTCGCTGGCTGAGCGTATCCAGATGTAATAGTCGTAGCTAGACACGGCGCGGCGAGTATAGCATGGGTGCTCGGTATCCTCTACACCAGAAGCCGGGCTACCTTCTCCAAAGTGGCATCTTCTGCTTCTATTATCTCTTCCGCCTTGTCACGAAGCCGGCTGAGATTTTTCGGTGAGGCGTCATCAAAGTCCTCACTCACCCGTTCCAGGGGAGCGTTGATTCTATAAACATCCACCTCCGGAAGAAGTCTGAGCTGATGGGTTACCACCTCGGACTGGGAGTCCCACATCATGCTCGTTAGGGGAACACCGTGAATTGGCGAGACCCAGTCCAGG
>CAYZHV010000156.1:0-9189 GCA_964478055.1 uncultured Spirochaetaceae bacterium | reverse complement strand
AGAGCGTTTAGAGATAGGACGCAATACGTCTAATACCCGGAGGTAGAAAGATGGCTAAGTTCCGAATTACCGTGAACATGGAGTTTGTCCGCAGCGCGGATCTGGATTTTCGCAAAGGTGTCAAAGTGGCCGCGGACCTGGGGTACAAGTACATCGAGCCGATGGTACACACCGGATGGGGCCTGTTAAGCGAAGTCGGGTACTTTCACTCCTTTTCGATGGAGGAAGATCCGCTCCTGATGAAGGAAATCTGTGAGAGTCACGGAATAAAGGTGTCCAGTCTCAGCGGACACAGTCCTCTGATGAAACCGGAGGCGGCGGTCTCTCGGTTAACTCGCGCGGTGCTCTTTGCGCGTCTAAACGGGGCTGATTTCGTTAACAGTGACGAAATGTTAAAGCCCGACTGGATGGACGATGAAGCCGCCCACGACGCAATGCGATACAGCCTTACCAAGGCGTCGATGGTTGCCGCCCGCCACAAGGTCTACCTCTGCATAGAGCCGCACGGCGTGTACACCAAGACTGCGGACGGCCTCATGAAGATCGTGAACCTTGTTAGGTCGCCGTGGATCCAGGTCAACTGGGACACCGGAAATGCGTATCTCGCCGGGCAGGAGGACCCGTACGAAGCGATGGAGAAGGTTCGAGATCGGATCTACCACATTCATGCCAAGGACATCAGCTTCGAGCAAGGCGAGGCGGAGCGAGGTACCGTTACCGGCACGCCGGTTGGTTGCGCCTGCGGCGAAGGCGTAGTCGACTGGGAACGGGTAGCAAAGATTCTCGAGCCCGTGGACCGAGAAATCTTTCTTAGCGTTGAGTGCGGTACCATTGACGAGGCCGAACGGAGTCGAGCGTACTTGGAAAAGACGCTAAAAGGCAGCCTCCTGACGTAGCAACTGTCCGGGCCGATCCCGTTTACAGGGAGTGGCACGAGAGGTCCTCGGTGGGCCCGACGGTCTTTCCCTTGGAGAGGGCTTCCAGAAAGTCCTCGGCCTGATGGCAGGAACGGGATGGGACGCTGCGATTATGGGGTTCTCAGGAGGTGCCTTCTATCTACCTACCCGACAGCCCGAACTCCACTTCGTCGACCTAAGAAAGCCCCGGGGCCGACTGGCTTCCGGGGCTTCTCACGGGTTTCTACTCGCGGCTCTACTTCTTACCCATGTCCTTGTCGAAGGCGGTCGTGGACTGCGAGAAGTTCAGCTCCTTCACCCGTTTGCAGGATTCGGTGGCACCGAACTCTCGATCCATTCCGTTGTCCTCCCACTCCACGGAGAGGGGGCCCTCATAGCCAATAGCGTTGAGCTCGCGAATGATGAAGTCGAAGTTGACATCACCGTGGCCGATGGAGACGAAGTTCCAGCCCCGGCGCAAGTCGCCGAAGTTGAGGTGCGATCCCAGGATACCCGCTCGACCGTCGAGCTTGACCACGGCGTCCTTCATGTGGACGTGATAGATCCTGTCCGGGAAGTCCCGAATCATTAGCTCGGGCTTCATTCCCTGCCAGACTAGGTGACTCGGATCGAAGTTAATGCCGAGGGTCTTGCGATTGTTGAACGCCTCGAGTAGCTGCACCCAGCTGTAGTAGTCGAAGGCGATCTCCCCCGGGTGGATCTCCAGGCCGAACTTGACCCCATGCTTGTCAAACTCGTCAAAAATCGGGCTCCAGAGGTCCACGATCTTCTTGAACCCGTCTTTGACCATCTGGTCCGTGGTCGGCGGGAACGAGTAGACGTATTTGAAGATCGGTGAGCCGGTAAAGCCGGTTATCACGTCCACACCCATGTTCTTGGCGGCGAGTGGAGCGTACTTCATCTGTTCCACCGCCCAGGAGCGGATCTGGTCAGGTTTTCCGTGATACTTCTCCGGAACGAACGCCGCAATTCGCGGATCTTCGGCGTCCGCTACGGCCTGACCGACAATGTGTGTTCCGATCGCCCACCAGCCGAGACCGTGTTTCTTGAGCAACGCCTTTTTGTCCTCGACGTACTTGGAGTCCTTAGCTGCCTTCTCGAGGTCGAGGTGATCGCCCCAGGATGCAATCTCCAGTCCGTCGTAGCCAAAAGCCTTCGCCTTCTCGCACATCGTGGTGAAAGGCAGGTCCGCCCATTGTGCCGTAAATAGTGTTACTGGTCGCGCCATGATTTCCTCCTAACTACTGATATAAAAGAAACTTAATAGTCGATCCACTTGGCTCCCGCTTTGGAGCTCTCTACGCATCGTTCTATAAACCGTACCCCGTCTACGCCGTAGCCAACCCCAGTGTAGTCGAAGTCGTCGTCGGACACCTTCTTGCCGCTCTTTGCGGCGGCCACGCCCTCAGAAAAGGTGCGGTAGATGTTCGAAAACGCCTCAAAGAAGCCTTCAGGGTGGCCCGCGGGCACGCGCTGATAGCCTCCGACATGGTCAGACACGGCATCGCGGCCGCGGGACAGGATGTGATCCGGTCCTCCGAGCCAGCTCACCTTTAGGTGATTCGGCTCCTCCTGGATGAACTCGATCGCCGCCTTGGAGCCGAAAACGCGCACTCGAAGGCCGTTGTCGTGTCCGATTGCGATCTGGCTAACCCAGTAGAGACCTTTCGCCCCACCTTCGTACTCGACCATTATCGTCGCGTTGTCGTCGAGGGTTCGTCCGGAGACAAAGGAGTCCAACCGTGCGGATAGGCGGGATATCTTGAGCCCCGTGAGGTAGGAGACCATATTCTCGACATGGGTTCCGATGTCGCCGACGGCGTTGGCGATACCTGTTCTCTTCGGGTCTGTTCGCCACTCCGCCTGCTTCAGTCCCTCGTTTTCGGCGGGGGTGCTCAACCAGTCTTGAGCGTATTCCGCGTTGACAAAGCGTATCTCTCCCAGCTTTCCCTCCTTGATGAGCTCCCGGGCATGCTTGACCAGGGGGTACCCGGTATAGGTGTAGGTAACTGCGAAGAGCAGGCCCTTCTGTTTCGCCAGCTTCTGCAACTCCTCCGCATCCGCGAGGCTGGTCGTGAGCGGTTTATCGCAGATGACGTGGATGCCTTTCTCGAGAAACGCCTTCGCGATGCGGTGATGGAGATGATTCGGTGTCACGATCGAGACGAAATCGATTCCATCTTCACGAGCTGCTTCGCGCTCTGCCATCTCCTCATAGCTGGCGTAGAGGCGCGACTCGTCGAGACCGAGCTCCTTTCCCGTCTCCTTTGTCTTGTCAAAACTGCTCGAAAACGAGCCGGCGACAAGAGTTGCGAGGCCGTCGAACGCGGCGGCTTTACGGTGAACGTCACCGATAAAGGCTCCCGGACCGCCCCCAATCATTCCGTAGCGAAGCACATGTGCCATGGTTGACCCTCCGTACTGTGGTTGCGAAGCGGGACGGGCGGCGTTCGGCACTCCTGTCACGGTTGCGCATAGACTGCACCCTCAACGCTTCGTATGAGAGAGCTACGCTCGATTGCATAGCCCTCTAATTCTAAGGGCGGAATTCGAGCTGGCGCAAGTGCGCGTTGCTCCGCTTGTACAAATTCTTTACAAACTAAGGACGAAATACTTGACAGGGGCCCAAAGGGTGCTACGCTTTAGGAGCCGACTCCAGCGTTCAGCGCGATGAGGTGTGCAAAAAAAAGGATAGCGGGGGTGAGGGCGACTATCAAGGATGTCGCGGGGCTCGCTGCCGTCAGCGAGGTGGTGGAAGTACCTGGAACCGCTTTTCATGGGACTCATGCTGTTCGGCATCGTTGCGATGAGCCAGCCGTTCTTTTTCTGGCTCTACAGCAACGGTTTCACCATTCTGTTTCCGAGTACGTTGGCTTAGATTTTCTCGATTCACCTCGAGTACCAAAGAATAAGGAGAGGGACCATGAAATACGGAATGAACACGCTTATCTTTACCGGGAGCTTTCGCGACGAGCACGCCGAGCTTTTCCCGCGACTGAAGAAGATCGGATTCGATGGTGTGGAGATAGCACCGGAGAATAAAGGTGATTTCGACACACAGAAGATGCGAAAAGCGCTCGAGAGCAACGGGCTCGTCTGCAGCTCGATATGCGGGCTCTACGGTCCCGGCAGGGATCTCCGCTCCTCCGATCCGAATGACAGGAAAGGGGGCGTGCAGTACACAAAGGATTGCATCGATATCGCATCCGAACTCGGCGCAAAGTACGTGGTCGGTCCAATCTACTCCTCCGTCGGACGAGCCGGTCTGGAAACCGAGGAGGCTCGCAAGGAGCAGTGGGGCTACGCCCTCGACGGATTCAAGGAAGTTGCGGAATACGCGGAAAAGAAAGATATCTACCTCGGCATAGAACCGCTCAATCGTTTTGAGACCGATTTTATTAACATCGCCGAGGATGCGTTGCGAATGTGCAACGATGTGGGAAGCCCCCACCTGGGGATGCACCTCGACACGTTTCATATGAACATCGAGGAGAAGGATTCCGGCAAAGCTATTCGTACCGCCGGCGACAAGCTCTTTCTCCTGCACGCTAGTGAGAACGATCGCGGGGCGCCGGGTACCGGCCAAGTTCCATGGCAGAAGGTTCGGGACGCCGTAGAGGAGATCGGCTTTGACGGGTGGGTTGTCATCGAGTCATTTACTCCTGACGTCGAGATGATAGCCCGGGCGGCTGCAATTTGGCGCCAGACGGAAAAAGACGCCGAGACCCTCGCAAGCAAAGGACTCAGCTTCCTACGGCAGCTGTTCGGATGAGCAGACCATGACTCGAGATCCCCACGAGCGGTAAGATTCCCGCTTGACGGGCCGATGTGACTACGCGCCGAGCCTCGCAGCGGGATATCGCGTTTGTATTTCAGCTCTACGCCTTGTAACCGCACATGTGCGCCTAGAAGAATATCGCCTTCCCCCTCAAGGCGCAGGGACTCACCAAGGAGCAAATAAAGACCGAAATCGACCGCTTTGTAAGCATGCTCAAGACCGAGAGCATCCTCAACCGCGAACCGAGGCACCTATCTGGGGGCGAATGCCGCGCGTGGCTTCGCGCGTCTGCGTCTCCATCGGGGAACGGCCAATGGGCACCGTCCAACATTCCCTTCGGAGATTCTTAGCTCATCTAGACCGAGATCGTCGTGGTATAATGCTGCACAGATCATGACAATAGTGGTATCTCGCTGTCGCCGGATTTGCGTTGTGCTCCTCGCTTTGTTGCAGCTGTTGCTTCTTCTGGGCTGCGATAAGAGCGAGAGCGGCCCGGCGGCGACGAAAGAACCGTGGCACATCGTTTTCGCTCCGGCGGTGGAGGATCCCTTCTACCGCGCCATAGGTGCGGGAGCGGAGGCGGCGGCGGAAGAGTTGCAACTGCGCTACTCGGAGGCTGAGTATCCGGAGCTCTGGGCCGCCGAGGCGCAGAGGGAGATTCTCACTGACCTGGATCTATCGGATGCAGATGCGCTCCTCGTGGGACCGGTTTCTACGGTAGCGCTGAACGCCGAGCTCCGGGCAATCGCGGATACAGGTATTCCGATCATTACGGTGGATACCTACGTCGGAGACGGCGACTATTCCACCGGCGAGGACGATTACGCTCTCAGTTTTGTTGGCACCGATAACTATAACGGTGGCAAGGAGGTTGCGGAGCGGTTGGCGGAGCTGGTCGGCAAAGAGGGTTCGGTCTACGTAAATACGACGCACTCTGACGTCTCTTCGGTAAGCAATCGGGTGGAGGGGTTCATCGCGGGAATGGCGGAATTTCCCAACATGCATGTGATCGCTACGGAGTACAACCAGGATCGGCAGAGCGTCGCGTACAGCCAGACGTTGAGAATCCTGCGTGAGTATCCCGACGTTCGAGCAGTGTTTGCCACCAATCTGTTCAGCTCCCAAGGGGCGTATCAAGCGGTCCTGGATAGCGGCTTAACCGGCGCGGTACGCATCGCCTCCTGGGACAGCACCGAGCCCATTATCGAAGCCCTAGAGCGCGGCTTCGTGGACCTGGTGCTGGCGCAGTCGCCTCGAGAGATCGGCGCGAAGGCGGTCTCCCTGGCGGTGGATCATCTGGAAGGCCGCTCGGTTCCCCGGCGAGTACACGTGGGGGCCCAGATTCTCACGCTCGAGTCGGTGGAAGGAGTCGACATAGAGGAGCTCACCTACTAAGTCATGTCCTTCTTTCAGCGATTTTTCGCAATTGCGGTGCTCGTACTCCTATTTCAGAGTGTGCTAACCGGCCTCTTTGTTGCGGAGCGCGTTCGCGGACAGGATCGTGACACTGCACTGACGGAGCTCGATGAGTCCTCCCGCCTCATTTATGAGAACTTCAACAACTGGAAGCGCGCCCTCTGGCAGCAGCTGGTGACCCTAGAGGGGAGCGAGCCGGCAGGAGAAATAGCCACTCGCCTCTCACCAAAGCGTACCGTGGATTGGATTGTCCAGGCGAGGGAAGCCGGCGGTCCCGCGGACGTATATAGTGCCACCGGCATACCGTACCCCGAGGGACTCGGGATGAATTGGGAGTCCCCGGAGCGGCCGCAGGTTTCGTTCAGCTATCGCAACGAGACCCTGGTACTCCGCGCCTCCCGTCCCCTTGAGCGTCCTTCCGGAGAGTCCGTTGGAATCCATCTTCTAAAGCTGGTGGATGGCACCTTCTGCCGTCAGCTCGCCATAGACGCTCCCGGAACGGCAACGTTTCTGAGCTCTCAGGGCGCCTTCCCAGGACTGCCGGGCGTTCCTTCGCAGATCCCGTTTACGCAGGTGCTCGCGAGCCAGCGAGGCTACGCGCGCTTTATCGGCGAGCGCAACGAGCTCGGGGAGAGGCTCAACGGGAGCCTGCGAAACGCCGGCACCGTCATATCCGATGCCGGAGTGATGCCGCTCTACCTTGCGGTGCTCCTGGACGCCTCCTGGCAGGACCGTCGCATGCAGACGATCGTCAATAGCCTGGTTCTCTCTTCCGTCATGACCATCGCACTTTCGGCGGCACTCATTCTCTTCGGCTCCTGGACCCTGACCAAACCGATCGTCCGGCTGGCCGGGGCGATGGAGCGAGTGGCCGAAGGCGATTTCTCACTCCGCCTGGAAGGCGGCGGAGGTCGGGAGACTAAGACGCTCTTTGCCGGTTTCAATCGTATGACCTCTCAGCTGCAGCAGGATGTTCGCGAGCGGGAGCGTCACATTGATGAGATTACCGCCCTCACCAACACCAATGAGACGATCTTTAACTCCATCGGGAACGGTATGATCAGTGTGGACGGGGAACGGCGGATTCTGCGCATAAACAACGCCGCCGCGGAGATCCTAGGACGCGGTGAAGAGGACCTTGCCGGGCACTTACTTGCCGAGGTTCCGGGGGCGGAACTCAGGGCGCATTTAATGGAAATAGCCGAGGCCGTCCTCAGGAAGAAGGGAAGAGTAGCTTCGGGACTTCGGCGTACTAATACAGGGGTCTACCAGATCGGAGGCTTCTTTCTACGAACTCCCACGAGCATAGACGGCCCGGTTCTCGAGGGGTGTCTCCTGATTGTGGACAACGTAACCGAAAAAGTCTCCCTCGAGGAGCGGATGGTCCGGGCGGAAAAGCTTTCCTCGCTTTCTATTCTTACCGCAGGGGTCGCCCACGAGATAAACAACCCCCTCTCATCCATCACAACGAACGTGCAAAACCTCGCCTGCGAGATCGATGATCCGGAACAGAAGCGGGCGATCGGCTATATCCAGCAGGAGACGCGCCGTATCCGGGACATCGTGGGAAGGCTGCTGGAGTTTGCGGGTAATCAGGGTTCTCAGCGAGCTTTCGCGGATCTCAATGAGGAGATTCGGCTCGTCCTGGCGACCGTGCGATACTCGATACCCGAGGATAGTCGGATCGAGGTAAAGACCGAACTCGCCGAGAAGTTGCCCTCCACTACGGTACCGGCGGATGAGCTACGACAGATTCTCCTCAACCTCGTTACCAACGCGCTTCAGGCGATAGACGGACGGGGCGGTACACTCTCGGTAACCACCGCTCGACGGGGAGAGCAGCTGAGCCTCACCGTCACGGACGACGGAGCGGGTATTCCCGAAGATGTACGGCAGCGAATTTTCGATCCGTTCTTTACCACCAAGCCCGACGGCTCTGGCCTCGGACTTTCGGTGGTCTACGGTCTACTCAATAGGTACGGCGGTTCCTGCAGGATCCATTCAATAGAAGGAGAAGGAACGACCGTGGAGCTATCACTTCCCCAAGGGAGCAGCTACGATGGTTAATGAGGAGCACCGATTCAAGCCGGTGGTGTGCATCGCCGACGACGAGGAAGGCATCCGCTTCGGTCTCTCCAAGCTCTTTTCCCGGGCCGGATACGAAGTGCTCGGCTGCGCCACGGGAAATGAGGTCATCCAGTATGCACAGAGTCAGCACCTCGACGCGCTTCTTTTAGACGTGCGACTGGAGGGCTCCATGGACGGTCACCAGGTCCTCGATGAGGTTCGCCGAATCGACTCGGAACTCCCGGTTCTCATGATTACCGGCTACGGAACCATCGAGAGCGCCGTCGAGGCGATGAAGAAGGGCGCCGAAGACTACATCGTCAAGCCCGTGGACAACGCCCGGCTTTTAAACAAGGTCTCGAGCAGGCTCGAGCGTAACCGAGTCCAGGCCGAGGAGCAGCAGTCCGCCGCCTCCTCTCTCGTGGCCGGCAGCCCCGCAATGAGACGACTCCTTGATCTCGTCTCGCGAATAAAAGACCAGGATATCTCGGTCCTAATTACCGGCGAGAGCGGCGTTGGCAAGGAGCTTCTTGCCCGGTATATCCATGAGCAAGGCCCCCGTTCCGGAGACCCTTTCGTGGGAGTAAACTGTGCTGCCTTTTCGGAGACCCTCTTGTTGAGCGAGCTCTTTGGCCACGAGAAGGGAGCGTTTACCGGAGCGGACCGAAGAAAGCTCGGTTGCTTCGAGCGTGCCGGAAAAGGCACCCTTTTTCTAGACGAGATCGGTGATATGGCCCTGGACACCCAGGCAAAGCTGCTCAGGGTACTCGAGACACGACAGTTCGAGCGCCTCGGCGGATCTGATCCCGTCACCGTAGGGGCCAGGATAATTGCAGCGACGAATCAGGATCTGGAAGAACTGGTTCACAGCGGCGCTTTTAGAGAGGATCTCTACTATCGGATTAACGTGGTAAGAATGCACATTCCACCGCTTCGCGAACGGAGCGAGGACCTGCGGCGGTTGATCGAGCTCTTTCTTCGTCTCTTTAATGAGAAGTATGGTCGTTCGGT
>CAYZHV010000155.1:0-9241 GCA_964478055.1 uncultured Spirochaetaceae bacterium | reverse complement strand
TCCTCGGGAGAGCAGAAGATAACACCCTTCTCCTCGAGCTCCTTTTTCATGGAGTGGTAGACCACTTCGGAGTCGTATTGGGCGCCTACACCGGCGAGAAACTTCTGCTCCGCCTCGGGAATACCGAGACGGTTGTAGGTCTCCCGGATCTCCTCGGGAAGGTCCTCCCAGGAGCGCTCCTGCTTCTCCGTGGAGCGGGCGTAGTAGAAGAGCTCGTCGAAGTCGATCTCGCTCAGGTCCGCGCCCCAGTTCGGCATCGGCTTCTTGTTGAACGCCTCCAGCGAACGCAGGCGGAACTCGAGCATCCACTCCGGCTCGCCTTTGTTTTCGCTTATGTCTCTGACGATCTGCTCATTAAGCCCCTTGCGGGTCTTGAAGACGGACTTGTCCGGAAAGGAAAAGCCGTACTTGTAGTCGCCTATATCAACTTGCTGAGGACTACTCATGAATTAGCCTCCTCTTCTTCCATAATGCCGTGCTGCTTCTTGATGAAGTCGTACCCCTTTTCCTCGAGCTCCACGACGAGGTCGTGGCCCCCGGAGGTAACGATACGACCCTGGTACATAATGTGCACAAAATCAGGATGAATATAGTTCAGGATCCGCTGGTAGTGGGTGATAACCAGGGCACCGAAGTTTCCGTCATCTCTAAGCTTGTTGACCCCCTGGGCCACAACCTTGAGGGCGTCGATGTCCAACCCGGAGTCGGTCTCGTCGAGAATCGCAAACTCAGGCTTGAGCATGAGCATTTGGAGAATCTCCATCCGCTTCTTCTCACCACCGGAGAATCCTTCATTGAGGTACCGGTTAATAAAGGCGCGGTCGATCTCCATGTAATCCATCGCCTCCCGCAGGCTCTTTACAAAGCCCTTGGCTCCGTCGTCACCAAAACGAATCTCGGCGGCACGCTTGAGAAAACGGCCAACGCTTACGCCGGGGATCTCCACGGGATACTGAAAGGCGAGAAACAGCCCGAGCTGCGCCCGCTCGTGGGTCTCCATCTCCAGGAGATCCTCTCCGTCAACGAGTACCTGCCCGCCAGTCACCTCGTAGGAGGGATGGCCAAAAATGACATTGGATAGGGTCGACTTTCCCGAGCCGTTGGGGCCCATGAGAGCGTGGGTTTCGCCACTGTTAAGAATAAGGTTAACACCGTTGAGTATCGGCTTATCTTCGATCGATGCCTTGAGGTCTTTGATTTCAATCTTCACGCTTAGCTCCTTGCGTCTATATTTCTATCTATGCGGTAAACCTCGGCCCTAAATGGGAAAACCGAGGGCCAGTTTTACGTCTTCGCTCATAAAGTCCGGATTCCACGGCGGAGACCAGACGAGGTTCGCGTGGACCGCATCCACCCCGTGATCCTCCCGGACTACGGTCGTGATGTCCTGATAGATCGTATCCGCCAGGGGACACCCCGGAGATGTGAGGGTAAAGTCCACTTCGATGCTTTCTTCAGTAACGTCGATACGGTAGACGAGACCGACATCCACGATATTGAAGCCAATTTCCGGGTCAACAACCTTTTTAAGCGATTCGAGCACATCGCCTTTACTGGGCATATTTCCTTCAGCCATGAGCACCACCTATTTCCTGATTAAACTACTCAACAATAGAGTCTTGATCAATAGATCTGAGGGGATTTTTTCGAAATCGTTCCGAATAACGCCGCCTCGGCGTGTGGCGTTTCCCGCATATAGTATACTACAGTGGGGGTCAGGAGAATAGCCCCGTGACCGTCACGATCATCCTTGCTAACCCGAACCGCGAGAGCTTCAACCACGCGATCGCGGAGAGAATTCACCGCTGTCTGGACGAGTCCAATCATCAGATTCATTTCCATGACCTCTACGCTGAGCGTTTCGTCCCGGTCCTGGAGATCGAGGAGCTTCGGAGGAAGTTCGCCTTTGACGACACCATTACCACTCATTCCCGGCACATACGAGAGTCCCAGGGGTTGGTGGTGATCTATCCCGACTGGTGGGGCATGCCCCCGGCGATTCTCAAAGGATGGATCGATCGAGTATTTCGCCCGGGCTTTGCCTATGAGTTCGAGGGGGAGGAGTTCACGGAGAAGGAGAAGGTCCCCCTGCTCACCGGCAAGCGCGCCATGGTTGTTACAACGACCAACGAGACAAACCCCTTGAGCCAGGAGGCGATGAACACCCTCTGGCGGGAGCGGGTCTTCGGTTATACCGGTATCGGACAAGTCGATTTTTGCTGCTTTTACGGCCTGCGAGAGAGCAGTGGGAGGGAGCGGCGTCGCTGGATGGACGAGCTCTGCAAGATCCTCGAGCGGTGGGCGGCATGATTTCCAAGTTTATCGAGCCATTCCTCCTTCCCCCGGGGCTCTTCGTGGTGCTCTTGGTCGCCCTGGGCGTCTGGCTTATCCGGTGGCGAAGGGACAGGCTCTCGGGGATACTGACTCTGAGTGTGGCACTCCTTTTCTACCTCCTTTCCACAGCCGTTATCGGAGAACTGCTTATTCGGCCCCTGGAGAACGCCTATCCACCACCGGAGACCGGGGAGGCGCGCTGGGGGGATGCGATCGTAGTTCTCGGAGGAGGATCGAAGGTGAGCTCCCCCGCGGAGGGCGGCGCTCCGGCCCTGACGGAAGAATCGACCGGGCGGCTGGTCTACGGCGTCCGCCTCGCCCGGGAAATGCCTTTGCCCCTCGTCTTTACCGGGGGCCGCGCCCTGGGAAGAGAGGATCGGCCGAGCGAAGCAGAAGCCGCCGCCCGGGTGGCTAAAAGCCTCGGCGTCCCGGAAGAGCGGCTACTCCTGGAAGAGCGGAGCCGCACCACCTGGGAGAACGCCCTCTATGTCTCAGAGGAGTTTGAAACCCGGGCGCCCCTCCTCGTCACCAGCGCCTGGCACATGCCCCGGGCGGTCTACTCCTTCCGGAAGCACGGTATGGAGCCGGTTCCGGCGCCCACGCTCTATCGCAGCGACCCGGCCCCTCCCCTACCGACGGACTTCCTCCCCTCCTCCGGGGGGTTCGAGCGGAGTTCCCTGGCTCTCCACGAGTATCTCGGGCTTCTGTACTACTGGCTTCGATACTGAGGGACGGCGGATCAGCTGTATTGCCGAATAATGCTCCGACAGCTTCCGGCGTAGCCTCCGCCAAAGAGGTTGAGGTGGTTGAGCAGGTGGTAGAGGTTGTAGAGGTCCACCCTTCCCTTGTAGCCCGGTTGCAGCGGGTACGCCTCGTCGTAGGCGCGGTAGAACTCCGGCCTGAATCCACCAAAGAGCTCGGTCATGGCGAGGTCCGCCTCCCGGTGACCGTAGTATACCGCAGGATCTATGAGCACCGGCTCGCCCTGCTCATCAACCATGTAGTTTCCGCCCCAGAGGTCGCCGTGGAGCAGTGCCGGGTGTTCCGGCTCCGGGAGGAGGGAGTCTAACTTCTCTATGATCCGCTCCACCCCCTTCTCCATTGAACCGTCGGCGAGCCCCTTGCGCCTGGCGAGGCCGATCTGAAACCGGAGCCGATGCTCTCCGTAAAACTCGACCCAACTCCCGGTCCAGGGATTCTTCTGTGGCGTGGAGCCGATGTGATTGTCCATGGAGAATCCGAAGGCCTCCGCCTTGTTTGTCTCGTGGAGCCGGGCGAGCTCCCGGCCGAAGCGGAAAAAGAAGTCGTCGCTCTTTCTGCCTTGGGGAATCGCCTCCATTAGGAGGTACTGGTTTCGGCCATCTTCGAAGAGAGCCACCGGCTCCGGAACGCGCGGGCCTTCCGCGGCCCGGAGCGCCTCGAGACCCGCCGCCTCCGCCTTGAACAGGTCCTTGTGATCTCGGCTGTTTTCCTTGAGAAAGAGGGTCACCCCGTTGGAGAGCTCGATCGTTCCGGTTCGATTGATCGAGCCGCCACCGACGCCTCGCCGGCCCTTTACGGTCACCTCGGATCCGAACCGTCGGGCAACCGCCTCCTCGACGCTTGCCACATCGGTAATCATACCGCCTCTTCCTCCTCGTTGAGCAGATCTTCAAGGAGAACCGCGCTCGTCCGCTCAACCATCTGGTACACCTCTTCGAAGCCTCGCTCCCCGCCGTAGTAGGGATCCGGCACCTCCGCGGTAGGGCCTCCCTTGGGATCCCACTCCCGAAAGAGCCGTACCTTCTCCATGATCTCCGGATCCCGGATCATACGCTCGAGCTGCCGCTTGTGGGAGAGATCCATGACCAGGATCAGATCATACTCCTCCAGGTCCCGCCGGGTAATCTGTTGGGCCCGATGGTGAAGCGTAAGACCGTGGGCTCGAGCAGTCGCGCGCATCCTTGGATCCGCGTCCTCCCCGGCGTGCCAGTCTCCTATGCCGGAGGACTCAACCTGGAACTGCCCCGCAACCCCCGCCTCCCGTGCTTGCGCCTCGAAGAGGCGATGAGCCAGGGGACTTCGACAGATATTTCCGCTGCAGACAAACATGATTCGTTTCACTAGTTGGGACTCCTCGTTATACTCGTTCTACAGGAAGGTAACAGCGAGAGCTTATGAAGAAAAGCGGGGTCCTCTTTGCAATTAGTCTGGTCTTGGTGCTACTGGCGCTCTTTCTCGCGTTTCGATACAGCCGATTGGTGGGAAACGAGAATTTGGGTCAGGGAGTAGGCCTTACGACAAAGATTTCATCACTCTCTCCGGGAAAGAGATAGAGGAGCTCTCCGCTCCGGAGGAAGCGCCAGGAAGAGGTGGGGATATCTTCCGGAGCCCGATCTTCCGGCGAGCCCGGGAGAGTTTCCTCGCCATCGGCGTCCCCGCGGCCATCCGCAGCGGTGGCAGCGCCACCGGGGGTTCCATCGCTCCCGCCGGCGGCGCGACGAATCATCGCCTCCGGGTAGCTCGGAAGCTCCATGGTGGTACTCATGCTCTCCGATAGGGTGTATTCCGCCTGAAAGAACTCCTCCAGAGAGTAGACCCGCTCGTTCTCGATCTCCGCGAAGAGATGCGATGCTCCATCCACCCGCTCGAGAATGGCGAGGCTCTCCGGCGCACCCTGGGGCTCAACCCGGACAAGAGCGACAGCCCCGGCCTCTTCGGTGGCCACGTAGCTCCCGACAACGGCGCCACCGGAGATCCGGTCGACCAGGACGCTCGAGCTTTCCCCGGCTGGATCACCGGAGGAGAAGAGCGCAATAAGAAGGGCGAAAACGAGCCTCGCCGAGACCAGACTAGCCTGCAAGCTTCTTTACCACCTGGAGAAGTTTATCCGCGTCAAAGGGCTTCACAATCCAGCCGGTGGCTCCGGCCTGCTTACCCTCGTCCATCTTGGTTCCCTGGCTCTCGGTGGTGAGTACCACGATCGGGGTGAACTTGAACTTCCCCTGCTCCCGAGCCTTCCGGACAAGCTCTATGCCGTCCATGTTCGGCATATTGACGTCCGTAATGATCATTGAGAACTCCGCACCTTCCATTTTCGAAAGGGCGTCCACGCCATCCTCTGCCTGGGTAACGTCGTAGCCTTCCTGCTCCAGGACGTAGGTTACGCTCTGTCTTATCGCTGCTGAATCATCGACAATGAGAATTGACTTCGCCATATAGACCTTCTCCTACTTCCTAAATGTACAGGCTAGGACTACAACCTTCCAGCCAGAAAAGAACCAATACTGCGAGAGTAAGCCGTTCAGGTAGCGCAGCCCCTTGAACGACACACCGCTATACCTCCTGCAAGAGCTTCCGAAGCAATTTCCAGGAGCGCTCCACGGAGGAGATACGCACCCGCTCTTCCGGCGTGTGTGCACCCTCTATATCCGGACCAAAGGAGAGCATTTCCATGCCCGGGTACTTGTCACCGATCACACCACACTCGAGGCCCGCGTGAACCGCCTCCACCACGGGCTCCGACCCAGCGACCTTCTTGTACACCTCGACCGCTTGGGCCAGGAGCTCGGAGTCGGGATTTGGTGTCCAAGCGGGATATCCCTCGGCTTCTTCTACTCTACCCCCGGCGAGCTCAACCGGGGCACGAACCAGCCTCACGGCGTCATCCACACCGCTCCCGCGACTCGATCTCTGGCTTGTTAGAATCGCAAGCTCCCCGTTCTCGATTCGGACGGCGGCGAGGTTCGTAGAGGTCTCAACCAGACCCGGCACCGCCCGTGACATGGCGAGCACCCCGTGGGGCAGTGCGGCCAGGAGTCGAATAACCCGGGCGGTGCTCGCCTGGTCCATCGGCTCCGGCGCCTCCTCTTGGAGCTCCTGCAGAGAGAGGTCGAGCCCCGGCTCGATATCTCCGAGCTCCTCGAGCAGTGTCATCTTCCACGCCTCCAGGAGAGACTGGAGCTCTCCCGGATTGCCGGAAATCATCACTGCCGCCTCGAACTCTCGGGGTATTGCGTTGTGCTTGTCACCCCCGTGGAGGTTGAGTAATCGGAGATCCTCTCTCTTTCTCAGCAGGTCGTAGAGGATCCGAGCGCCGAGCTCGATGCTATTGCCCCGGCCCTCTCCGATGTTCATGCCCGAGTGGCCTCCACGGAGTCCGCTCAGGAAAATCCGAAGGGCCCGCCCCTCGCTTCCGGAGTCCCGGGAGACCGGCAGATAGGCGTAGGTATTTCGGCCCCCGGCACAGCCGATGCAGAAGTGTCCTTCCTCTTCGGTGTCTATATTGATGAGCCGCTTGGCGGAGAGCAGATTTGGATCGAGCTTGAGCGCGCCGGTGAGACCGGTTTCCTCATCCACTGTAAAGAGGCACTCCAGGGGAGGCTGATCGTCGCTTCCGGTAAGAAGGGCAACCATCATAGCCACGGCGATCCCGTTATCCGCTCCCAGGGTGGTGCGGTTCGCCCGAACCCAGTCTCCCTCCTGCACAAGGGTAATCGGATCCTTCTCGAAATCGTGGTCCGTACCTGCGTTCTTCTCGCAGACCATGTCCATGTGCGCCTGCAGCGCCACCGGCGGGCGGTCCGCATAGGCACCGGTACCGGGTTTCCTGACCAGAACGTTGCCGGTCCCATCCACCGTGAACTCAAGCCCCTTTTCCTCGGCAATCGACATAATCCACCGGCGAACCCCTTCCTCTTTCTTGGAACAACGGGGTATCGCCGAGAGCTCTGCGAATCGCTCCCAGACCTCCTCGGGAGCCAATCCCTTTACAGCCTGCATATTCTCGCTACTCATGGGTGCATCATATCTGGGGTGGGGAGTTTTCACAATCTTACCGTGCGGCGAACGCTTGAACTTCGCCCTCCAGTCCAACTCTTCCCGGTCCCGGGAACTTGCTTCTCTCAACGGCTCCTTTCTACTATTGCAGGAGCCTGCGCTCGGCGCGGATGGTAGAGAATCGTCATAAGGAGCTGAATGCCCAACAACCGCACTGCACTGTTTGCCACGTTGTTGTCGCCTCTACCGGAGCGCTCTGGGGGCTTTACTGGCTCCCGGTGAGGCGATTGGCAGATCTCGCGCTGCCCGGCAAGCCGGAGGGCCCGTGGTCCTCGATCAGCACGCGAACCGGAGTGTCAGGAGCTCGGATAGCGGGGCGGCGTTGGTCCCGAGGTGTGCCTGGCGTACGAGCAGTATGGCTCTCAATCAGTCCGTGATCTCGATGGTCACGCTCTCGCAGTATACGATTTCCGAGCCTTCTACCGCTCCGACCCGGTAAATGTAGGTACCGGCCGCGAGAGTACTCTCGTCCCCATACGCAAGCGTGGTCCTGCCAACCACACCGATCTCCTGGGGAGTCATGCTGGGCGTGCCTCGCTCGACAGTAAACAGCTCGTACTCCTGACTGGTGTCCATATTCCAACTCAGAAGAACCGTAAACCCGTCTTTGTTTACCTCTGCAGATAGGTGGTAGGGCGGATCAAGTTCCGGGGACGACGCATCTTCTGATTGAGACGAGTCATCTTCTGATCCGAACAGGTCCGAACACCCTGTCAGACTTAGGGTGGAGAGGAGTAGTCCCGCGCAGAGAAGAATGAGCAGCCAGTGCCGTTGTTTCATGGTCAGCCTCCAGTTATCAGCTCTGCTGCAAGTATTCGTCGGCAGCGACAGGCTCGCTACCCCACCTCGTGTGGCACATCTACTGGGGTGTTGATGAGTCCATGTCACCTGCCGGCGCGGGGCGTCGCCAGGTTTGATAGAACGACGAGACCGGGCATATAATGAGTTCATAGTGCGCCAGGAAGACTTCCGGCTTCACCAGGAACTTGTTCGTTGCATCGCCGCGCAGCGAGCACGACAAAAGCTCTCTCAGGAGCGGCTTGCGCTTCGTGCGGGTCTCCACCGCAATACGGTGCGCCTCCTCGAATCCGGACAAGTGGATCCTACCTTTAGTTGCGTCTCCCGGATTATGAGCGCCCTCGGCATGGTCACACTCTCCTTTTCCCGGAGGTCGGTGGAGGCAGAAATCGCCCCGGATCCCGAAAGCTTTTTCAACGCGGTCGTTTTGCACTATACGGACCATCAACGGAGCTGGATGGTTACTGTTCCAGGCCACGCCATTGGTGAACGCCGTCGTTTGGTCGGGCTTTCTCAGGAGAAACTCGCCCGGGGAGCCGGCGTGAGCCTCAACACGATCGGGCGCTTTGAGAGGGGCGAGGTTGACCCCAGTCTATCGACGATTATGGCCGTCTATCGCGCTCTTCAGATAGAGTGCATCGAGGTAAAGGACTTCAATCTCTTCTTCCACTAGGCTCCTGCTCGTCGAGGCTCGCAGAGACGGTGCTACAAACGATCGCAGGTTTGTGCTACCGTCACACTCATGATTAACCTCCTGGACCTTACCAGGGAAGAGCTCCGGAACCGTCTCGAGGAGGCAGGTTGGCCGGCGTATACCGCTACGCAGATATTCGAGTGGATCTATCAGAAGGATCTGCGAAACACCGAAGAGATGACCAATCTATCTCGGGAGCGCCGGGCCGAGCTCGGTGAGCGCTTCGACCTCTTTGCTCTCGAGCCTCTGGAGGTGCGGGAGTCAGCGGACGGAACCAAGAAGTACCTCTTTCCCGCCGGCCGCGGCAGGGAGGGTTCGGTGGAGTGCGTCTTTATTCCCGACGGGGATCGTGGAACCCTCTGTGTCTCCTCCCAGGTGGGATGCCGCAGAGGGTGCGAGTTCTGCGCCACCGGGGTCATGGGGTTCGCAGGCAATCTCTCCGCCGGAGAAATCCTCTCCCAATATCTCTCCATCCCCGAGCGGGAGCGCGTGACCAATATCGTTTTCATGGGGATGGGAGAGCCCTTGGATAATCTCGATAACGTACTCCGGGGGATCCGAAACCTCACGGACCCGAAAGGTCTCGGCCTCTCGAAC
>CAYZHV010000154.1:0-9292 GCA_964478055.1 uncultured Spirochaetaceae bacterium | reverse complement strand
CGCCGGGAGGGTATGTCCCATTTCCACGAAATAGGGCTCGAAGTAAATGTGCCGTTCCGCCACTCCGGTGATCGTGAGATCCCCTTGGTAGACCAGAGCGTCGATACTGTACTCCACTCCGTCGATCCACTCCTCGTAGATCACAACTCCGCCCTGGGCGTGGGACCGGGCGTCCCTAACCGCCTGAGGGAGCTCGGCTTCGCTGCGAACCAGGCGTACCCCCCGGGCACCCATGTTATCCACGGGCTTTACCACTCCCGGGACGCCCACCGCGGAGTACGTCTCCCGGAGTTGGGGTTCTAGGGGTTTCTCAGGGCTAATGGTATGGAAGAGAGGAGAAGGAACCCCCGCATCCGCAAAGCGTCGGCGCATTCGTCCCTTCTCCGAGGCGTTTAGGGCGACTTCGTAGGGAATCCCCGGCAGGTCGAGTTGTTCTCTCACGTACGCCACCGAAGCGGAGAAGTCGGTCCCCGCGGTAAAGACTCCCGCGAGATTGGGTATGCCCGCGGCGAATTGGGCCAGCTCCTCTTTCGCCTTGAGATCGATCGCGACGAATCTATCCGCCAGCTCCGCTCCCGGAGCCCGAGGATTGGCGTCGACCACATAGCTCTTTACGCCAATTGACCGGGCGGCTCGGATTGCCGGCAACTGCATGACTCCGGCCCCGAGGATTAGGACAGCTCGCTCACTCATCGCTCTTATACTACCTGCGCCGGACGTAGCATTCAAAGGTGTCTCCGAGACCTTTGATTCGGCTCACCTGTCGGAGGAGCGGCTTCAGGAGCCGCCCCTTGAAATCCCCCGGACTTCTCCGGATCAACGGGAAGCGCTCCGGGTGGTGCCCGGTCACCCTGATACCGAGGAGCTCGAAACCAAAAGGTTCGAGAATCGCCTCCGTTCGGCTCGGCTCCCAGACTGTCACGTGGTCTTCCGGAGAGTTCCTTAGGAAGCTCTCCCGATTCGTGGTGGCGGATATCCCCTCCCCGTTCGGCGTGGAAAAGGCGAAGATTCCCCCGGGGCTGAGAAGATCCCGCACTCTACTAAGGACCGTTGCAAGATCCGGCAAATGCTCTATGACGTACCACATCGTAATCGCGTCGAACTGCTTCCTCCCGAAGAGGGAGGCGGTATCGATCTCCTCCACCCTTCCAACCGCCGCCGAAAGATCGAGCTCATCACGAACGTATCGTACAGCCTCTTCCGCCAGGTCCACGCCGTAAGCGGCGAACCCCACCTCCCGGGCCGCCTGCAGAAAGGGTCCGTAGGCGCAGCCGAGGTCGAGGAGGGACGGAGGCTCAGGTCCCGCTTCCCGGTCCCCGGGTCCACCGAGGGTTCCGCTGCGCGGACGTCTCTTTCTCGGCAAGCCCCGACATATTCTCCGGAGCCTGCTTCTGCCCATTTTCTTGATGTGATCGAAGTCCTCGAGGTAGGTGCGCCCGTACTGTCTGCGATATTCCTCAAAGAAGTACCGTTCGCTGTATTCGATCGTGTTTGGGAGAAAACGACGCATGTAGAGAAGTCCGGTTTCCCGGCACCGGTAGTAGCTGCGATCCTCCAACCGCGCAGTCACCGGATCGAGCTCCCTGCCCACAGGCTTGAGAGGATTCCGATATCCCGGCGGAGTGAGTTCCCTCAGCTCCTCTGAGAGGGAGCGAGACTCATCTGGCGCGACGGTTTGGGACCGTGTGACCGCCTCGGTAGGGTCAGCCACGATCCTGCCTAGCTCCGGCGCTATCACCTCGGTCTCCAAGGAGCCGCAGCTGTCCAGGTCCAGGGCGTCGGTGAGAGCTCGATGGTACTCCGTCACAGGAAGGGCGAGGACCGGAACTCGAGCGTAGAGCGCCTCGTAGAGGGTCATCCCAAAGTGGAGAAGGACCAGGTCAAAATTCCAGAGCTTCTCTCTCAGGGGCTGATGGTTTCCTACGAAGGGCGCCTCGGGACCGTTAACGGTCCCCCCTTCGGTGTAGTAGATCCTGAGCTCCGGATAGAGCTCCTGGAGCTCCGATGCGAGGCGACGAGCATCTCCACCCGCATCCTCCCCTCCGAGGGTAATCAGTACTCGCTCGATCGAACGGGGCCATCTTTCCCGACGTTGCTCAGGCAGGGAGAGATAAGCTGGATCTTTGCGATTAGCTGAAGATTGATCGGCTAGTCGAGGGAGCGCTTCCACCGAGAAGTCGACTACCTCCGAACCCTCCCCTCCGGTGTCAACTCCCAGGAGCAGCGGGGCCCCGGCAAAGGGCGAGAGCTCCTGCAGGGAGAGTTCTTGGCAGTCAAAGAGAACTCGGTCAACGGCTCCGGAAGCTATGAGCTCCCGTGCCATTTCCGGCGTACTCAGGAACCGACTCTCGTCGAGCTCTTCGATCAAGGCGCCAGCGTTAACGAGGGCTTGTAGCCGAGTATGGTGGGCTGCGTCCCCCTCCTCCGGAAGGTAGACACGATCAGCCGCTCCGCCTTCTCGAAGAAGCTCCAAAGTGCGACGCAAGTGGCCGCTGCCCTTACCTTTTCGGCGTTCCGGTACGTAGAGTGTGCCCGGCATGATTATCGTCGACAGGGGGCTCCCAGGCCGCTCCCGATCAGCTCCCGGACCTCGGCGATCACCTCTTCCACTTCCAGGGGGCGGCCGCTATACGCCCGGCGAAAAATCTCCCGAATAACCTTGTAGTCCTCGTCTGTATCCAGGCTAACCCGAGCCTCCGGCATCGATGCTTCCGGGGGCGCCGGACGCCGGTCGATTTTGTAACGCTCCGGGTGTCGGTAGAGGTGAAGGGTCACGTGCTCCCGTTCGTCCCGTTCCTCCGCCTCGGCGTCCGCTTTGAGGATCGCCTCGGCCCGAAGCGCCTCCACACCGGTCCCAAGGGGTAAATTGTCAAAAGCGGCGAGGTCGGCGCCGCTCTTGATCAGAAGCTCGATAGCCTTGCGAGCCATCCGGGGCGAGACCAAAGGGTTGTCTCCGGTGGCTCGAACGAGAATGTCCGCCCCGCTTCGCTCGGCCATCATGGCGTAGCGCCGGAGCACGTCATCCTCCGGGCCTGGGATCACGGCAAAGCCGTACTCCTCCCCGATTGGCTCCAGGACCCCTGCGCTTGCGTGGTCGGTGAGAATGTACCGCTCCGCCCCTGGAAGAAGCGATAGAGCTTCCATGGCGTGGGCTATCATATGGCGTCCCGCCAAGGGCAGCAGCGCCTTCTTCGGCAGTCGTATCGAGTCGAGTCGAACCTGAAGGCCAATTGCCACATGACTCATGAACGTTCTCCTTCCGGATTCCACTGGTTTACGAGGCTTCGGGCGTCCCGATTGAAGCGCTCGGAGTTTTTATCGACCCATCGTTGCGCTTCCTTGAACAGCCGACGACCAGCGCTCAGGCCAACGCCGGTTCGAAGGACAAAGGAGAGAAGCTTGTGCTTCGGCAACCGGGCGCCCTCAGTGTCCACCCGAGGAAGAAGATTACGCAGGAAGAATCGGGGGTAACTGACCGCGTCGGCAGTCTGATCTTCCGGGGCGGTCTTGCTGGTATAGGAGGCGCGGACAAGGGTGCTTCCGAGGATTTCTTCTCCCCACATGTGGCTTCTGAAGCCGAAGTCCATGAGTTGCCAGAAGCGACTCGGAATTTCGTAGGAGAACCCTCCTATGCCGTGGAAGCGACGCAGGTCATAAATGCCGACAAAATCATAGGGGTAGAGGGTCTTCATACCGTCCCGCTGCGGGGGCAGGGTTATCACCCGGAGACCCGAGCGGTGAAAACTCGGGGTCACCAGAGTGGGCATTACCTCCCCTCGCTCGCTACGCAGGGTCGGCACGAGGCAGAGCGGGCCCCCTTCCTGCAGACGGGAGAGGGTTCGGTTCGGCACGCTCTGGAGCTCCATATCGTGCCAGGCCACGTAGAGGTAGTCGGTTCGGCACTCTTTTGCCGCGAGGTTAATCTGCACTCCCGGAGGGAGTTCGCTTTCCAGCAGGAGAAACCGCGCTTCCGGAAAACTTCCCGACAGCGCCTCGACGTTGTACGCCCGCTCCTTGCCTTCTACGGAGATGACCTCGGCAAAGCCGAGCTGCTCTACTCGTCGGAGGGTCTCCTCCCGGAGGTATTTTCCGCCCCGGTTGAGGAGCACCAGGGTGATGCTCTTTGGCCCGGGACCCTGGGCCGCCCCGCCTACCACCGTGTAAGGAGGATCAGGCGTTGTAGGTATAGTACTCATCGCAGTCGCCACATATGTCGGGGTATTTCCCCTGGGTGTGTGAGTCGAAAAGACCCTTTCCCCGTTCCCAAATGGTCTCGATACCCTCTTCGAAGAGGTTACCCAAAACGTCCCTGAGGTGGATATCCTCCTGGCACCGGGGAACCGTTCCGTCCAGGAGCACCGTCACATCTCGCTGCAGGTGCCAGCAGGGAAAGCGTTCCAGAGGAGAAAGGTCGGTCACCCTGCGATCCGGGAGCTCACCACAGTAGTGGTTGTACTTCTGTATGATCGGGTTATCCTCTTTCCACGCCTTGTAGAACTCCTCCAGACTCTCCTGGTACTCTACGAGCCGGGTTGCCTGGACGTAGCACCGGTCAGGGTGCGCCTGACGCATTCTGTTCGCGAAGCCTATCGCCTCAGTAAAACCTTCGCCCCTCAGCTCCCGGTAGACAGTTTCGGAGGCTGAGTCTAAAAGCACGATAATTGTCGTCCGCTCCAGGGAAAGGCTCGCCAGGGCCTCCAGGGCCTTTTCGTCCCAGCCGACTCCGGAAGTTTCGAGATAGAGGGAGAGTGTCTCGCTCCCTTCCACGGAGCGAACCATCCCGAGAATGTCCGGGTGCAGGCCCGGCTCGCCGCGGTAACCAATGCTCACCACGCTTTCCGGAGCGAACCTTTCGATCTCCCGCACTAGCTCCTCGAATCGTCCGAGCTCGAGGTAGGCGGGAGGCTCGTCCTTCTGAAGCTCGTAGAAAGGCTCGTAGCTCACCTTCTGAGCCTGTCGGTTCGTCACCTGAACGTTGAAATAGGCCGGAAGGGTCCTCAGGAGCCCCCGCTCTTTCGGTAGTCCCTCGAGAATCGCAGGCTCCTCTTCTATGCCCTTCTCCAAGAGACGGCGGCAAAGCAGGAAATTTCGCCGATTGTCGCAGGTAAGGGAGGCCCGCAGCAGTCGCAGGTCAACCGGGGCGATATCAGTCTCGAGATCGAAGGCGTTAATGTCGTGCTGAATGATCCTGAAAATGAAATCCCGTCCGGGATCCTCCGGATGCTCCTCGTTGAGCTTGCGCAGAACCGGCAGGATCGCCGCTTCCAGGAGCTCCGGGGCCACACCCTCCGGGTAGCCGTCAGCAAAGGTGTACTCCGTTCTGTATCGGGACTGTAGTGATAGAACCCGCTCGGTGACCGACTTCTGCAGCAGCGGCTCGTCACCGGAGACGAGTAGAATCCGGTCTCCCTCGGCGCTCTCCTCCTGCATCGCTTGGAGCAGAGCCTCGCTACTCCACGTTTCCTCTTCCCGAACCTGCCATCCCGGGGGTGCGGCAGCCTCCAGCCCCGGCCTCTTTAGGAGAACCCGGCGGTCCAAGGCAAGCTCATCGGCGTAGCGGAAAACCCGATCAAGGGCGCTCTCTCCCCCGAAAAGGAGCATCGTTGAGTACTCATTTGCTCGTGTAGCGTCACAAACCAGAACCGTTGCCATTGCTCTTAAGATCGACAGAACTTGAGCTTACCATGAATGGCGTAGTACCCTCAAAGGGCAACATGGAAGGCCAACCCACCCTCTATACCGTGACCGAGCTAACGAGCCTCCTCAAAGGGACCCTGGAGAGAGCATTTCCTCTCGTTCGCCTCGAAGGAGAGCTCTCGAACTTCAAGATTGCCGCCAGTGGACACTGGTACTTCTCCCTGAAGGATGAGGGCGCAATCATCCAGGGCGTGATGTTCCGGGGCGACAACCAACGGGTGGAGTTCACCCCCCGGGACGGGGACAAGGTCGAAATCACCGGCCCGGTAACCGTCTATGAGCGGCAGGGACGCTATCAGGTTCTTTGCCGCTCCATGCGCTCCGCCGGGCTCGGCGCCCTCCTGGCGCGGCTGGAGGAGCGCAAGCGCCGTCTTGCCGCGGAGGGGCTCTTCGACGAGGGACGAAAAGTGCCCATTCCCGCCCTGCCCCGAACCGTAGGAGTGGTTACCTCAAAAACGGGGGCGGCGATTAGGGATATTCTCAACGTCCTGCACCGCAGAAACGCAGGGATTCGGGTTATCGTTTTCCCTTCGGCTGTTCAGGGAAAAGATGCTCCCGGGCAGTTGGCCGCCCAAATACGGCGGGCGGACCGCCTCGGTCTGGTCGACGTTCTCATTGTGGGAAGGGGCGGAGGTTCTCTGGAGGATCTTCTCGCCTTCTCCGAGGAGGAGGTGGTCCGGGCGGTGGCGGAGTGCAAAACTCCGATCATCTCCGCGGTGGGGCACGAAGTGGATGACGCCTTGACTGATTTTGCCGCGGATCGTCGCGCCCCGACCCCCTCGGCGGCGGCGGAACTGGTGACCGGGAATATCGAAGAGCTCCGCCGGCGGGTCCTGAGCCACGGCCAGGCGATCGTTCACGCCTTTACGGCGCAATACCGCCACGTTAGAACAGTCCTGCAGCGCTTTAGCAGCAGGGAGTTCGGCTACGCCTTTCGCGCCATTATCCAGCCCGCATACCAACGCCTCGATGACGCCAAGGAAGAGCTGCTCCGAAGCATGCAGGAGCGCCTCTCCGGCGGAAGACGCCGTCTCGAGCTCGCCCGGGCGCGGATTGATGGAGCAAACCCGTACGAGATTCTAGGGCGCGGCTACGCCATCGTTCGCTCCCGGAAGGAGGGTACGGTTCTCCCGGAGACAGGAGCGGCTCGGGCAGCGGAGGAGCTCACCATTCA
The DNA here is from genome assembly GCA_964478055.1 of uncultured Spirochaetaceae bacterium. GTDB lineage: Bacteria > Spirochaetota > Spirochaetia > DSM-27196 > Alkalispirochaetaceae > CAYZHV01. The sequence continues at coordinate 2,421 of CAYZHV010000154.1, read as the reverse complement.
AATGAGGGACGGCTCCGTGGATGCGAAGGTGGAAAAGGAGTAGTAATGAAGAGTTTCGAAGAGCGTCTCGAACGGCTGGAGGAGCTGAGTGAGAGGATACGGAGCGAGGAGTGCAGCCTCGAGGATGCGACAAGCTACTTTGAGGAGGGCGTCAAGCTAGCCAAAGGGCTGGAGAAGGAGCTTTCTCAGGTGGAAAAACGGGTAGAGATTCTGGTAAACGAGCCAGACGAGGAGGGAGAGAAACCAGTACTCGAACTCTTTCCGGAAGTCCGCGGCGTCGCCGGGGAGGAAGAAGCGCCCGAAGAATGACCTACTCGATCCGGGACAGGAGTTCTTCCGACGGGAATACCCTGCTACCGGGCTCGATGCCGTGCTCAGCAAAGAACCCCTGGTTCACTTCCAGGGCGTACCGGGCGGGGTTGCGAGAGGGCACTGCTTCAAGAGACTGCGGCTCCATTTCGTAGATTTCCAGGATCACCCAGTCCTCCCGAATATAGGCTATAGAGAGAGGCACGAGGGTGTTCTTCATCCAGAAACTGCGTCGCCGGCTCTCGGGAAAGACAAAGAGCATACCACCGTTTTCCGGCAAGCTTTCCCGAAACATAAGTCCCCGGGTTCGGGTTTCCGGGGTGTCAGCGACCTCGACCTCTAGCCTGACGTCTCTAATTCGGAGCTCGTAGGTACCACCATTTTCACAGCCGACCAGACCGAGCAGCAGAGCAAAAAGAAGGATCCAGAGAGTTTTGCGCACGTTCATCTCAGAACTGTTCCAGAAACAGGTTGCGAGCCTGCATTCGGAGGGATTCTTCCATCTGCCCCTCGTCGATCCTCGCCTCAAAGCGAGGAATGTCCAGGTATTTCACCGTCAGGGGGCGTTCGAGAGTCATCCGGGTCCCTTCGTCCTCCCAGATTGCGCGCTCCGGCGTCAACGCCTCCGGGGCACCGTATTTCTCCTCCAGTGTACGATAGAGGGTGAAGTAATCGAGCCGGTCCCGGTTGAGAAAGAGGGTGATAATGTAGAGCGTGCCCTCATCGAACTGAAAGGCGCCCCGCTCCATGTATCCTCGTCCTTCGGTCTCAATGGAGCGTTCCTGATCAAAGGGGCGGAAGGAGACATCCGGCCCTCCCCGGTACATGAAGTTGCTGTTACCCTCGAGACGATCTCGCAGATCCTCCAGGGAAAGCCCGAGCTCGAGATCACCGAAGCCTCTCGGAAGGGGTTCCTGCCCGAGAAGCTGCTCTGTAGCGAGAACCGCGAGGAGTGTTATGATTATGAACGTGATCCGTCCTTTCATCGCTTTTAGTATCGGCGGGAACGTCGAAAGAGAAAAGCCCCTGAGCAGGACCGCTGCCGGGGCGCTCTATGTCTCGTTTCTACTGCTTCTCGCCCTTCCCGGGCTACCCGCCCAAACCGTCACCTTTCCCGATCGCACGGGAAGCATCGAAGTCCTCGTGGAGCCCGAGGACGCGGAGATCCTTCTGGACAACAAACCCGTTGGCAGGGGAGAAATTGAGATAGACGGTCTGGAGCCGGGATCTTACAAAGTCACCGTCAGGCTCGATGGTCACTACAGCGAAACCCGCTACCTCACCTTGGGGAGCGGGGAGGAGGTGGAGCTCCAGTTTGTCCTCGAGCCGATCGTCGGGTTTCTCGATGTTCAGGTCGCCCCGGGAGACTCCAGGGTCTTTATCGGCGAAGAGGAGGTGGAGGAGTTCCCGGCAAAGCTCCCGGTGGGCACCTACGTCGTGGAAGCGCGAAGGTTCGGCTACATCCCGGAGCGAAAGCGGGTCCTTCTCGGTGAGAGCGTCGTAACCACCCTCTCCTTCGACCTGGACCCGGCACCCTTTGAGCTTACGGACCTCCTGGTATCGAAGCGCCGATTCAATCCCGCAAATCCCGGGGACGTCGGCGCCACGAGGTTATCCTTTAGAGTGAGCACCTACGGCGATGGGCGCTTTATTGTCCGCAGAGACCGCCAGCTGGTCTACTCTGAGGAGCTGGGACCGTTTAGCGGCTGGGAGCAGACGCTGCTCTGGGACGGTAACGATTCCGACGGCGAGTCCCTGCCCGAGGGGGAGTACCAGTTCGAAATCGTTGGAAGAGGAACCACCCTTGGCAGTCAAGAGCGTCACCTCAGCCGCCTGCAGGGGCGGGTCGCCATCGACAGGCGTATTGTCTCCCGCTATCGTTCGATCTTTTCCGGAAGCTCCGGGCTACTCTACGCTCCCCTGGCGGAGCCCCTGGGGCCCGGAACAACCCAGGTTTCGACGCAGGCCCTCGCTCACGCCGGCGCGCGTGATAACTGGTACGCACCGATCGTCCTGGGCAGCCGCTTCGGTCTCGGTGTGCCCACCTCCCTGACCTTTACCGCGGGTCCGCTAATCAGCTCTGACGGAGGGAGTACTCGGGTAGGCGCCTCA
>CAYZHV010000153.1:0-9348 GCA_964478055.1 uncultured Spirochaetaceae bacterium | reverse complement strand
AGGGAACGAGCCTCGAGGACTTCATTATCTACCAGAAAGGTGAGCTCCTCGACGCGGTCTACCTGCAGCAGAACGCCTTCGATCCGGTTGACGCGTCGGTCGATACCGAACGACAGCGCTACGTCTTCAAACTCCTCTTCAAGGTTCTCGGCGGCAAGTTCAAGATCTCCAGCAAGGATGAGGCGCGGGATTTCTTTAACAACATCCGGCAGCGCTTTATCGACCTCAACGGTTCCGAGTGGGAGAGTGACGACTTCACCAAGGTCGAGGGGGACATCAACAACCTCATTAACGAGAAGTTCGACCAGTATGAGGGTCGAGCAGAGCAGCTCGCCAAAGAGGCGGAGTAGGTCAGGAGAAGGTAATGCAGAAGGTTTATAGTCGAATCGAGTCGATTCAAGGAAACGTAATCACCGTCCAGGCCTCAGGGGTGCGATACGGAGACCTCGCGTTGGTTTCCTCCAGGCACGGCGAGTCTCTGGCAGAGGTTATTCAGATGCGGGGCGACACGATCTCCCTGCAGGTCTACTCCGGCGGACGAGGTGTCTCCACGGGGGACGAGGTTCGCTTTCTCGGGCACCCGATGCGGGTATCCTTCTCGGACAACCTGCAGGGACGAATCTTTGACGGCTCCGGCCGGCCCCGGGACAACGGGCCAACCCTGGAAGAGAACCTCATCGAGATTGGTGGCCCTTCGGTTAACCCGGCGATGCGGATCATCCCGCGGAACATGGTTCGAACCAACATCCCGATGATCGATGTCTTCAACACCCTCGTTGAGTCCCAGAAACTGCCGATCTTTTCCGTCTCCGGTGAGCCCTACAATCCGCTCTTGGCGCGAATCGCCATGCAGGCCGAAGTCGACCTGATCATCCTCGGCGGTATCGGGCTCAAGCACGATGACTACCTCTATTTCAAGGATACCCTCGAAGAGGGAGGCGCCCTCTCCCGGACGATCTTCTTCGTCCACACCGCTGCGGACCCCGTGGTCGAGGCGCTCCTGGTGCCGGACATGTCTCTTGCGGTGGCAGAGAAGTTTGCCCTTCAGGGCAAGCGAGTACTCGTCCTCCTCACGGACATGACCAACTTTGCCGACGCCATGAAAGAGATCGCCATCACCCAGGAACAGGTTCCCTCGAACCGTGGTTACCCCGGAGACCTCTATAGTCAGCTCGCGGCCCGGTACGAGAAGGCCGTTGACTTCGAGGGTGCCGGCTCGATCACCATTCTCGCGGCAACCACCATGCCCGGTGACGATGTTACCCACCCCGTTCCGGACAACACCGGATATATCACCGAGGGACAGTTCTACCTGCGAAACGGTCGTATCGAGCCCTTCGGCTCGCTTTCCAGGCTCAAACAGCAGGTCAACAAGGATACCCGAGACGATCACCGCGCCTTAATGGACGGTATGATTAAGCTCTTTGCATCCTATCGGGAGTCTCTCGAGAAGCAGTCCATGGGTTTTCGGATGACGGACTGGGACCAGAAGCTCCTCAAGTACGGCGAGATGTTCGAGGAACAGATGATGGACCTGAGGGTCAATATTCCCCTGGAAGACGCCCTCGACCTCGGCTGGAAGATTCTTGCGGACTGTTTCGAGCCGAAAGAGACCGGACTTCGTTCCGAGCTTATCGAGCGGTTCTGGCCCAAGGAGAAGGAACAAGAGGCAACGGCGTAGCGTATGGCAAACGTAAAGCTCACCAAGAATGAGCTCAAACGCCAGAAAGATATGCTCAAGCGCTTCCAGCGCTACCTGCCCACCCTGCAGCTGAAGAAACAGCAGTTGCAGATGGTAATCCGGCAGGTGGAGCAGGAAGAGCAGCGTATGCGCAAGGAGCAGGATGAGCTCCGGCGTGGACTGGAAGAGTGGATCGCCGTCTTCGGCGAGGAGTACGATGTTGCCCAGCACGTGGAGATCAAGGATCTGGTGACCGACGTGGGGAACATTGCCGGTATCGACATTCCGGTCTTTCGCTCTCTCACCTTCGAGGAGATCTCCTACGATCTCTTTGACACCCCGCTCTGGGTGGACGAGGGGGTCAAGATCCTCAAGGAGATGCTCAAGCGGGAGGCGCAGTTGCGTGTCCTTCAACGACAGAGAGAGCTTCTGGCAGAAGAGCTGCGGATTACCACTCAACGGGTGAATCTTTTCGAGAAGGTGAAAATACCTGAGACGAAGGAGAACATTCGGCAGATTCGGATCTATTTGGGAGACCAGCAGACAGCTGCGGTTGTTCGGGGCAAAATCGCCAAGAATAAGGTAGTGGGAGCGAGCTGATGATCGTACCAATGAAAAAGATCTCACTAATCGTACTCGACTCCCGCCGGGTAGAGTCTCTGGAACGGCTGCAGGAGGCCGGGCTGCTCCATGTAGAGGTGGAGACGGCTCCAACGGACTCTCTTCAGCAACTGACCCAGGAGTACCAGTCCCTGGAGCGAGCGATCTCCACCCTGGAGAGCTATCAAATAGAGAGTGAAAAAGAGACGCCGGAACCGGAAGAGGCTCCAACGCATCCCAACGTGGACAAAGCTCTCGAGCTGGCCGGGCAGATTGGACAGCGTCTAGACCGCCTGCGGGAATTGGGGGAAACCCGGGATCGTCTACAGCGGGAAGTGCAGCGTCTGGAGCCCTGGGGCACCTTTGATCCCGATGAAATTCGCGCGCTCCGGGAAAAAGGATACGACCTACGACTTGGCGCCCTCCCGCCGTCGGATTTCGAGGACCTCGAGCTTCCCCATCACGTGATTCTCGAGCGCTCCAAGAGCATGGTTCGATTTCTCGCGGTTGCCTTTGAGGGCGAGGAACTGCCGGCGGCGGAGTATACCCCCCTTCCTGAAAAGGGGCTCCAGCAGCTGCGCTCGGAGGTCGAAGAGATCGGTCGGCAGCAGGAATCCGAGCACGAGGCGATTCGAGGGCTCATTGCCAAGAAGGGGCTCCTCGAGAGCGCCAGGACCGAAGTCAACGATGCTCTGCAGTTCGAGCGAGTGCGCTCGGGCATGGAGGCGGAGGAAGGAATCTCCTGGCTGACCGGTTTTACTCCCGCGAAGAGCGTGGATGATTTCCGGCAGCTCGCAAAGGACGAAGGCTGGGGAATTCTCGTACGGGATCCTGAGCCCGGAGACAACGTCCCCACGAAGGTGGAGAATCCGAAGAGCGTGCAGATCGTCAAGCCGGTCTTCGACATGCTCGGTACCGTCCCGGGTTATCGGGAAATCGATATCAGCTTCTGGTTTCTTGCCTTTTTCGCCGTCTTTTTTGCCATGATCATTGGCGATGGAGGCTACGGATTGGTGCTTCTGGCAGGTACGGTCGCCTCGATCGTCTCCACCAAGCGCAAACGGAAGCCCTTGGCCCTGGGCCAGGTTCTCTTGGCTGTTCTGAGCACCTCCACGGTGATCTGGGGAGCCATAACTGGCAACTGGTTCGGAATGACGGATTGGCAGAACGTACCGTTTCTGAACGCTCTCATTATCGAGCCGATCGGTGCTGGAAACCCGGCGAGCAACTTTAACGTGCAGTGGATGACGTTCATCATAGGCACGGCCCAACTCGCCCTGGCTCACTCCTGGAACGTCATCAGGGAGTGGAAGACCAAGCCGCGAATCACCGCCTTAGCGGAAGTCGGCTGGTTCGCCGTGGTTATCGGCCTTTACTTTCTCGTGCTCCAGATCGTCCTCGGTGTGGAAGGGATTCCCACCTTTGCCCTCTACCTTATGGGCGGCGGACTGGCTGCGGTTTTTCTCTTCTCCTACCAGGAGGAGGGACAGAACTTCTTTATCGGTGTTCTGAAGGCGCTGGCGAATTTCATTACTGTCTTTCTCGACGGAGTGAGCGCCTTCTCCGACATAATTTCCTACATCCGACTCTACGCCGTCGGGCTGGCCTCGTTGCGAATTGCCGAGAGCTTCAACTCCATGGCAACCGGGGTCGCAGAGGGTGTAGATGGAATCGGCGGGATCGTCGCGATGGTACTGATTCTCTTCCTTGGCCACTCTCTCAACCTGGCCATGGCAGCGCTTTCGGTTGTAGTTCACGGCGTTCGATTGAATATGCTCGAGTTTTCGGGCCATTTAGGCATGGAATGGACCGGCGTCCCTTACACGCCGTTTCAGAAACATAAGACTGCGTAACGAAGGAGAGACACAATGAACTGGGGTCTAATAGGTGTTGGAGCAGCCCTCGCGCTGGCTGCGGTAGGTTCCGCGCTCGGTGCCGGTAGCGCCGGTATGGCGGCGGTAGGAGCATGGAAGAAGTGCTTCGTTCAGAACAAGCCGGCTCCGTTCCTCCTGGTTGCGTTTGTGGGTGCGCCCCTGACGCAGACCATCTACGGATTTATTCTAATGAACGCCCTCAACGACGCGGCGGCAAACATTGATCCCGCGCTGTTGCTCGGTGCGGGAGTCCTCGGTGGTATCGCCATGGGCATGTCCGCGTGGTTCCAGGGGAAATCGGCTGCCGTCGCCTCGGATGCACTGGCCGAGACGGGCAAGGGCTTTGGTAACTACATCATGGTCCTCGGTCTCGTCGAGACCGTCGCCCTCTTCGTCATGGTATTCCTTCTCGGAATCGTCGGCTAAGAGGCAGGAGAAACCCTCGCTCCTCTTCCAGAGGAGGAGCCGTTGAGGTGAGCCCTGAAGGGGCCGATATTAAAAGGGGACGCTCTCGCAGGGCGCCCCCTTTTTTGGTAGGGAGGAAGAGATGGCTCCGACTAGGCCCAGAATCATTCTAACCGCGGTTCTCCTCTGCTTTTTCGCGCTGTCTCATCTCTGGGCGCAGCCTGCGAACCAGGACCCTCCGGCCTGGCTCGCCCTGGAAGAGGGCAATCGCTCGTTTGATCGCGGCGAGTTTGGTGATGCTCTGAGAAGCTATCAAACGGCCCTGGCCGAGGCGGGCATTATGCCCGAGGCGGAGCTGGGTATGGCGCGCGTATACGCTGCCCAGGCGGATGATCTACTGGCGATCCGCTTCTACAGACGCGCCCTGGAGCAGGAGGGGCAGTTCGATGTTGCTGAGTTAGTTCAGCAGGGGCGATACGAGCTCGCCGAGATCTACAGAAGACAGCGTCGCCCGGAGGCGTATGAAGAGACCCTCCTGAAGATTGTCGCCGATGACGTCCTGTTCACCTCTCCGGAGGAGGAGACAACCCGAGCGCAGATGCGGGAGGTGCTCTTGTCGGAAGGAGTAGATCGCCTTCTGGTGCTCTATCGACTGGAAGAGCTCTTCAGCGTCGAGGCGCATCAGCGGCTGGCGGAACACTACTACGAGGGGGGCCGGGACCGCGCCCTGGATCACGCGATGTTCGCGGTTGTAAAGATTCTCTCCGAGGCGGTCTCTACCTACCGTGACCGGTACTTCGACTACGAGTTCGAGAGCGTCGTGGAGTTTCACTCTCGCTTGAGCCGGCAGCCCCTTATCAGCGGCTACCTGGAGGATGCGGGACTCTACAGGACCCTCTACTACCTCGGACTCGCCATAGATCTCTATCAGCCGAGATCCGGTGTTGCTCGGGAAGTTATGCAAATCCTTCTAAGCCTTGGAGAAACGGCGGGTCCCTGGGCGGGACGAGCACAAAGATTTCTTCAGTAGGAGCGTCTAGGCACTCTCGGAACCCGTGGTTTTAGGTGTTGGCGCCTCGAACTCGAGCTTTGGGGGATTGCGATAGTCGAAGCCGGACTCCTGGACCTGGTCCGTCCCAGGCCGGAGCACCGTTTTTCGAGCGCCTTTCTCCGGGGCGCGGTACTCCTGGCGTCCAAAGGTTACCACTGCACCGCGGTGCATCACCTCTTCGACGACCACCACGCTTCCGCGGGTTGGATCGAGCCTCTCCCGTAGGAGGGGAACCCGCTTCCGGAGGTCCGTTAGCTCCTCCTGAATAGAGACTTTCTGACCCTGCAGCTGATCCCGGGCCGCGAAGAACTTATCCTCTCGGTGGCCTTCCCGAATCGCGTTCTCCAGACGATCGAGCTTCTCCTCCAGAGTGTTCAACTCCTGCTCTTTCTGGCGTACTCCCTCCCGGGCGTTTCGATACTCCAGGAGCAGGTCCGGAATGATTCCAACAGCTACGTGAGTCGCCGCCTCATAGAGGTTGCCGAGCTTCTTGCACCAGAAACTGCCCCCGACGATGATCTCTCCGGCTATGCACTCCGCCCGCCGGCCGTTGAGGATGCAGTTCTTCCAGACGGTTACCTCGGCGTGCATAATCGCCTCCTCCACGAAGGCGTTGCCCCTGCATCGAACGGTGCAACTCTCGAGATATCGGGCGAAGAGATTGCCCCCGCAGTCGATATGGCCCTCACTATTGCCGTTCATCCCGGTCTGCAAGAGGACGTTCTCCCCCGCCTTTAGCGTCGCTTTTCCAACCCCTTTCCCGATCTGGATGTTTCCCGAAGCCTCCACGACAAAGCCGTCCGCCACGACTCCTTCGATAACCACGGAGCCCTTGAAGTGGATGTTTCCGGTCTCGTAGTTGACGTTTTGAACCTCCACCACCGGTTCCACGATCACTTTCCCCTCTCGAAAGCGAACATTGCCGTCTATACCCGCGTAGAGCTCATCTCCGCCCTCGGAGAGGTGGGTGTTCTCCCCCGCAGGGATTTCCGCAACCGTGTCGTCTCGTTCCGCGGGGATCACCGTGCCAGTGACGGTGCTCCCGTCCACAGCCTTCACCGGAGGAAGCAGTCTGGCCAGGAGCTCGCCCTTCTTTCGGTTGTCGATAAAGTTGAGCTCCTTCAGGTTGATTCTGCCGAACTCCATCTCCAGGTACGGCTTTCCCCGATTCAACTCAAAGAGGTACTCCACCTTTCGACTCTTGCCAAAGACCGGCTCCCGCCCCTTTGCAACGGTTACCGGCACCTCATAGAGGGGGGTATCAAGGAGCCTTTTGATCGCTCGCTCCTCAATGCCAAAGGTAACGCCCTCGCCGCGCAGCGCTTCCTCGACGTCCGCGACGCGGGGCGGGGCGGCGCCCTTTTTCGGAGGGGTGACGGTGACCGTGGCGGACATTTCGTCCTCGGCTATCTCCACGGTGATGGCTGAGGTAAGATTTTCTCCCTCCGGCCATTCAGTGAGAGGCTCCGGGATTCCCCGGGCGGCCTCGATCGTGTCCCGGATCCGGCTACTTCGAACCCTCGGCATCCCGAGGAGGCGCATGCGGTTCTCGACCTCCTCGGTGTAGACCGTGCGTCCCTGCTCTCCTGGAGGATAGACCGTGAGGTAGATCCAGCCGCGCTGGTAGTATACGTCGAAGGCGTTATCTCGTGAGGCGGTTGCCATCTCCGGGCATAGTACAGCCCCGCCGGCTTTTTGGACAACCGAAAGAGTCTCCGGTAACGGAGTAGGGCGGAGGGCCGTTGATTTTATCGCGGCTTTTGCGTAGCTTCACAGTCGCACCATGAAGCGCCTCATCATCAAGGGAGCCCGAGAACATAACCTCAAGAACATCGATCTCGAGCTACCCCGAGACAAGTTTATAGTCATTTCCGGCCTCAGCGGTTCCGGAAAGTCCTCCCTCGCCTTCGACACCCTCTTTGCAGAGGGGCAACGTCGCTACGTGGAGTCTCTCTCCGCCTACGCCCGGCAGTTTCTCGGACGAATGGACAAGCCCGACGTGGACTACATAGAAGGGCTATCTCCGGCAATTTCCATCGAGCAGAAGACCACGAGCAGAAACCCGCGCTCCACGGTGGGGACAATTACGGAGATCTGGGACTACTATCGACTGCTTTTTGCCCGTGTCGGCGTACCCCACGATCCGAAGACCGGGGAGGAGATAAAGAAACAGACCATTGACGAGATAACCGACTCCATTCTCTCCTATCCCGAAGGCGCGCGAATTATGGTGCTTGCTCCGGTCGTTCGAGGCAAGAAAGGTGTCCACCAGAAAATCATCGACGACGCACGGAAGTCGGGTTTCGTCCGGGCGAGGATCAACGGAGAAACCGTTTCTCTGGACGAGAATATCGAGCTCGACAAGAACCGAAAGCACTCCATTGACATTGTCGTTGACCGGGTCAAGGTGTCCGACGACAACCGTAAGCGTATCGTGGAATCCGTTGAGACCGCTCTGGAAACCTCCAGTGGCGTGGTCACCGTGCTGGAACAGGTTGAAGATCGCTGGGTGGAGCGCTCCTACTCCCAGCACTACGCCTACAGCGATAGCACCGTCACCTTTCCGGAGCTCGAGCCGCGACTCTTCTCCTTTAACAACCCCTACGGGGCGTGTCCCGCCTGTGGAGGTCTCGGGACCACTCGTGAGTTCGACCCCGAGCTCATCATGCCCAATCCGGAGCTCTCCTTTGAAGAAGGAGGCCTCCTTCCGTATAAGCCGAAGTCCAACTGGAATCGTGCGCTCTTCGAGGGGCTCGCGGAGCATCTCGGTTTCGATCTCGACACTCCCCTCGGGGAGCTCCCGGAGCCGATCCTCCAGGCACTCTTCTACGGCACCAACGAGCCCGTGGCGGTAACCTATATCAACCGAGATCGCTCGGGAAAGTACGAGTACAGCAAGCAGTTCGACGGCATTATCGCGGACCTGAATCGACGCTATCGGGAATCCCCTTCCTCGGGAATCCGGGAATGGCTCGAGGGTTTTATGCGGGAGCGAGTCTGCACGGAGTGCGGGGGCAAGCGGCTGCGCCCGGAGTCGCTCTGGGTCCTCATTCACGGAAAGAACATCCATGAGCTCTCGCAGATGTCCGTCAACGATTCTCTCAAGTTCTTTTCCAAACTGAAACTTACCGAGACGGAGAGTCAGATTTCCGGCGAAATCCTCAAGGAGATCGTTGCCCGCCTGACGTTTATGAAAAGCGTGGGTCTGGACTACCTCACCCTGGATCGCAACGCCGGGACTCTCTCCGGCGGTGAGGCACAGCGGATTCGGCTGGCGACGCAGATCGGCTCCCAGCTGACGGGGGTTCTCTATATCCTCGACGAGCCGACTATCGGTCTCCACCAGCGAGACAACGAACGGCTTCTCAACACGTTGATGCACCTCCGGGACATTGGTAACACCCTCATTGTTGTGGAGCACGATGAACAGACCCTCCGGGACGCGGACTACATCGTGGACCTGGGCCCCGGGGCGGGAGTACACGGAGGTAAGGTTGTTGCGGAAGGGCCTCCGGAAGTGGTGATGGAGAATGAGGAGAGCCTCACCGGGCAATACCTCACGGGAAGACTTACGATGCCGATCCCGGAAGAGCGCCGCCCGGGAAATGGAAACCATCTCACCATTACCGAATGTCGGGAACACAATCTCAAGGGAATCGGCGCTTCCATTCCTCTCGGGACTCTGACGGTGATCACCGGCGTCTCGGGATCCGGCAAGTCAACCCTACTCTCGGACC
>CAYZHV010000152.1:0-9388 GCA_964478055.1 uncultured Spirochaetaceae bacterium | reverse complement strand
ACTCCAACTATCGGGACATAGGGCTCTGGGGCTCGGTACTCTACGGCAACCGGGCGGATCTGCACGGCTACATCGCACAAAGAGATCTGCCTCGCTTTTTCTCCGGAACCTTGCTCCTGGCTGTGGGTATAATATCTCTTCTCGCCTTTGTCTTTGGCCCGGCTCGTTGGAACTATCTTCTTCTCTTTGTGATTGTTATTCTCATGGCTCTTTGGACCGTTTCGACTAGCTACGCCAAGCAGTATATCGGGGGCAGTCCGCTCTTCTGGCAGTATCTGGAAAACGTCCTTCCCATGGTGATCTTTGCCTTTGTGGCGGAGCTGTTACGCCGTTTTCTCAGCCCGAGGGAAGGAGGAAGATACCGGTTCTTCACCTGGGTCTTCGCGGGAGGCTCGGTTCTTTCCGTTCTCCTACCGCTGGTCGGTGTGATCCCCCTTTACGCCGTGCACACGCCCCAGGACTCGCTGTTTCTGCTCTTCTGGGTTACAGCGCTCGTTTCCGGTATTCGCACCTTCCGGCGAGGAGATAGGGACGCGGGCGTTTTTCTTGGTACTTTTCTCCTGGCGGGCCTCGTCGTAGCATACTCGATCCCCGTATCCTACAATCTTGTTCCCTGGACGGACAATCTTGACCACATCGCTCTCCTTGTCTTTGCCTTGGGGCTGTCAATCATGGTGGGGCGCCGGTTCGCTCGGGTCTATAGCGATCTACGAAGTCGAACTGCCCAGCTCGAGAGCCTCAACGTGAACCTCGAGGGTATCGTGGAGCAGCGGACCGAGGAGCTGGAGGCAACCAATGAGGCTCTCCGGCAGGAGAAGGAGAAGCTGCAGCGTCTCTCTTCCATCGACGACTTGACCGGGCTCTACAACCGGAGGGAGTTTTCGGACTTAATGACGAAAGCCATTGGTGCCACCCTTCGGCGCGGAGAGAGCCTGCTTTTCGTTATTCTCGACGTGGACAACCTAAAGGAACTCAACGACAGCTACGGCCATTTGGTGGGAGACATCGTTCTCCGTAGCGTAGCATCAGTTCTCTCTGGCGAGCTCCGGGCGGGAGACTTTGCCGGTCGGTTCGGTGGGGACGAGTTTGTCGCCCTCCTAACCGGGGTAGAGCCGGGGGCGGAGCAATCGACCATGGAGCGTATTCGCAATGCGATTCGGAGCCACGACTGGTTCACCGAGGAGTATCGGGTTACGATTAGCTGCGGGGCCGCCCTCTACGAGGAGGAGCGTCATAGGCGAGATGTGGAATTGCTCCTCGCCGATGCGGACAAGGCGCTCTACGAGGCGAAACGGGCTGGCCGAGACCGGAGCTGCCTCTTCAGTCGGGAAGGCGAATCCTAGTCTACTCAAAACCCTTGGGAGGACCAAGAAGCTCCTTTAGTACAATCGCCCGCTGTAACGGAGGGTAACGGTCTACCCGCTGGATAAGTCGCTCCTTGCCTCCGGTGCTCCCTCTTTCCTTCTCTGACTCGAGCCCCTCGAGCATGGTGCCTTCCTCTTTTGGTGGCGCCGGCCGCCTCGGCTGAGGGCGGTCCATGGCCTCCGGCGGCTCCTGAGGCTCCGTCGCAGTCCCGCCCCGGAGTCTTCGGAAGAAAGCAGCAGCCCGGCCCGGGCTCTTCTTGCTCTTTCGTGCCTCCGAGGCCGCCTTATCCTTGGCTCGAAGCGTATCGTCCTCGGAGTCTCGCCTTCGCCGGCGACCACTCCGGTTTCGCCTGCTTCTGATGATTGCCAGAAGCACCGGCAAGGAGGCGATAAAGGCTGCGGCGATCAAATCGAAGAGTGAATCAATCACTCGTCTCTCCTCCTCCTCGACCCGACGAGCTCTCGCCCTCACCGCCGATCGAGTTTCGCATCTGCGTATCAGCCTGGATGTTCCGGAGACGGTAGTAGTCGAGAACACCGAGGTTGCCCTCTCTGAACGCCTCGGCGATCGCCTTCGGTATCTCCGCCTCGGCGAGCACAACCTTTGCACGGTTCTCCTGAACCTCCGCCCGCATCTCCTGCTCCTTCGCCGTCGCCGCGGCCCGACGCTTCTCAGCTTCCGCCTGGAAGCGGCGCTTGCCCGCTTCGGCCTGGTCCGCCTGGAGCTTTGCCCCGACGTTTTGGGCCACGTCGATATCAGCAATATCGATGGAGAGAATCTCGAAGGCCGTGCCTGCGTCGAGTCCCTTTTCCAGAACTCTCCGGGAAATAAGGTCCGGGTTTTCCAGAACGTCTTTGTAGGTCTCCGAAGATCCGATGGTGGTCACGATTCCTTCGCCAACCCGGGCGATTATCGTCTCTTCCGTGGCACCGCCGACCAGGCGCTCGATATTTGCTCGGACCGTGACTCGTGCCTTGACCCGAAGCTGGATACCGTCTTTGGCCACCGCCTCGATCGCCTCCTTTCCCTTGGTCGGGTCCGGGCAGTCGATAACCTTGGGATTGACGCTGGTCTTTACCGCATCCAGGACGTCTCGCCCGGCGAGGTCGATTGCCGCGGCGCGCTGAAAGTTAAGGGGGATGTTCGCCTTGTTCGCCGCCACCAGGGACTGACTCACCCTGCGCACATCTCCTCGAGCGAGGTAGTGTGTTTCCAGGAGCTCCGGCTCCATGGGAATGCCCGCCTTTACGAGGATGATGCGGCTGTCCACGATCACCGCGGGATCGACGTTTCTGAGCCACATACCTATGATCCGGGTAATTGGTACCGGCGCCCCGGAGAGAAGTGCGCGAAACCAGAGCCCGAAGAAGCGGACAAAGACAAAGATAAGGCCCAACGCAACCAGGCCGAGAACCACGTAGAGAATGATGAGCTCAACTGCCATTGTTCTTCCTCCTTACAACAATGCGGGCACCTTCGACGGCGATTACTTCCACCACTGTCCCCGCGTCCAGGTATTCCCCGCCGGTAACGACACTCTTTCGTTCTCCCCCGATTAGGGCTACACCGGTTGGGTGGAGATCCGTCAACGCTTCTCCCTCGGTGCCGGTTGTTACGCCTTCTTGCTCCGAGGGGGCGCTGCTCTCATCTGTCGCGAGGATCATTCTCTTGCCAAAGAAGCTCTTCGGGAAGCGTCGGAACCCGCCGAGAACCACCGTGGGCACCACGATGAGAGCGGTCAGGAGCAGAATTACCCCCCAGGGATCCGGATGCTGGGAGAAACCGAGGACCACTGCAACCACCGCAGTGGTAAAGCCGGCTATGCCGACTATGCCAAAGGCGGGGATAAAGAACTCCCCCAGAATCGCGAAGGATCCGAGAAGGATCAGTAGAAAGAGCGCCCATATCGGCACGTTAGACCTCCCGGACCACCAACCGATTACCGTCGACTCGTACGACTCTCACCGGCGTGCCCTTCTCGATAAAGCTCCCCTCGCTTTCCGCCGGTAGCACCTCATTTCCCAGACGAACCTTCCCCACCGGTCGAAGCGTAGTTTCCGCAGCCCCTTCGCGGTTGAGGTAGCGATCGGAAACCGATTCCTCCTGGGCGGTGTAGCCCGCGGAGGCATCCTGACTCTCCGCAAGGGCGAGTCGTGAGAAGAAGCGGGTGTTCTTCACGAGCATCGCGAGGAGTAGGGCGCCGAGCACCGCCCCGAAGAGGCTGCCGAGAACGATCATCACGTTCTGCCCGAGAATCTCCCACTGATAGGAGAATTCCGGAATCACGAAGCGCTGAAGGGAGAGTATGAGAGAGAGGGCCAGAGCGATGAGCCCGGTAATACCGGCAACACCAAATCCCGGTATGACGAAGATCTCGAAAATCAGGAGACCCACGCCGAGAACAAAAAGGATAATCTCCAGAGAGCCCGCGCGGCCGAGGAGGAGGTTCGAGGCAAAGAGGGTCGCAAAGGCTGTAAGAGCAACGGCTCCAGGCAGACCGAAGCCCGGGCTCGTAATCTCCATGAAGAGTGCTACCAGTCCCGCAAGAATAAGAAGGGAAGTGAAACCGGAGCTGGTGAGGACCGAGACAACTCTGTCCGTGGCGGAAGGCTCCATGACCGTGAATCCCGAGGCGCTGAGGCTCTCGCCCAGAGCCTCCCGGCTCCGGGGGCTCCCTTTGGAGATGCCGTATTGCTCCATTTGTCCCGCGGTTAGCGTGAGGAGCTTGCCCTCTTCGGAGACAACCTCCCGGCGAGTAATCTCCACCGCTTCCTCTGTCTCCAGGGCAGCGAGTTCCGGGGCGGAGAGAAGCCTGAGCTCCCCGTCGATTTCCACCGCAGTCAGGACAACGGAGGCGTCCACCATCGCTCGAGCCACCGCGGGTGGGTGCCCGTTGCGTTCGGCGAGGGCGGCCATTTGTCCTCGGACGGCGCTGACGGTCTTCTCGCTCGCCTGTTCTTGTCCCTGAGGACTCTGGAGAACCGGAGTTGCTGCCCCAATGGAAGTGCCCGGGGCGAGGTAGATATCATTGCAGGCGAAGGCTATGAGCGCTCCGGCGGACCAGCTCACCCCGCGTCCCCGGGGCGTGTTTCCAACGTAGGCAACTGTGGTGATCCCGACAGCGCCGCCGAGGGTGTTTGCTATTTCGAGGGCCGAGTCCACCCTACCTCCGAAGGTGTCGATGTCGAGGACGAGGTAGTCGAACTCCTCCCGAAGGGCGCGCTCCACGCCCCGTTGCACCAGTACTGACTGAAACTGGTCAATAGGGCCGTGGATCGGTATGAGGAGAGCTTCCTGGGCACCGACGGGTGCGCCGATCAGCAGCAGAAACAGGATCGCGGCGAGTTTTACCATCCCATGGTCCCGGGCCCCCCTTTGAAGGGACCCTTGATATCCGAGGTTATCCATCCCCCGTAGAACCTCCCAGCCTGAGGGTCTACCCGTTCTTCATCCACGTAGCAGGCGTCCATACCGCCGGAATAGAAGGCGAGATGGCCTCGTAGCGCCTCGAAACCGTTGCGAGGTGTGGCGTACTCCCAGGCTCCCGCCTCGGCGCTTCTGGTCTCTCCTTCAACAGTAAAGTACTCGGCCTCTCCCTTCCACTCGCAGTGGGTCCGACGCGGGTGCGGGACGAGACGTTTCATTTGAATGTCCGCTCTTGGGATGTAGTAGGTCGGTGGATGAGAGGTCTCGAGGACCCGAAGGCTTCGTTGACTGTCGGCGATGAGTTCGCCGTCGAAGTAGACTCGTATTCTGCGGCCGCACCGCTCCACCCTCGGTGGCCTGGGATACTGCCATACCGACTCGCTCATGATGTGAAAGATCGCCCTTTTGACCCCAAACGTGAATAGGGAAGAGCGCTAAATCTCGACGGTCAGAAAACTCCGATGGTAGTTGCCGTTGTCAAAGACATGCGTAAACATGTGGTGATCGATCTCATTGCAGGTAAAGAAGCGGCGCTTACGTTCCGAGATAATCCTGAGGGCTTCTATCGCTTCTTCGTACTGCTTCCCCGCCTGATCCCGGAGAAAGGCGGTGTCGCCAAACCGGATGGTCTCGGGAAGAGCGCCGAGGGGAAGAAGCTGCATAACCGCGGCGATACCCTCCCTCGGATCTTCCACGGCGTACCGTAGATCGACGGGTATCTTCACCCCCAGGTTCTGGGCGTGGATTATCATCGGGTGAGCTGCGCCGTTCTCCGTCGCATCGAGGCGGCTCTGCACAGTCTCGACGCCGGAGCAGATTGCCGGCACCAGCTCCTCCTCCCAGTCGATCTCGGGATACTCCTTGAGGCACTGGGAGCGGACATTCTCGCTGTCATAGACCCTGGTGGAACCAGAGGTGCACAAATATGTCCAGCTTCGCTCCACCAGCGCTCTGTCAAAACCGGGATAAATTGCGTTGTGGAGTCCAGGGGTTTCCATACACGCCTCTTTTTAAACCATTAATAATCTCTATAAGCCTAGACACTCTAACCGAATTCAACAATGGGAGGAATACCTAATTTCTCACTAAAAGACAGCGCCACCGGTCCTTCAGGTAATCTCTTTGACCGGGATTTCAGCTCGCCGTATGATGAACCAGGCAGACCCAAATGAGGAGTTATGGAATGAGCAGTGCTCTCTTTGATCTCACGGGAAAAATCGCTCTGGTGACAGGATCTCATCGGGGGCTCGGTCGGGCAATGGCGGAGGGTCTCGCGGCTGCCGGCGCTACAGTCGTTATCAACGGGCGGCGCCGGGAGACCGTGGAGACGGCTGTGGCAGAGTTAAAAAAAGCGGGGCACAGCGCCTTCGCGGCGCCCTTCGATGTAACCGAGGAGGAGAGCATCGAGAACGCGGTTACCGCCCTCGAACAGGAAGTCGGCAAACCGGATATTCTCTTTAACAACGCCGGGGCAATCATCCGTTCGCCTCTCCTGGAGATGAGCAGGGAGGAGTGGAACAGCATGCTGAACGTGCATCTTACCGGATCCTTTCTACTCGCCCGGCGGTTGGTACCGGGCATGATCGAGAAGGGAGCAGGCAAGGTCGTCAATACCTGTTCTTTCCTCTCCGCGGTAGCTCGTGACACCGTGAGCGCCTACGCCTCAGCCAAGGCAGGACTCAAAATGCTTACCCAGGAGATGGCAACGGAGTGGGGAAGGCACAATGTTCAGTGCAACGCGATCGGCCCAGGCTTCTTTGCCACGGACCTGACCAAGCCGCTACGGGAGAACAAGGAGTTCGACAGCTGGCTGAAAGGGAGGGTGCCTGCGGCCCGATGGGGAGAGCCGGAAGAGCTTATCGGCCCGGCTGTCTTTCTCGCTTCTCCGGCTTCCAACTTTGTTAACGGACAGATCATCTACGTTGACGGCGGGCTCCTCGCTCGGGTTTAACCGAGATACGCCGGATCCTCGGTCCAGACACCGTGAAAACCGAGGTGTATCGGCACCGGAAGGGCCGCGCGAAAGCGCTCCTCTAGAGTTTGCGCCTCCAGGAGCAGCAGCTCCGTTCTTCGCTCCTGAACGTTGAACAGCAGGAGTAGTAGCCATCCGCTGTCCTCAGCTCCCGAGTCGTCGGAGGCCGGAACAAAGACCGGTTCTCCGGGGAAGTCCGGGTAGAAGCTCCGATATACGGCGGTGGAGCTTTCCACATCGAATTTGGCTATCCCGTGTATTGTCCCTTCCGCGGTGTGCCGCTCCGGGTCTCCGGCTATCGACCAGACGTACCGGTGTGGTCTTCCGGAAACAGTAGGATTGACCGCCGGGAGCTCCATGGGGTGGTCAAAGAGTTTTTCCCGCTCTACCGCGCCGGAAGCGGGATCAATGCGGTAGCGGGTGAGGAAGCCGTACATCGGATTTTCCGGCACCCGATCTCTAAGAAGCGCTTTGACGTCCTCCGCCGATGGAAAAGCGTCCATCCTGCAGAGGTCGACGACGTAGGTCGTGCCTTCTCTGTAGCCGTTGACAAAATGAAAGACGTAGCACGGATCGGCTTCCAGTCGAGCCACTGGCTCTTCCCCCTGGACGACCAGGATCGTTGTGCCCTCATCTCGGCTCACGATGGAACCGACGGGGGTAGCCAGGCCCGCAAAGGCGGCGCCGACGCCAAAGGAGACCGGCACGAGAAAGAAAATACGCTCTCCCGCCTCGGTTAGAACAAAGTCGTGCACAAAGGAGAGATGGGGGAGATCGATTTCCACCGGCTGCTTCAGGGAGCCCTGGGAGTTTAGCCGATGGAGCAGGAGGCGCTGCTTGAGCCCCGGAGAGAGGCCGAAGCTCAGGGTATCCCCGGTCCCCTGTTCCCTTCGGTAGTGCGCGGCAAAGGGGCGGCCTACGCCCATGGCTCGCTCTCCGGCGTACTTTGGATCGAGAACGCCGTCGAAGGTGGCGAGACCCCGGGTTTCCAGGCTGATCGGGTCGAGCTCGTGCGGGGCTCCTGCCTCCCAGAGAGCAAAGAGGCGCCCTTCGTTCAGGAGCACATGGGTATTCGCGGCGTTCTTGAAGTGCATCCTGAGGCCGTTGCGCAGAAAGCCCCCGGGGAGATTGGTCCCAAAGCTCCGATAGAGCGGTTTCCCAGCCTTCTCTTCCTCCAGAAACTCCCGGGTTCGAACATAGCGGTTTGTGTAGCGCACCTCACCTTTGGATATCCGAAAGCGTTGTACCATGCCATCGCCGTCAAAGAGGTGGTCGTACCGGTACCCGTGATGTGAGAGCCGGCCGGGTCCGTTCCGGTAGAGGACTCCCTCGAGACTCGCCGGGAGAGAGCCCGAGATCGGTTCGAGAGGAAAGTCCGAAAGCTCCTCGTGAACCTCCCGAGTACTCTCGTTGTAGATTTCCAAAGGATGAAGCACCACCACCTCCTGAGGGAAAGGTAGCTATCGGGAACCACTCAGGGCAACGTGATTGCCCCCGTCCCGTTTCCCGCCGTATACTGCGCCCGTGATTCTCTTTGAACCTGTTTCCCGACCCCCCATGACTGAGTACGGAATCGCCATACCAATTTCTCCGAGCTCGGTAAAGCGGACTCTCGAGCGTCTCATGGCGGATCCCCACTTTGGCCCCCGAAAGGATGAATGGCTCTACACGGCTCCGGGAGAGCCAGTGGGGCGAGAGTTTGTTGAGCTCGTCCACGACCCGGCCTATGTGGATCGGCTCCTCGGTGAGAGCGCGGAGGAAGAGGTTATCAAGACCTACGAGCTCATCGATCGGCAGGGGCACTACCACCGCTACGATCCTCACCACGGAAATCGCCCCCTCTCGGAAATGGTGAAGTACGCTCTCATTACCACCGCCGGGAGCGTCGCCTCCTGCGAGCACGCTCTGCGGGACGGTTCTTGCTTCTTCCTTGGCGGGGGGATGCATCACGCCAAGCGTGCCACCGGGGATGGCTTCTGTCTCGTCAACGATCCGGTAATCGCCGCCAGGGCCTCCCAGTTCAAGGGGCTCGCGTCCACCGTTTGGATTATCGATTTGGACGTTCATAAGGGGGACGGGACTTCGGCCTTAACCTTCGACGATCCAACAATACGCACCCTGAGTATTCACATGTCCAGGGGGTGGCCCATGGATCGGCCGAAGCACCTCCCCGACGGCTCCCTTCACCCATCTCACGTGCCGAGCGACGTGGACATTCCGGTGGACGTCAAGGAAGAGGACGCCTACGTGCCGCTTCTTGCCCACGGCCTCGAGCAGATGGAGAGCTTCGGTTTGCCCGACCTGGCTATAATCCTCTACGGTGCGGATCCCTACGAACGAGACGAGCTTCCCTCTTCCGGAGGTATTCGTCTCTCCCTCAGTCAAATGATGGAGCGGGATCAGCTCGTCTACAACTTCCTCGAGGAGCGGAGAATCCCCCGGGCCTATCTGAAAGCAGGGGGCTACGGCAACCACGCCTGGGAGCCGTTGACGCAGTTTCTCACCTGGTACCTCCGGAAGGAACTCGATGAGCACTGAGCTCCTGCGGCTTGTTGGTAACCCGGGAGCAGAGGGTGTAGGATTGAAGTGTAAGGAGGTGCCTATGAGTCGCACATCCAGACACTT
>CAYZHV010000151.1:0-9395 GCA_964478055.1 uncultured Spirochaetaceae bacterium | reverse complement strand
ATTTCACCACGGTCCGAGTTGCTTATCTGTCTTGAAACCCTTGTCACGGAAGGAAAGGAAACAGAGCGCAGTCACGAAAACCAATAGGCACCGTCGACATTACGATAGAGTTGCCCATTTGTCAAGCGGCCAAGGGCCGATATCCACTGATTTTTCTGCTGTAACCTACCGTGCGGACTCGTTTGACCCTGATGGGCGCGACTTGACTATTGCGAAGAATCGATCTACCGTTACCTATCTTTCGTTAGCAGGAGGTCGTTAATGTCCGTTTTTGCAGAAGGGATGCTCCTGTTCGGAGGTTCGGCGCGATAGGTGCGCCCGGCATCGTTGAATCCGGCGTCCCGCCAGATCGAGCCGTTCCTTCCTGAGCAATCCTACCAGTCACAACGCAGTACGGTATAGCTGCGTCCGCTCATCTCGAACAGAGCATCATTCACCGTCCAGAGAACTTTGTGACGCGAACGAGGGATACCTCCGTGTCGAGACAGACGACCAACGTCAGAGAGACGGTAGAAACGTTCATTTGCATCAACTGTGGCCTCACCGTACCGCCACCGGACCACGGAACGGCGAACAGAAACCACTGTCCTCACTGTCTACACTCACTCCATCTCGACCTCCGTCCGGGAGACCGTCGCTCCGGCTGCAGGGGAGTAATGGTCCCCATCGGAATATGGGTCCAGAAAAACGGCGAGTGGAGCATCCTGCATCGGTGCGAACGGTGTGGCCTCATCCGAGCGAACCGCATCGCCGGCGATGACAGCGAAGCGACCCTTTTGGCAGTAGCGGCTCGTCCGCTCTCACGCCTTCCCTTCCCCCTGGAGACACTCTTTCCCTCGGGGCACGGGAGCGGCAACTATCGAGGAAATTAGAATGAAGCAGGAGTACGAACAGAACGAGCGTAACAACGAAGGAAGCACCGACCCTGAGGCGCCGACTTCCTTCCCGGCACTGGAACCCTGGGGCTGGGACGCCCGGTGGCAAGCGGAAATCGAGCAGAGCTCCCCGGAGCTCCAACCTGCCCGGGTGATACGACAGGTGCGTCACACCTACACGCTCATCACGGCTCCCGAGGGGAAGCGACTGGAGGCGGAAGTCTCCGGCGCCTTCGCCTATCGGGTCGCCGGCCCGGGGGAGTACCCCGCCGCTGGAGACTGGGTGCTCTTCGAGGCGGGAAAAGGGAGGATTCAGCAGATTCTGCCCCGGCGTACGGCGGTACGCCGAAACAGTGCGGGCGAGGAGTCCCTGGAGCAGGTAATCACTGCCAATGTGGACCTTCTCTTTCTCGTCTTTGGTCTCGACGGTGGACGCAACTTCACCCTGGGAATGCTCGAGCGCTCGCTCCTGGCGGCGTGGAACTCAGGGGCCCGGCCGGTAGTGGTACTCAACAAGGCGGACCTCTCAGCGAAGGAGCATATCGAGCGGTGCCGTCTCGAGGCGGAGACAAACGCTCCGGGGGTAGACATCCACGTGGTGAGTGCCGTCCGGGGCGATGGCCTGGACGAGCTCCTGGGGGAGGCGAAACCGGGTAGGACTATCGGCATGCTCGGAAAGAGCGGCGTTGGGAAGTCCGCCCTGGTAAACGCCTTTGTCACCCGAGTTTCCGGTACAAAGGAGCAACCGGGTCCCGCAAGAGTTGGCGAGCAGCGTCGTGGGGACCTACAGGGACGGCACACTACCAGTCACAAGGAGCTCTACCTCCTCCCCTCCGGAGCGATCCTCGCGGACGTTCCCGGCCTCCGGGAGCTACAGCTCTGGGGCGAGGGAGATGAGCTCGGCGTCGCTTTTCCGGAGATCGAGGAGCTTGCACGGGAGTGCCGCTTCTCCGACTGCGCCCACAACGGGGAGCCGGGCTGCCGGATTCAAGAAGCCCTAACAACTGGAGAGCTCCCCATGGAACGGTACGAGCGCTATCTCGAGTATCAGAAGGAGCTCGCCTACCTCCACCGGCGGAGGGACGAGCGCGCCGCTGCGGAGGAGCAGAAAAAGTGGAAGCGCATCGCTCAGATCCAGCGCGAAATCAAGAAGGAGCGGTAGAAGGCGATCTCTTTCGGTATCACCGGCGACAGCCATTTGTCGCCGGCGCCGATAGCCTGGAGGCGAAAACTCCTCACGAGACCTGCTATCCCGGCGTCGGGGATAGTGGCCGGGCGCGCCGACACTAAGCCCGACACCGGGCCTGACACGGGTTCCTCACGCTTCCCAGGAGCGCAGGATCTCCGCTACGCTTTTCGCCGCCCCTTCGAGTATCTCCGTGTCGAGCTCCTCCAGGCTGTCCGCCGGGGTGTGGGTTAGTCCGAGAACCGTCTCCATGAGATTGGAGGAGGTTACGGCGACGCAGGGAATCCCCTGAAAGGCGAACATGCTGTGATCGCCGGCTATCCACTGATCTCCTCGTACCGCCCGACCGGTGCCGTGGAGGATGTTGTCCAGTCTCGACTCAGCCTCTTCCGAGAGGTTGTAGGAGGAGAAGGCGTTCGCGGAGTCTCGGTGGCCGAGGCCATCGAGGTTCACCACCAGGGCCGTGTTGTCCACCGAGGGGTTCCGGTAAGCGAGATAGGAGAGCTGCCCTGATACTTCGTAGTACTCCTCTCCGTTAAAGGGGACCAGGTCGAGAGAGAACGGCAGATCCACATCGGCAAGAAGCTCCATCACTCTTAGAAGCGTGGCCACTCCCGCGGCGTTATCCAGAGCTCCGGGAGTCTCGTACTTTGTGTCCACGTGGGCGCAGAGCACGATGCGTTTCTCCGCCGCTCCCTCCCGAGAGAAAACAAGCTGATTACCGGTGGACGGAAGAGAAGAGGATATCAGGTCCACCTCGCAGTGATCCCCTTCCGGAAAGCCCTCAGCCCGAGCGTAAGCGTTCGGGATCTGGAGGTTGCCGTCCTCGAAGAGGGGGTACGGATCGAGTCCGCAGAGCGGGTGTTTACCGGTTAGAGCGATGACGCCTGCGGGACGCTTCTCCTGGAGCAGATCGACTATCTCTTTGTGCTCTTCGGGATAGTAGAAGGGGAAATCCTTCGGCATCAGCGGCTCTTCGGCCAGGGCTCCGCGAAGGAGGAGGAACTCACCCTGGAACGTCTCTCGGCGCAGCTGCTCGGGAGTCTCAATCACCCGGAGCGGGAATGGGCCTCTCAGTTCCGGCGAGAATGGGCCCGGATGGATCGAGACCCTCCGGCTCCCAATCCGGAGGGAGGAGTCTCCAAACTCCCAGCGACGGCAATCGAAAGGAAGCTCCTCGATCTTGTAGCCCAGTTTCCGGGCCACTCCTGCCAGATAGCCTTGGGCTTTCTCATTCTCCTCGGTCCCGACTGGTCTCGAACCGATCTCACCGGCAAGTCGTTCGGCGGTTGTGTGGATCAGATTGCTCATGATTCCTCCTGTTATAGCACAGATCGGATTCGTCACGGGAATAGCTGCTACTCGGCGAACTGGTATTGAATCCCCGTAACCGTCCCGCGCCAGTACGGCTTGCGCCCCTCCGGCAAGAGCCACGAAACCTCTCCTTCGGTAGGAACAAGCATCCCGTCCCGGGACTCATACGCCTGCCACCGCCCTTCCCAGGGGGTGGGGATGGTCTTGCCGCCCACCGCTCGTCCCCGGGCTTCCGCCCGGACGGACTCGATCAGATTATCCTGAGAGAACCGAAAGAGCAGGCTCACCTGCACCTCGCCGTCAGTGAGGGTCGCTATGGCGGAGCGGTCGTCCACGGGTGACCAGGTGAGGTTGGAGCTCGGAAGGAGGGCCGTAGGATACCACGCCGCCTCCGCCAGGTAGCGAAAGAGCTCCCCCTGAGCGACACTCTGGTGATCGCGCATTTCCGCGATGGTCAGCGCTCCGAGAAGAGAGACCGTGAGCACCCCCTCTCCAATGGCATAAGCGTCGTGCACACGCACCGAAAAGCCCGGGAGGATACGCATTCTCGCATGCCAGAGAAAGCCCGGACGTCTACTCACAACCAGTTGTTCCGCCACGAAAGAGCGCCACACCTCGCCGGTCTCGCTCATATTAAAGGTTCCCTTCTGGGTCATCTGCACCGACGCCACCACCGTCTGTCCTTCTGTAAGGACCGTCTCGAAGTACTGTTTCACCGGCGGCGGAAGCTCAGCGAGAATAGCCGGGTCGTACCGGTCTCCCGGCGCTTCCTGCCCCGAGAGTATCCGTGATCGGAGTTCCCGCGTACGTTGATGCCACTGGGTACGGCGGTAGAAGAGAAGAGCGACAACTCCTGCAAGAGCGACGAGAACGATGTAGCTGATCATTGCAGTACCCCACCACGGCGGGCCCGATTTTGCAAGGGGACAGTCAGGAAGACCGCATTGACACCATTCCCGGAGTCGGTGAGACTTTCGACTTCATGGGGTTCCTAGCATCAATCTCTCACTCCCGGCAGAAGCTTCTTCTCTTTCTCTCGAGCTGCCTCGCCTTTATCGCCATGGGCATCTCCCAGTCGATGTACGGACCTTTCTACCCGGTCCTCCGGGCGCAGTTCGGTCTCACCGCCGCGTCGGTAGCCACGATTACGGCGCTCCACTTCACCGGCGCCACAGTTGCCGTCGCGGTGAGCGGCTTTCTCAGTCGGCGCTTCGGCGCCTTTCCGGTGGTCATTACCGCAGCGACCCTACTGACCGTGGGTTATCTCGGTATTGCGGTGAGCCCCACCTGGGCTCTGGTTCTCGTCTCCACTACGCTCCTGGGTCTTGGTTTCGGCGGCCTCGTCTCCCTGAACTTTCTCATTGCTCGGGTCTATCCCACCTACGCCGCCTCCGCCTTGAGCCTCCTCAACGCCCTGTTCAGCGTCGGCTCCATGATCGGTCCGGTGATCGCTTCTCCCTTCGTGGCCCGAAACAGCTACTGGCCCGCCTTTCTTATCGGAGGCGGCGTCTCCGCGGTTGTGCTGCTCCTCTTTCTGCTTCAGCCGGCTCCCGAAGAAGCGGGGGCACAGGAGACGATTCCCCTTCCCCGAGGTTTTAGGGCTCTTGGCGAAGTATCCCTCTTTCTGCTTCTATACTTCTTCTACGTCGGGTCCGAGACATCCTTTTCCAATTGGATACCCACGCACCTCACCCTCACCTTTGACCCCGCCCCAGCAGCCCGACTCACATCTCTCTTCTGGGTAGCTCTCACCGCCGGAAGGCTCCTCGCCGTTCCCGTGGGCGCCAAGGTCAGACCATCGAGAATACTTGCAGGCAGTATCACCCTGGCAATCGCCGCCGCTGCCCTTGCCCACTATCTGCCCCTGGCTCCGGCGGCCTACGCTCTCGCGGGACTCGCCATGGGACCCATGTTTCCCGTCGGCCTCGCCTGGATAGCCACGCGCTTTCGAGACAACTCCGAGCGAGTCTCCTCCTTCGTCGTCGCCGGCGGCGGAATCGGCGGGGTGATTTTTCCCCCGATGGTCGGCGCGGTTGTGGACGTAGCCGGGAGAAGCTCGATTCCCACGAGCATCGGAGGACTCCTGCTTCTGGCCGCCGGGGCGATAGGGGGGATCTTCCTACTGAGCCGGCTCCACCGATCCGCGCCACAGTCTTAGAGAGGAGCTACTGACCCGCTCCCGTTCGTGCCTTCGCGTTCATTAGAAAAAAGCCTACCAGGGCTATTACCAGCGTCAGAGCAAGAAAGTGGAGAAACATCGCCTTCTGAACCGCTCCGAAGATGATGTAGAGGGAGCCGAGGCCCGATAACGCCGGGGCGACGTAGCGCCCGAAGGCGTGCAGATAGTCGAGCTTCCGAATCATCCAGACGTAGATCAAGATGTAGATCACGTAGAGAAAGGCGATCGGGAGCTCGGAGATATCCATGAAGCCACCCCACCAGCCGGCGAAATTGCCGTACCAGACGACCATCCAGAAAGCTGAAAGGATGAACCCGAGGAGGGCCGAACGGTGGGTGCTATTGGTGCCGGGATGGACCACCTTGAAGTATCCTGGTCGAGGGCCGAGATCTCGGGAGGCTATCGAGTACATTCCCCGGACCGATCCCATGATGAGGCCGTTCAGGGTCCCAAGGCAGGAGATGATGACGAAGACCGTCAGAAGGCTTCCGCCCAGACGACCGAAGATGAGGCTCATGACCTCCACCGGCGCCTGATCTCCAGCCTCTAGAACTGCCTCGTTGGAGAGCACCCCCGATATCCCGAGGTAGTAGAAGAGATAGACCAGGACCACCACGATCGTCCCCACCACCAATGCCTTCGGTAGGGTTCGCTTCGAGTCCCGGAGCTCCGCGTTGATGGTGGTGGCGATTATCCACCCCTCGTAGGCAAAGGCCGTGGCCAAGGTGGCCACCGCAAGTCCCCCGCCGCCGGCGGCGATCGCTCCCGCGGCGTTCGTGAAACTTTCAACGGTCTGTCCGGTAAAAAGCCCGGCAATAGTTCCGAATACTGCAACAAGAACAAGGGGAATCAATTTGATTACCGTCGCTGAGATCTGCCACTTCCCGGCGAGGACCGGGGAGTAGACGTTCAAGAGAAAGAAGAACAGAAGGTACGCTGCGGAGATGACCCAGAGACCTTGCTCCAGGCCGAAGAGCCCCACAGTGTAGTTCGCCGAGACCCAGGCGAGCACCGCCACGAGAGTCGGGTAGTAGACAAAGGTCATAAACCACGCCACGTGGTACGCCGCCTTCTCTCCGTAGGCTTCCTCGAAGTAATCCACCAGGCCGTTCACCTTCTCTATCCGGGTTGCGATGAGTGAGAAAGTGTAGGCAGTGATCACCATGATACCGCCACCGATAATCCAGGCGAGAATCGCCACCGGAAGGCTACCACCGGCGGCGAAGAGAACGTCATCCGCCTTGAAGAAGACACCGGAGCCAATAACAATGCCCACCACCATGGCCGTGGCAGTCCAGAAGCCGTATTTCCGCTGTAGTTGTTCCATCTTGCGAGTCCATCCTCAAATGTTGTTCGGGTTGAGGCCCTAAGATTAGCGGGAAAGACTCGGTTTGAATAGTATTGTCGACGGCGTCGAGGGGTGCAAAAGGGGACCACGGCCCCGCTGCTTTCCGTCCTTCTCCATCGACCCATTTAGAGGCTACGATTTCTCCCCCCTTTTCGGTATTATTGCCGGTGATGATTATGATTCGTCGTCCCGCTCTCCTGGGTCTCATTGCCGGAGTGGTTGGGATTGTCATAGCTGGAATAGCAGTTGGAACGGTCCTCGCTGCCCGGCATAAAGTCGCAACGACGCTCAGGGAACTCCCGGGGCCGGTGGAGTACGAGAAGCTCCGATTGCGTCTCTTTCCACTGGGAGTGACCCTCAAAGAGGTCAGCACCGGAGCGCTCCCCGGCATTCCGGGAAGTGAAGCAGAAGAGATCCGACTCTCCGTGACAGTTGCGGGCGCCCTCGGGCTCCTAAACGGTGAGCGATCTCTACCGGAGATCCTCAGCGCTATTAAGCGATTCGAGGCCAAGGACCTTAGCCTCGAGCTCCGGAGGGAGGGATTTCGCCTTTCCACGCCGACGCTGACGTTGCGAGGCGCCACCGCTTCCTCCCCCATTCTCGTGGAGACTCCTGGCATCCAGGTCAGTCTTGCACGCGGGGGAGCCCGAGAAGTTACCTATACCGAGGGAGTCGAAAACGGCTCATCCCTGGTTGGCGGGGACGCACAGGCAAATGGGGTAACACCCCTGGACAGGATAGAGACGCTTCTCAGGAGAAGCGTATCCGTAGTCGAAAAGCTGCCTCCGTTGATGGTCTCAGTGGGGAACTCTTCAGTCCGTCTTGGCGCCGAGGAGGTGATGCTTTCCGGAGAGCTCGAGAGCGGAGGAGCCGTACCAGGCAGGGCGAGGGTGGAGATAGATCAGCTTCCCCTCGCCTGGGAAGGCGCAAGAAGCGTTTCCGAGGGCACCCTTTCCGGAGAGGCTCTGCTGCAAGTCCAGAGCGAAGAGAGAGCATCGATCGCGGGGACTTTCGAAGCGAAAGAGCTTACCATCCGCAACAGACGAATCGCCGAGGACCCGATCGGCCCCGTAGAGATCAGCTACGACTTTTCCGCTGAGATCGATACAGCGGCGCCGGTGCCGCCACCCCGTCTTGCTCGGCGCGTCCCCGGAACAACCGATCCACCGCCGATTGGCGGAGGGGCACCGGAGGACCGAAATCTCCGGGGTGCCATCACCGTCACCGAAGGGAGCCTCCGGGTCGGCGCGGTGGAGCTCGACTTCCGCCCGGTCCTGAGAGGACTCAACGTAAGAGAGGGAGAGATCTCCTTTTCCGCCCCCGGCAGGGTCGACCTGGAGCTGGAGCTTCCGCCCACGCCGGTAGACGATGTTGTTGAGAGCGTGCCGACAGCCCTTCTCGGACCTCTCCAGGGAGTCGACATCGAAGGTTCCCTCTCCTGGGAGATATCTCTGGAAGCGCCACTGCATCGCCTCTCCTGGACCGGCTGGGAGGAGCAGAGTCGTGTTGAAGGATTTGAAATTACCCAGATCGACCCCGCCTACGACGTCCGGGCACTCTCCGGGCCCTTTTGGTTCGGCCTCCGGGATGAAGAGAGCGGCTTTACTCGGCTCATAACGATCCCCGAGGGACCCCTCCGGGCCAACCCGGCTGTTCTACCGCGAATCGGCCCCCTCGCCGCCGGGGGCATCCCCGATAGGAGCTACCGTTTTGTCCCCTATGAGGAGATAGCTCCGGCCTTGATCGGAGCCGTGGTCACCGCGGAGGACGGAGAGTTCTTTCGCCACAACGGCGTGAACTGGCGTGCAATTACCTACGCGGCCGAGCGTAACTTAGAGGAAGGGCAGATCGTCGTCGGAGGGAGCACCATTCCCATGCAACTGGCGAAAAACCTCTTTCTCGACGGCGACCGGGTCCTCGCTCGCAAAATCCAGGAACTCGGGCTCCTGGCCCTTGCCAATCTCTCCGAAGCGGCAGGCAAAGAGCGCCTATTGGAGATCTACCTCAATATCATCGAGTTCGGCCCCGGAATCCGGGGCATCGCCGAGGCCGCGGAGCGCTACTTCGGCACCACACCGTCGGAGCTCTCCGTGCCCCAGGCGGTCTGGCTCGCCTCGATTATCAGAAGTCCCCACGTTCTGTCAAAGCACGCCGAGACTGGCCAGGTCCCTCCCTACTGGCTCGACCGAATGGGAGTCATCATGGAAATCATGGTAGAGCGCGGGCGCCTATCCCAAGAGCAGCTGGAGGCGAACCGGGGTGTGCAGCCGATGTTTCGTCGGTGATCAAAGGGTCCGCATCGTCGCCGTGGGCGCGGATGTGGCGTTTCTAAACCAGACATCCTTCGGCTCCAGCCTGCAGGCGGGAGAGATCCCTGGGCACCACCGTCAACTTCCTGGTTCACCCTCGATTTCCCGGCGGGTCTGTTTGAATCCGCGAGCTTAGCTGAAGCAGTTGCCCCGGTTCCGCTGTCTTTGTAGAATAAAGGAGTAA